>JANYJA010000195.1 GCA_025358575.1 Terriglobia bacterium
GGGCACTGTCAGGCGCGAGTAACGCTTGCCCTTGCCCAGATTGTTGGTGTTTTCAAATTCGATCCCCGGCGCGACGGTTAGCATCGAGCGCACATTCCAGCCGGCATCCAGCAAATACTCTTCAAGCGGGCCGCCACTGGCCCAGGCGCTTTCGACGAAGCGGATGCGCTTGGCCCCGGCTTGCCCCATCAAGTGAGCCGTCGCCGCGACCAGTTTCGGATTGGTGTAATGCGTGATGCCAAGCGGCTTGCCCTGCAGACGAAGGCCGGGGCTGCCGGTGAGGTTGAGCTTTACGGTCACGGTCTTGTTGCGGACGATGCGCGGCAGGCCGCCGAGCTGGTCGAACATGGTCGCGAGTGCGACGGTGAGGTCGCCGTCATACGACGCGCATTTGGCGATGGAGACGGCGGCAACCGGAGCGCTGGAGGCAGAATCGGCGGACAAGTTTCGGACCAGCGGCAGAGCTCCTGCCAGGGCCAGCATTTCGCGTCGTGTCATCTTCTTAGTCTAAACGCAAGGTGGCGTAGCTGGGAACTTTGCTGATATCGACGCCGCTGCCTTCTTCGTTGTCGTAGACTTCCAGGTCGCGCGGCTTGGCGTCCGGCATGAACAGCGTCGCGTGATGATATTTGCCGAGCAGCATGACGGTCACGTCTTCGGCCGGATACTCGGAGTAATTCACCAGATTAACAATAACCTGCTTATTGTCTGGGCTGCTCATCAGATTCGAGAGCATGGACGATACGTTGAAAAGTCGCGCCCCGAGGTTCTTGCGGCCGATTAGCGCTTGCATGTCGTGCCAGATTTCGTCGATATGCTTCAACTCTTTATCGTTCAGCGTAATGCGCCCGGTGTCTCGTGGCGCAGCTTCCTTCCAGCCGGGAGGACCGGTAAAGACGGTGCCGCCGCCGCGTGTGTAAGCTTGCAGGATTTCGCGCTGCTCGGGGCTAAGGGCATCTGTATCGACGTTGACAGTCATGGAGGCGCCCGCCAGCGATTCCCTAGTGAGCTTCTGCGGCGGGATCGCACGAACTGGCGTGTGGCGGACGGCGATCATATCGAGAATTCCGCCAGAGAGGAGCGCGCCATCGTCACTGCCTTGCACAATGGCGAGCTTGCCGAAGGGTGTGAAGGCACGCCACTCAGCGTGGCTTTCGTTGAATTGCAGGAGTTGGCCGATGCGGCCCCAGCTTTTGAGACTGGCGGGATCGCTCTTGAGTAGGCGCTGCCAGAAGTCATCGTCAAGGGCGATGACCCAGCGTGAACCGGTCATGGCGGCGTCGCCGATGACTTGCAAATAGCGCTCGGGCGTGATGACGGATTTCTCCGGGGGGAGGTTGGCGAGCCAGACGGTGGCGTTTCCCCAGGCGCGGGCGGCACGGAGAAAGCCGGAGTTGGTGTCGATCCAGGCCGAGCCAGACGGACCGGCTTTGGCGGCGCCATCGGCTTCCACCTGGATGCCGGGCCAGACGCCCTGGTAAGTACCGAGGATGGGCGCTGCGCCACCGAGTCTCATGTGATTTCGCGCGGAAATTTCGACGACGGGAGTGCGGGTGTCGGCCAGGGCGTCACGCAGGCGAGGGGCGACGTCTAGGGGGAAGTCTCCTTCGAGAACGATGCCGGCGAAATGGGCGCGCACGGCGGCACGGGCGGGCGTGACGGGGTCGGTGCCGGGAGTTAAAATTGCGAAGGACGAAATTCCTTTCACGCTAGCGGCAGTTGCGAAGGCAGCCAGAGAGGGCGCTTCTTTGTCAGACCACGAGAGCAGGAGGCAGTTGATAGGCGTGTTAGCGAGGAGGGTGAGTGATTTGGGATCGGTGGAGTTCCAGCGCGCGGGGACCCAATCGGCGGGGGGGGGGGCGAACGCGGGAAGCAAGCCGGCGGCGAGGATGGTGACGGCTAGCAGTCGGGCGCGGGGCATAAATCAAGTTTAACGCTGGAAGGTATGTCGGATGCCGGAACACGCCGTGGCATTCGATTTTCCGTTTTAGACTCCAGTCGCGATCTAAACAGAGCGGCTTCTAGGCGGCGCTTAGGCAATCGGCTATTTCTTTTTCGCTGATGGTGCCTTCTTTGATCATCTTCCAATAGGGTTCAGTCACATCGACTGTGCTGGCGCCGGGGCCTGTGCAGACGCCTCCATCGAGGACTAGATCGACGCTGCCATCCATGGTGCCGAAGACATCGATTCCGCTGCGGCAGGTGGGCTTGCCTGAAATATTGGCGCTGGTCGAGATTAACGGCTGGTTCAGCAGCGAGATCAGATTGTTCGCCACTTGGGAGGGCGACTGACGGACAGCGAGGCGCCCAGTGTTTCCCGTCACTTTCAGCGGGACGTTGGCTGAAGCGGGAATGATGATGGTCAGGGGGCCGGGCCAGAAACGGCGCGCTAAGAGATAAAAACGGCTCGAAAGCTCCTTGCCAAGATCCTCGACCATCACCAGATCTCCAACAAGCAGAGGAAGCGAGCGGTCGGCCTCGCGGCCCTTGGCTTGGAAGACGCGGCTCACGGCGCGAAGATTGAATGGGTCGGCAACCAGCGTGTAGAGCGCATCGGAGGGGATGGCTACCACCTTTCCCAGGCGCACTGCGGCGGCAGCCCGCTCAATCGCCTTTTCCGAGGGGTTCTCTACATCAATTTCGATCAGGTCTGTCGCCACTTGAGGTCAAGACTAACATAGAGCCTCAGCTTGCACGGACCGGGGGACTTCCACGTTGCGCGGCTCGAATGAGTAGCCGAATCCGCGCACGGAGTGAATGATGATCGGGTTCGCCGGGTCGGCCTCGATTTTCTGGCGAAGTCGCAAGATATAAACGTCCACGGTGCGATCGGTAATCGCGCGATCCTGTCCCCACACGGCGTTGAGCAACTGTTCGCGGCTGAAGACGACTCCGGTGCGGCTCATCAGAAATTCGAGAAGCCGAAATTCGGTGGCGGTCAACTGAAGCTGTTCTCCATGTAGACGGGCCTGGCAACTGCTGCGGTCGAGTTCAATGCCACCAGACTTCAGAACTCTAGCGGGCGCGGACTGAGAGCGAAATTGCAGCTTGATGCGAGCGATCACCTCGCGAAGGAAAAATGGCTTGACGATGTAGTCGTTCGCGCCCAGTTCGAGACCCACAATGCGGTCTGTCTCCGAGGCGCGGGCGGTGAGGAATATGATGGGGACCTGCCCAAGATCGACATCGTTACGAAGGCCTTTGCAAAGGTCGAGGCCGTCGGAATCCGGCAGCATGATGTCGAGCAGAATGAGGTCGGGTCGAATGCGGCGGCAAAGTTCGATCGCGCCCTTTCCGGTTTGCGTGCCTGCAAAACTGAAGCCCTCTTTTTCCAGGTTGTACTTCAGAAGAGAAAACAGGTCGGAATCGTCTTCGATTAAAAGGATCTTTTTCATGATGCCTCGCCAGTGTTAAACCCCACTCTAGCGGCGGGACCGTTAAGAAACGGTTACGAGGCGGTAAACTCTGCGTGAAGATCAGGACCCGGGTTCGAAGCGGTAGCCGAAGCCGCGGACGGTGACGAGGTGGCGCGGCTCATCGGGCTGCTCTTCAATCTGCTCGCGAAGCCGCCGGATGTGCACATCGACGGTGCGCGGCGTGACGAAGTGCTGCTCACCCCACACTTCGGTGAGCAACTGATCGCGGCCGAACGCATGGCTGGGGTGAAGCAGGAAAAAGTCGAGCAACTTATATTCGGTAAACGTTAGCGTGAGTTCGCGCTCGCCAAGGTAGACGCGATGGGCGCCGCGATCAAGGCGGAAAGAGCCCACCTGCACCCCGCTAATCTCCAGATCCTGTTCACTGCGACGTAAATGGGCTTTCACGCGGGCCATGAGTTCGCGCGGGCTGAAAGGTTTGGTGATGTAATCGTCGCCGCCAATCTCCAAACCAAGCACGCGGTCGACTTCATCGGATCGCGCAGTCAGGAAGAGGATGGGGACGCGGGAGAGGTCGGGGATCTTGCGGATCTTGCGACAAAGGTCGAAGCCATCGGTATCTGGGAGCATCACATCCAGGACGATAAGATCGGGCTTCCATTCCTTAAGTAAATCCAGAGTATCTGGAGCCCCTGGAAGGATTTTGGCCTGGAAACCGCTGCGAATCAGATTGTATGCCACGAGAGCCGCCAGTTCGGCTTCGTCCTCAACGACGGCGACTTTCTTCGACATTCAATTCCAGTTCACAGTCTAACGGACTTCAGTTTCGGAATAGACTTGCCGACGCCATCGGTCGCTCAATCGAACTAAGAGGTACAGGACCACAAAAAGGATGAGGGCGGAGATAATGAAATGCCAAGCGTGAACTTTCACGAAAGCCGTTGAGTTTGCACCCAACGAAACGCCAAGCCAGACTTCGCCAAAATAGCGCAGCATGCGCGCCAGTAAGATGACGCCGACAAACGCCGGAAAGCTGGTGCGAAGCGCGCCAGCGGAGATTACAAAGAGCTTCAGCGGCATGGGAATTGGCATCAAAGCCGGGACGAAGACAGTGATAAGGCCATACCGCTGAAACCATTCGCGAAAACGTTTGGCGCGGCCAGGAGAGGCCGATTTTTCAAGAAATTTCCTGCCGCCTCGACGTGAGGTCAAAAACAGGATAACGTTGCCGAAGGTGGAGCCGATCACGGCTATACCGGCGAACCACCAAGCGTGCAAAGGAGTCTGAGCGGAGAGAAAGATAACGAGCGCGTCCAACGGACCGGCGACGGGGATGCCGACGGAATCCAGAAATGCAAGCAAGAATAGCCCGAGTGGCCCGAAGGCCACCAGGGCATGAGTAATCGTCTGGAACAACTAAGAATTGTAACGTGCGCTCGGTTCAGACTTCGTACGACCCGCCGCCCGACGTCCGCGTGCGGGGTCGTTCGTTGTAGTCCAAATCGGCTGTTTCGTTAAGGTCCGCTACTTCCCGCTTGGTGTCTTGGTGCATCGGCCTGTCGTGCTTGTGCTTGTCAGTGACTCCGCCGCCTTCTTCCCCGGCTGACGCAACATCTTCCGCACCGGTCCGCTTCAGGATATCTTCAGCGCGTTTCACCCAATCTGAGCTGTCACAGTGGACGGAAAGCAAAATACCGCCATTCTTCACGCGGCCTTCGTATCGTTTTGCCTCGTATTCTGGAATACCCATACCGACCAACGCGCCAACCACTCCGCCAACTGCTCCCACTGCGCCCGCACCCGCGAGCATGCCCATGATTGGCCCGGCCGCAATTAGAGGACCGACGCCTGGAATCGCTAAGGCTCCGATGCCAGCCAGCCAGCCCAGAACACCGCCCACGACGGCTCCAGAAGTCGCTCCCGTTACAGAACCTTCAGGAGCCTTCGTATTTTTCTCGTGCGCAAAATCCTTCGTCCCGGCATTATCCGGAAAAAGGGCGGAGATGTCGGTGTTCCTAAAATTCGCCTGCCGAAGTGCGTCGACAGCTTCTTCCGCGCGAGCGCGCGTCGGATAAATCCCAAACACTGATGTATTCTTGCCTGCCATGATGTCTCCTTTGATTAACGGTTTAATTACTTAGCTTGCCTTCTTAGATTTTGCCGGCGCCACAGACAAGTTATCGGTAACCTTGTCAGCTCCAGCTACTTCGACCGCCTTCGCTACCACCGCTTTCTTTTCTTCGTCCGAACGGACCGGACCCTTTAAAGTGACAGCTCCGTTCACGGTCACAATTTTCACGTTGTGCGCATAGCGTGACAGCGATTTATCGGCGATGAGCGATTTCCGGATCTGTTGCGTGGTTACCCGATCAGGCCGGTTCTCTTTCTGCTGATCAGCTGTTACCGCAGTCTTCGCCCGGTCGCGCTTGTTCACTTTGGTATTGTCCGCCTTGACTGGCTTGGTATCGTCTTGAGCTCGTGCGACAAAAGATTGCCCGCCGACTAATAGACCGCCGGTCAATAGCGCGCGTGTAAAAAAGTCTCCCATTTTCTTCATAAGTACTCCCGCGTCTCATGAAGCAATGAGAGTGCCAAAAAAAGAGGTGTCTTAATTTAAGTGACACATTCGATTCATAGCGCGAATGGTATTGTTGAGCACGACTTCAATCGCAACACCGCTCGAAACCGATACTACTTCGATTGAACCGCAGCCTGCTGGCCGCCACCGCTCCAACATGCGGTCGGATACAAAGCCTGCGAATACGGACACGAGCGGAATCCCGAAGGCAGCGGCAGCGTGTTGGCCCGCTGAATCATAGCCGAGATAAAACTTACTCTGTGCGATTAGCGAGCTAAACCCCGCGAACGAGCCGGTCCAAGTTCGACAGCGGTCTTTCAAACCGCTCGCGACAACTGCCGCTTGAACGCGCCCGGCTTCGTCGCCCCCGGCTCCTGCGTCGACCCAGACCAGCTGGAAAAGTTCGCCCAGAGTTCGCAGTAGCGATCCCTCGAAGTGTGGGCCCAACATCTTAGCGGGATTGTCGCCTACCCCGAAGCTTACCGTCGCGAAAGGCCGCGACATTTCAGTGGGCACACGGAGCGGCACGATATTCGCGTGCGCCTCTACGCCGAAAGTATTCCAAAGCCATCGCCGCGTCAGCGCCGAAAGATTTTCGGTCCCATTGCCGCCATAGCTCCGGCTCTCGAAGAAAAAGTAATTGGCTTCGGCGCAGATAGGGAGTAATCCGAGCTGCGTAAGACGCGAGTCGGGATCGATCACAATTGAGTTCGGAGCATCTATTTTTCTTGCGAGGTCGACGCCGGCGGCGAGTTTTTGGGGCAGGGAAGCAGCCCGTGGATATTCGACGCGCACGTGATGGATTTCACTGTTGGCCTCGAATAACTCCGCCGATTTGGCGCTTCCCACCAGACTAAGCCTTGCATTCGGGAAACGTTTCCGGGCCGCGTCCAGGACCATGCTGGTGACCTTGATATCCGCGCCTAGCGTCACACGAGAAAGCACGAATACCTCGTCTGGTTCGGACTCGCAAACTCGCGCGCGTCTCACCCGCTGGTAGCGGGCTAGAAGTTCCGCTGCGTCCGCGGCGGGCATCGCCTTCTCCATCAATTGCGTGAATAAGTCGGCATAGGTGTCGCAGAGACCCGGGTCGAATAAATCGGCCAACCTTTCGACGACGATCCGGAACAGCGAGTCGGAACAGCCCGCTTCCAGCAGCTGATCCAGCAATCGCGCAGGCCAACGCGTGCCAGCCAGGCAATGGGCGAGCAGTTCCCGCGCGAGCGCGTTACACGAAGTACTTGCCAATCAGAAGGTCCAGCTTTTTCCGGGTCGTCTCGGGGACCAACGCCCGGTCGGTCATTATGGCGTGCGCCAGCGCCGCGCCGCATTTGCATGTGCGCTCTGCCGGCATCGCCTCCACTGCGGCGGCGACCACGGCGCAGGCATGCTCGGCATTCAGGTTGAGATTTGCAACGATGTCGCTGACCGTCACCGAATCATGTTCTTCATGCCAGCAATCGTAGTCGGTCACCATAGCGATGGTCACATAGCAGATCTCCGCTTCGCGCGCCAGCTTCGCCTCGGTCAGGTTCGTCATGCCGATCACGTCCATCCCCCACGACCGATATAGTTGCGATTCCGCGCGCGTCGAAAACGCGGGACCTTCCATGCAAAGATACGTTCCACCTCTCTTCACCCGGACGCCCACGCGCCCGCATGCCTCATGCACCACCGCCGACATCTGCCCGCAAAGCGGATCGGCGAAGCTGATGTGCGCCACAATTCCATCGCCGAAGAACGTAGAGATGCGCCCGCGCGTGCGATCCACAAATTGATCTGGGACCACGAAATCGAGCGGCTTATGCTCTTCCTTCAACGACCCCACGGCGCTCAGTGAAACAATGCGCTCGACGCCCAGCGACTTCATGGCGTAAATGTTCGCGCGAAAGTTCAACTCCGAAGGCGAGATGCGATGCCCGCGCCCATGCCGCGTGAGAAATGCCACGTCCTTGCCCGCCAGCTTTCCGACAATAAAACTATCCGACGGACGCCCGAATGGCGTATCGATACCGACCTCCTCATGTGCCTGAAATCCGGGCATGGAATAGAGTCCGCTGCCGCCGATTATGCCGATTTTCGCCTGCAATGAACGCTCCTTTTAGCTTTGAATCAACTCCAATAGTACGCCGCCGGTGCTGGCCGGGTGCACGAATACATAGAGATGTCCGCCGGCCCCGCGCCGCGGTTCGTTGAGCAGCCGCGCCCCGCCCGCCCGCAGCCGCTCCACGGCATCCGTCAGGCTTGAAACTCTGATCGCGACGTGATGCATCCCAGGACCATGCTTATCCAGAAACTTGGCAATCACCGTATCCGGATGCAGCGGTTCCAGCAGCTCTATCCGAGACCCGCCCGCCGGCAGCATCGCGACCCGAACGTTTTCCGATTCCACTATCTCGATCAATGCCACTGTCATTCCAAGCCGATCGCGATAGAATCTGAGTGCTTCATCGAGCGAGCGCACTGCAATGCCGAGATGATCGATCTCGAATGCCGCGCGGGTCTGCCTCATCACTGGTTTGCGCTCCTGGATCGCGACCAGCAACTCGGCGACTCCCAGGCCTTCGAGTGCGGTCGTACGCACAATCGCGGGCGTCGCGCGCGGGCTGTGCCCCAGGCTCAACATCGACTGAATTTCGCGCTCGGTTTGCTCGGCGCCCGGCCGGTCGGCTTTGTTGATGACGAATATATCCGCAATCTCCATCACGCCCGCCTTAATCGCCTGGACGTCGTCACCCATGCCTGGCACCAACACCACGACGGTGACGTCCGCGAGACCCGCGACCGCAATCTCGTCCTGGCCCACGCCCACCGTCTCAATGATCACGAAATCGAAGCCCGCCGCGCGCAACAGCTTGGCGAGGTTTTCGGTAGTGCGCGCAATCCCGCCGACAGATCCCCGCGTCGCCATGGATCGGATAAAGATACCAGTGTCGGCGTGGTGCCGCTGCATGCGAATGCGATCGCCCAGGATGGCACCGCCCGTGACGCGGCTGGTAGGGTCGACCGCGATGATGCCAACCGTCTTGCCGCGCTTGCGAATCTCAAGAGCCAGTGCATCGACCAGCGTGCTTTTCCCAGCGCCCGGCGGACCCGTGATGCCAACAATGATGCCCGTGCCCGGCGTAACGGCAATCGCGTCCAGAAGCTGCGCGGCGTCTTGCGTGTGATTCTCAAGAGCCGACGCCGCGCGCGCCAAGGCACGTGGGTTGCGCTCGAACATCAGTCCTTCAAAAGCTGCCGCGCGATCACCATCCGCTGAATTTCGCTGGTGCCCTCGCCGATAGTGCAGAGCTTCACGTCGCGATAAAACTTCTCGACAGGATAGTCCTTTATAAACCCATAACCGCCGTAAATTTGCACCGCTTCATCGGCGATGCGCACTGCCGCCTCGGATGAAAACAGCTTCGCCATGGCGGATTCTCGCGTCACGCGTTTGCCGTGGTCGAGCATCCAGGCCGCGCGGTAAGTCAGCAGGCGCGATGCATCGATGGCCGTCGCCATATCCACCAGCTTGTGCTGGATCGCCTGAAATTCCGAGATGGGGCGCCCGAACTGTTTGCGAAGTTTGGAATATTTGAGCGCCGCGTCAAAAGCGCCTTGCGCCATGCCGATGGAAAGCGCGGCGATGGAAACCCGCCCACCGTCCAGAATTCGTAGGCTATCCACAAAGCCTTCATTCTGTTTGCCGAGCAACTGCGATTCCGGCAGCCGGCAGTTGTCGAAAATCACTTCGCCGGTTGCGCTGGCGCGAAGCCCCAGCTTGTTTTCTTTTTTGCCGGCGCGAAATCCCGGAGTTCCTTTTTCCAGGATAAACGCCGAAATGCCATGCTGGGCCGCGGCCCGATCCGTCACCGCCATCCCCACGCAGACATCCGCATAGTGCGCGTTCGTGGTGAATGTCTTGGCGCCATTCAGCACCCAATTCGCACCCTCGTGAATCGCCGTGGAGCGGGTGCCCGCGGCGTCCGAGCCAGCCTCCGGTTCAGTCAGCGACCAGCACCCGATCCACTCGCCCGTTGTGAGTTTCGGCAGATATTTCTTCTTCTGCTCGTCCGTTCCGGCTTTATAAATGTGATTGCTGCACAACGATGTGTGGGCCGCCACGATGATCCCAACCGAGCCATCCACGCGTGAGAGTTCCTCGATGATGATCGAATATTCGATATAACCGAGTCCGGCCCCGCCCAGCTCTTCCGGAAAAATCGAACCCATGTAGCCGAGCTGGCCCAGCTTCTTCACCACTTCCATGGGGAAGATCTGCGCTTCATCCCACTCCATAACGTGAGGCGCGATTTCAGCCGCCGCAAACTCCCGAACTTCGCGGCGCAGATGCACCTGTTCGGGTGTGTAGTCAAACTCCATGATTACGACCTGCCGCCCGCACCGGTCAGACGATCTCTTCTTTTGCTTGATCCCACTTAACCGTTCGGCCTTGCCGGTAACTTTCCACCGCCATGCGGCACGCGATGGAGACGCGGAAACCGAGGTCAAACGGGCAATTTGTCGGCTTGCCGCCGCGGATGCAGTTCAGAAAATTCTGCATATGGGCTCGCGGCGGAGTTGGTGTTGAGCCAACCATCTCCGAGCCATCCGGGCGGTTGACCTTCTGCGGCGTGTAACGAATCTGCTGGCTCTTGGAAATGGTTCCGTCGCTGCCCAGCACATCTTCCGAAACGCCAAGCTGGTTGTTACCAAATCCGGAGTCCCACGTAAACAAAACGTCTTCGGGTTGCTCCAGGGCTACGCTCATGGTGTCGGGGACCTCTCGGCCGTCCTTCCACAAGTAGATTCCGCCCACCATGTTGACCGACTTCGGAATTTGCAAGCCCATCACTTTGTACCAAAAAGAAACCTGGTGGCACATGTTCTCGTAAACATTGCCGCCGGAATAATCCCAGAAGAAGCGCCAGTTCACGTAGCGGTTCGCATCGAACTCGTGCTGCGGAGCGCCGCCCAGAAATGATTTCCAGATAATATTTTCAGGCGTCATATCCGGATACACCGGGCGCGACCATTGCGGCTTGCCATTCGGCGTGTTGCGAAACATGTGCGCGTGAATTGCCGTAATCTTGCCGAGATTTCCAGATGACAGAAAGTTCGCGGCGTCCGCAACCTGGCCCGACGAACACGACTGGTGCCCGATTTGCACCGTGCGCTTGCCCGCGTTCCGGTAAGCCGCGCGCATTTTCTTGGCATGCTCCACGGTAAACGCCATGGTCTTTTCCTGATAGACGTGCTTGCCGGCCTCGAGCGCTGCCACGAAGTGCTCCGCGTGTAAGTGCTGAGGCGTGGCGATCAGCACGGCGTCGATGGATTTATCGTCGAGCAGGTCTTGATAATTCAGGTACGACTTAGCGCCGGGCGCGACTTTGAGCGCACTCTCAAGGCGCTTGGTGTAGATATCGGCGAACGCGACGAAATCCGTCCCAGGGCACTCCATGGCCTCGCGGACGATCTGCATGCCCCGGTCACCGGCGCCGATAATTCCGAGCCGCAGGCGATCGTTGGCGCCCAGAACGCGCGACCCCGTGGCCAGCGTCCCCGCCAGCCCAGTAGCCACTTTGCCCAGAAAATTTCGTCGCGATTGCATAGTCACTCGTATCGTATCATTCAGTGCGCGGAGGAAAGTTGGCGGTTATCGGTGAAACACCATCGCACCAGCGCCTCTGGCAGCCTGTTGGCATTGGCGCGCAGCAGGCGATCGACTTCGAGCTTTTGAAACGAGAAGGCGATGGTCCCATCGCTCATCACATTGGCTAACAAATAGCCGTAGACATCCGTCATGGCTTTGTCGCTTGTAACCACGCCCGGAGGAAGCCGGTAGCGCACCGCGCCAGCCGTGCCGACGATAAAGCCCTTGAGTATCCGCCCCTTCCAATAATCCGTTTGGTACACATCTTCCATGAAGAAATGGGAGTGGCTGGCAAGCACATAGACGTTCTTGTGCGCCGTGTCCTGGGCGTGCCAGAGCGTTTGATACACATCGCGCCCGCTTTTCTCGCCCTGCGCCCAATCGCTCATGCTGTGGCTCGCGCCTACGCTGCCGGGCAACGCGGCATGCATCCCAACAACCACCGTCTTGATGGCGGGTGACGCTTCCGCTCTTTCAATCACGGCGTGGAACCACTTCAACTGCGCGGCGTCGAACTGGTCCGACGATGCATTGTCAAGAGTGATGAAGTCAATACCTCGGTCGATCCAGTGATAGTAAGTGCGAAGACGATGATCTTGTGGATCATCTTGCAGACGCTGAGTTCTCAAGACGGGCGCGTCCAGCCAATCGGCGAACTGCACAATGTAGTTTTCGCGCGTGGCGGGCGGCACAGTCTCGTGATTCCCCATGCCAAGATAAACTGGCAGCTTTCCGAACGGATCGAGCTGATGACTAATGAAGTCGGGCCAAGCGCCGCGGTGATAATCGCTAATATTTCCATGAGACGCGCCCAGATCCTCGTCGAAATTGTATAGAGCGCGAAAATCGCCGAGGTGCCAGTAGAATTCCGAACCGCTATTGGCAATGCTCGCGGCGATGGCCGGCATCACGATGTCGCCGCAGTTTCGCGAATCGCCGGAGATCGCGAATTTCCAGACAGGCGCGGAGGCTTGGGCGAAGAGCTTGGCGGACAAAGCCAAGGCAATGCAGAGTATGCGTCTCATCAGCATTGATTCTACGGAAGTGAGGGCGAGGTTGGGCGCCGCGCGGGCTGCTAGGCGCGGGCGGGGTCGGGCTGTTCGACATTGACGCCGAGATCTTCAAAAGCCTTGACGGCCTTTTTTACGTCGAATTTGCCGTCGCGGGCGAGGCGCGAGAGGGTTGCGGCGGCGATGGATTCAGCGCTGATTTCGAAATGATGCCGAAGGAGGGCGCGGTTTTCGCTGCGTCCGAAACCATCCGTGCCGAGGGTTACCATGCGCCCTGGGAGCCATGGGGCGATCTGGTCCTGAACGGCTTTCATGTAGTCGGAAGCCGCGACGATGGGGCCTTCGGCTCCGTTTAGGACCGCTTGGATGTAAGGGACCTTTGGCGCTTCGCCGGGATGGAGGCGGTTCCATCGCTCGATAGCGAGAGCCTCGCGGCGCAACTCGTTGTAGCTGGTCACGCTCCAGACGTCGGTCGCAACGCCATACTTATCGGCGAGAATAGCTTGGGCTTTGATGGCTTCGATGAGTATCGGGCCGCTGCCGAAGAGTTGCGCTTTGACCTTGCCCTTGTCAGCCGGCTTTACCTTGTAGATGCCTTTGAGAATGCCTTCGGCTGAGCCTTCGGGCATCGCAGCTTGCGGGTAATTGTCGTTGTACAGAGTGATGTAGTAGAACAGGTCTTCCTGGTTCTGATACATGCGCCGGATGCCGTCCTGAATAATGACGGTGATCTCGTATGCATAAGAGGGGTCGTAAGTGGCGAGAGATGGAACGGTGCTGGCGAGGAGGATGCTGTGCCCGTCCTGGTGTTGCAGGCCTTCGCCGTTTAGGGTGGTGCGACCGGCGGTACCGCCCATCAGGAAGCCCTTGCCGCGCGAATCCGCGAATGCCCAGATGAGGTCGCCGACGCGCTGAAATCCGAACATGGAGTAATAGATGAAAAACGGAATCATCTCCAGCCCGTAGTTCGCATAAGCAGTGCCGGCGGCCGTGAAGGACGCCATGGACCCGGCTTCGGTGATGCCCTCTTCGAGCATCTGACCATCTTTGGATTCCTTGTAGTAAAGCAGAATGTCGGAATCATGGGGCTTGTAAAGCTGGCCCTCGCAGGCGTAGATACCGAAGGTCCGGAAGAGGCTTTCCATGCCGAAGGTGCGGGCCTCATCGGGGATGATGGGCACGATGCGCTTGCCGAGTTTGTCGTGCTTAAGAAGGCGCGTGAGAAGTTTCACGAACGCCATGGTAGTGGAAGGATGCGGTTCCTTCGAGGCGTGAAGCGTTTCGGCGAAGTAAGCGAGCGGTGGAGCTTCGATTTGCGTTGGAGGCACGTGACGCGAGGGCAGATAACCGCCGAGTTCGCGGCGGCGTTCGTGCATGTACGCCATCTCGGGGCTGGTTTCCGGAGGCCGATAGAGAGCGCCAGTTTTTGCTACCTCTTTGGGAATTTGAATTTCGAAGCGTATGCGGAAATACTCGATGCCCTTCTCATTCAGCTTCTTATTCTGGTGAGTGGGGTTGCGAGCTTCGCCGAACTCTCCCATGCCGTAGCCCTTGACAGTTTTCGCGAGCACGACGCTCGGGCCTCCCTTGTGATCGACAGCGGCTTTGTACGCGTTGTAGACTTTTTGGGGATCGTGACCGCCGCGACGGAGACGGCCGATTTCCTCGTCGGACAAGTGTTCGACGAGCTTCAGAGTTTCGGGATACTGACCGAAGAACTCTTTGCGCACATATGCGCCGCCCTTGGCTTTAAACGATTGATATTCGCCATCGACGCATTCGTTCATGAGTTTGACAAGCGTGCCGGTGGTGTCGCGCGCGAGTAAACTATCCCAATCTTCACTCCACAGGCACTTGATGACATTCCATCCGGCGCCGCGGAAGATGCCTTCAAGTTCCTGAACGATTTTTCCGTTGCCGCGCACGGGGCCATCGAGGCGCTGCAGATTGCAGTTGACGACGAAGATGAGGTTGTCGAGTTTCTCGCGAGAGCCGAGTGTTATGGAGCCGAGCGATTCGGGCTCATCGGTTTCACCATCGCCCAAAAACGCCCAGACTTTTCGCTCGGTGGGTTCGATGAGACCGCGATTTTCGAGGTATCGCATGAAGCGCGCCTGATAGATGGCGTTAATCGGCGCGATGCCCATGGAAACCGTGGGGAAGCTCCAAAAATCTTTCATCAGCCACGGGTGCGGATAGGAGGAGAGGCCGGGGGTGTCGCGCAACTCATGACGGAAGTTTTGCAGATGTTGCTCGGTGAGGCGGCCTTCGAGAAAAGCGCGGGCATAGACACCGGGGGAGGCGTGGCCCTGGAAATAGACGAAATCGCCTGGCTGGTCGCCGTATTTGGCGTGAAAGAAATGGTTGAAACCGACTTCGAGGAGCGTAGCGAGAGAGGCGTAGGTGGCGATGTGGCCGCCGATTCCATCGTCTTCTTTGTTCTGGTGGGAAACCATGGCCATGGCGTTCCAGCGGGTGAGGCTCTTGATTTGGCGCTCGAGCCCGCGATCGCCGGGAAAGGGCACTTCATCTTCGACGCGAATGGTGTTCACGTACGGGGTATTGAGTTGAACCGGAAGCTCGACGCCTTCTTTTTTGGCGTGAACGGTGAGTTGATCCAACAGGAAAGAGGCGCGGTCGGGGCCGACCTGGCCCAGAATCTGGTCGAAAGCCTCCATCCACTCCTGAGTTTCGCGAGGGTCCTGGTCCACTACTCGCTCGGTGATTTTTTGATGCATGGGTAGCTTTTATTATAAACAGTGCTCGCAAGATCACAGTCGAGGTGCCGCCGGAGCTTCGCAAAAATGCGCAGCGGGCGAGCGGCATTAGGGAACCGGTCGAGGCTTAAGATCGAATCCCGCCGCTTCGGCAAACTGAGATCCTAGTGTCGCGTAAGCAGATTGGGGTCACTCAACATCTCCGCGAGTCACGATCCGGCCCCGTCAGAACCTGCGTGTCCCACAGCGCCCCGTCGAGCACCGAACTCCCATAAATATGGGACAATGCAAGTATGAAAACAACGCTGGAAATTCCCGACGCGCTTTTTCGGCGCGCGAAGACGGCTGCGGCTGATCGAGGGATACCGTTTCGGGAACTTGTGTCGGAGGCGCTGACCGACAAATTGCGCGCGAACGACGGTGTTGGTAAGCCCTGGATGAAAGCGTTTGGGAAGCTGCGATCGCTGCATAGTGAAACTCTGAAAATTAACAAGATTATCGAAGAAGAGTTCGGGCAGCTTGAGCCGGAGGATCTGCTCTGATTCTGGACACGAACGCGTTTTCGGCGCTTGCGGACGGGGACGCAATGTTAGAACCTATCCTTCGCGATGCGGACGAAGTCGCCCTGCCTGTAATCGTGTTGGGTGAATACCGCTATGGAATCAGGCAATCACGGAATCGGGCGGTGTATGAGAGGTGGCTAAAAACGTGTCTGCCGGATTTTCGATTGTTGCCCATCACGGAGCCGACCACGGATGGATATGCTGAAATACGCCACGAATTAGGGCGCTTAGGGCGTCCGATTCCCTCCAACGATATCTGGATTGCGGCGCTAGCACGGCAGCATGGAGAAACGCTGGTAAGCCGGGATCTTCACTTCGATTTGGTGTCTGGGTTGAGGCGAATCGGTTGGTAGCCTACCCTAGAGTTGGAGAAAGCGATTGCTACGACTCACGGTTGACTATGACAGGCGTTCGCGATTCGCTATAGACCATTTAGTCAAGGTCGAAATCGCGGATGGGTTTGCCTTTGTTGGGATCGGATTTGGCCTGTTTCAGTAGCTCATCAAACTTACGATTCAACACTGTGGCGTTGGATTTTTCCGCGGCGACATGTTTTTGAAAAAGCTCTTCGCGGCGGCCGGAAGCGCCTTTTAGCTTGGCGACCTCGGCGGCTAGGTCTTCGATCGGCGCAGGCTTCTCGTGGACTTTGTGAGAGATGACGACGGCGAGTTGCGGATCGATCTTGAGCGTGGCCTGGCAGCAGGGACACGCGACTTCGATGAGGACCTTGGGCATTATCCAATATTACTCAAGAGCAGAGGAACTCAAACGCTCGCAAACAAATATGGTTGCGGGATCTATTAGATATGGAAGAAATTCGGCAAATAACAGGTTTGACAACCGATAACTATATGGTTATGGTTTAGGAATGCGGACTGTGGCGGACGATGTTTTCCAAGGCCCTCGCCGACCCGACCCGCCCGGGCTCTCTTCGAGCGTCCGGCTCAATGATTGTGGTGGTTGACAGAGCTGGCACCCTGTACCTGTCAACCGAGTTCGGGCTGGTTTGGTCACGGAGCCGCAGCAAACTCCCAACCCCGAGTTCCGTTCTCATCTGTTGACCAGAATCGAACAGCTCAGGCTTGCTCCCAATTCAATTATTAGCTAGGAAGAATCGAGTGAGTCGCTGAAAAATGGTTTGGGAACCTTTCAGATGGCGTAAAGCGCAAAGCCCAGAAGAATGTTGGGACGTCACCTGATCTCTTCGACGGGCCAGGTGGTTTTTTAGATGAGCAAGCCCCCCCTGAAACCTACCTTACGAACAACGTAGAGGGTCCGGCTGCACGGGAACTTCGCAAGATCACCGCCGAAGGAGCCGTTTTGAGAAGTTCCGCCGGAGTTGATGCGGTATTTAGCTTGGGCTTGCCTCTTTGGTTTCCACGTTGAAGTGGTTGACGTTGAAACCGCCTCATGGCAAGTATTTCATCTTCGGTGACAGGCTCGTTGGCTGGGGTACTCCCGATTGCCTTGAGGCTCCGCCTAGTTGTTTGCGGAATCCCTCCGCCTTTGTGAGGGCACCACTGTCTCGAAGCCTCATCTTGGTCGGAAGGAACAGATCTCTTGGCATGGGAAATCACGCCTAGGCAAGTCAATAGCATTCTCGCCAGATGGTCCTACGACTGGATCGTTGGTCCCACTGCGGATGTAGAAGCGGAGGCAGTTTTTGCCACACGGCGAGCATCGGCAATTCAATGAACGATAATTGCGCAAAACGGCCTGGGGCCGATCTGGACGTTTATTGGGACGGGCAGTCAGCAATTTCGCCGCTTGGCGACTTTGTGCGATGTGTCGTTTACAGGTCGCGCCGAAAATCGTAGAAGACACGAATGAGGTTGCCATCAAGATCGGCGGCCATAAACTCGCGCAGCTTCCACGGCTTGTCCCCGGGCTCGGAAACGATCTTCACTTGCCCGGCCTTCCACTGTGCGAAGAGTTCGTCCACCTCAGCTTTGCTGTCGAGATTAAGCCAGAAAAGGATAGGGCCCATGTTGCCGTAGGAATCCCGGAAAGAGCGATTGGTGATAAACAGTCTGCAACTCCCTCTTGAGACGCCTGCAATGCCGCCTTGGTCGTTCCCCCAATCGAAGGTGAAGCCCAGCGTGTTGACATAGTACGCTGCGGCTATGTCAACGTTGGCCGCGGGGATCTCCGGGACAGGAGCGGGGAACGTCATGAGTTAGGTTGGGTTTTTATCCTGAACACTTCGAATCTTAGGCGTGAGCTTTGAGGGTGAGCGAGTCCCCGGCGCGCAGGGTGATTAGGCCCGTTAGCTGGAATGATCCCGAAGCAAAAGTGTGGGGGACTGGGGTACCGCGGGCGGCGGCTTCGGTATTGTTTGCGGACTTCCAAGCCAGGTCGATGGCGGCGCATGGGAGTGTTCCCTCCAGCACGGTAAGGGCGAAATCCCTGGAAGTTTGGTTGAAGGTGCCCCACGCGGCGCCGGTGGACCAGAAGCTTTGGAAGACGGCGGCGGCGAGGCGGGGTTTTGCGGTGACGCGCTTTTCGGCGGCATCATAAGCGAATCCGCTTAAGGCTGGAATCGCAGCCCAGCTCGCCATCGCACGGGCGTAATGGTGGCCGCATTCAGCTTCATTCCACGGGTTGCGGCGCTCGCCATCGTAGCGGCGGCGAATGTTTTCGATGCATTCAATACCCTCGTTAACCATGCCGCGGTGGATCATCAGGACAGCTGCGGCGTACTCGAAACCAGTCATGACTTCGGCGAAATAGGGGAACGGAATTTCCGGACGCTTGCCTTGACCGTAATCGCAGATCACGAGCGCGGCTTCATCATTTAAGGCGTATACGCGCTGCACGGATTCATGACGATCCATGCGGCGCTTGTAGTTGTACTTATAAATAGATGCGGCAGTTTTACGGAGATTTGTGGGATCGAGTAGATTGCCCAGCCCGGCAAGATCAGACATGTACTGACCTACAAGCTGATCGATCAGGCAGCCATCGCCAAGCTGGAAGTCGGGTTTCTCGGTGTTGGCGGAACCCATGCCGACCAGCAGGCCATTCGCGATTTTGTCTTTGGGAGAGCCTTGAATTTTCTGGATGTAGTATTCGCCATTGAATAGATTGGCGTCGATCCATTGGCTGCCTTGGGTGAAGAGTGTGTGGCAAGCGGCGGCAAATTCTGTATCGCCGACGACTCGCGCCATTTCTTCGGAAGCACGCAAGGCACCCAAGTACCAGACCCCGCATAGCGGATTCGGTCCGAAGAACTCGACATCGTATGTATTGTGCTGAACGCCTTCCATGACGCCATCGCGATTGGCGTCCCAGCCCCCTTCAATCCAGGCGAATTGGAGAGTACGTTTCGCGGCGGGCCACAAGCGCCGGAGCCATTCGGTATCGCCGGACAGGCGCCAGTCGAAGTAGAGCTTCATGAGTTGGCCCATTTGTCCGTCGGCGGCGGCTTTGCCCCAACGCTGCCGATCGGCGGGAAGAAGCTGGCGAAAATCCTGACGGCCGTCGGAATCGGTGCAGAAGCCGAAGCTGTTCTCGCGCAGCGAGCGCGAAAGCGAGGGGAACACGTGGGCGGTGGCGGCTTCGTAATTCCAGACGTGAGTGCAGTTGCCGAAGCAGCAGCCGCCCTGGTTGTTGCTGCCCTCCCATCCGTGAAAGACGCCATCGGCAGTGCGGAATGAAGTGGGGGAAACGAGCGTGGTGAGGTTGGCCATGGCGGCCTCTTTCACGGCGGAGGGCAAGGTGGATGCGCGCATGGCAGAGGCGAAACGGCGCGTGCGGCTCTCGAGGTCGGCGAGATTCCGCACAGCGTACTCAGCGGATTTCCAGGCGTCGGAGAAACGGGTGCAGTAGTGATTGCCGATCTTGGTTTTCTCTGTGTCTTTGGGAGCGTCCCAGCCAATACGCTGAGGGGTGCGATTCGGAAAATTCCAGCTCAACAGAAAAGTGAAATCGGCTTTAGCACCGGCCGGAATCGATTTCTGAATGCAAAGTGACCCGACACTGTCGCGGACGGCGGCTTCGGGGCCGAGCATTCCATCGTCGGTGAAGTCGTCCCAAAACAGGAGGGGTCCCACGCGCCAGCCGGTGCCGCCGCGCCAGCCGCGCAGGTACGTTACTTCTCCGGGCTGAGATCCAACGGCACAGAGGGCGAAAGATCCCGCGAGTGGATCGTCTGCAGACAGAAAAGGATTACGCATGAACAGGCCTTCGACGCCGTCGGTCTTACGATATTCCGTGGTGCGACCGGTGGTGCCGACGGGGTTGTCGAGCGAATAGGCGACGGAGACGTTGGCTGTTTCGCGGGTGGGATTGTGAACGCGGTACCGCAAGATGGCGACGGGAAGACCGGACGCGTCGGCATCGTGCGGGATGAAAGGCGTGAAGGCATCGAGCGAAACTTGGACGGGGATCGCGGGATCGGCGAAGTCGAGTCTGGCTAGAGGAAATTCGCCGGTGAACGACGCTGACTTGAAGCGGGGCAGGCCGGGGACGTTGTTCGTGCCGAGACCGGAGGAACCCTCATAAGGCGGCACCAGAGCGGCTTCGATGATGGAGGCCACCGGTTTGCGATTGCCCACGTGCGCCCAGACGGAGGCGAAGCAATATTGTGGCGCGGAGCCTTTGTTGGGCTTATTGAAGACTTCCCAATCGCGCAATTGGCCGCGGCCACCCAGACTGATACTGCCGGACCCGACGCCGCCGAGCGGGAATGCGAGCATGGCGAGCTGCCGGCCCTTATAGATGCGCGGATAGGCCGTGTCGATGGCGCCGGTGCGGGTCCGAGAGGCAGCTTTCGCGTGCCCGGCATCGGCGGAGGCCAGACCACCGGCGAGCGCGACCGACTCTATGAAATCCCTGCGGCTAGGCGTTTTGGGCATGCTAGATCCGTCCGAACTTCGCAACAGCTTCGCCGATGGATTTGAATTTCTCGATGAAGGGGATCATGCTGTGTTCGGTGAAGTCGAGCTCCTGGGCGCGTTTCAAAACTTCGGCAGCGTGGGCGCGGGGGACTACGGCCACACCGTCTTCATCGGCCACGATAATGTCGTGGGCATTCACTTCAGCGCCAGCGCAGTTAACTTTCACGTTCATGCCAGCGAAGCGGTAGTGGTTGACCGATGTGGAAGGCGCGATGCCGACGCTGTAAACGGGGAATTGCAGCCGTTTGATTTGCGGAGTGTCGCGAATGGACGCGTCGACGATCGCGCCAGCGAGGCCGCGAACCTTCATCGCGGTCGCCATGAGTCCGCCGATGCCGGCGATGTCTTCGCCTTGTTCGAGAACCATGACGTAGACGGAGCCAGGGGCGGCGGAATCAATTGCGTCGAGCATGCCTTTCGAGGCTTTCGAGCCTTCCTTGTGCTCTTCTTTTTTTAGCAAGACCGTAACGGCGGGGCCGGCGAATTTGGTGGTGAAGAGCGGGCGCATTTGATGGGACATGTGCGCGCGCGTTCCATAAAGCTGCTCGACGGCGTCGGCGACAGAGGCGACTTCGACTTGACGGAAGGCCTCGATGAGGGGATCGGCGGGGGCTTGGGCTCGCGAGATGGCGACGAGGGCAAAGCTTAGCGGGGCGGCGAGGACGAACTTTTTATTCATGCTCTGGATAGGCTATCACTGGTGCGATGATTTTCGATTCATCGCGTCGTTCTGCTCCCTATCCGTTCCCAAAACGAGCCCAAATCCACCCCCATGTTACGATGATGGGTTGTCAGGTTCCGGGCTTCGTGCAACAGGCGGCTGCAAACCCCGCCAGGTCCGGAAGGAAGCAACGGTAGTGGCTTACCCTGTGTGCCGCGGATTACCCGGAGCCTGGCATTTCCCGCCCCCATGTATCAGGTCATCGCGCGCAAATACCGGCCCCAGACTTTCGACGATGTCGTCAATCAGGACCACGTCAAAGTCACGCTGAAAAACGCCATCGAGCAGAAACGCATCGCTCACGGCTACATTTTTTCGGGACAGCGTGGAACCGGCAAAACGACCGTCGCACGCATCATGGCTCGATGTCTGAATTGCATTAATGGCCCAACTGCGAATCCCTGCGGCGTGTGCGCCAGTTGCCTCGAAGTTTCAAATGGCGGCGGCGCTGTCGACGTCATCGAGATCGACGCCGCTTCCAACCGCGGCATCAATGAAATGCGCGAGCTGCGCGAGAACGTTCGCTACCGCCCCGCGCGAGATAATTTTAAGGTATTCATCGTCGATGAGGCGCACCAGATCACGAGCGAAGCCTTCAACGCGCTGCTGAAGACCATCGAAGAGCCGCCCGAGTGGGTAGTCTTCATTCTCTGCACCACTGAAGCGCATAAGATTCCCGCGACCATCGCCTCCCGATGCCAGCATTTCAGTTTCCGCTCGGTGGATTTCAACGATCTGGTCGAACGCATGCGCTGGATCTGCGAGCAGGAAGGCATTGAGGCCGATACGGAAGCGCTGTCCGTTCTGGCCCAAGCCGGTGAGGGCAGCGTGCGCGATTCGCTCTCCGCGCTCGATCAGGCCATCGCCTGCTGTGGTGCGAAGCTCGACGCCGCGGAAGTCCGCGCACTGCTTGGCGCATTCGGCATAGAGGCGCTCGCCTCCATCACCGACGCCCTGTCCGGTCAGGATCAAGGCAAGATGCTTGAAATTGTGGATGAGCTTGAACGCAACGGCCAGAATTTGCAGCATTTCAGCCGTGAGCTGTCGCGCTATTTTCGCAACCTGATCGTCGCCCGCATTTCCGGTGAAGATACGCGCTTAATCGCGGCATCGCCCAGTGAACGCGCCCGTCTGGCGCGGATCGCCGCCAGCTTTTCCGAAGACGATCTCACGCGTTATCTGCAGCTCGCGCTCGATCTGTTTCGCGATCTGCAATTCTCATTACAGCCGCGATTTCACCTTGAGATTGGGCTGCTGAAAATGGTGCAAGCCGGCAGGCTCGTAGAGGTGGAGGAAGCGCTCGCGTCTCTGGGCGGCAAACCTGTCAAAGTCGTGGCGGCTCCGAAACCTCAACCGTCTACAGCACCACCGCCCGCTCGTCCCGGGCCCTCGCCATTCGAACTCGATTCGCAGAAGAAAGCGTCGAAGCCCGCGCCTGAAGCCGTGCTCCCTTCCGCCCCCCCCTCTGGAGACGCCGAGTGGCGCGATAAATTACATTCCGCGCTGATGCAACTCGATATGCCTTTCACGGCCGACGCTATCGAGCACTCGCAAGTCAGCGCGGAAGCCGGCGAATTGGCGGTATTCACGCCCAAAGAATTTGCACTCGGAATCAAGGCCGACGATTTACAAAAGGTCATCCGCCATCTCGCCCTTCCGCCGATGCGGATTAAGCTGACTTTCGGCGATGTCGCCGCAGCCGCCCAAAACATCACCAAACCGAAAGTGACGGAAGATCAAATCACCCAACGAGCGCTCGCCAATCCGGAAGTCCAGCGTTTTCGCGAACTCTTCGGCGGCGAAGTTCGAACGGTTCGAAATCTAAAGGAGTCATAAATTGAAACTGCCAGGAAACATGCAGAACATGATGAAGCAGGCCCAGGCCATGCAGGAAAAAATGCAGGCTGAAGTGGCCCTGATCCGAGTGGAGGCGGGCGCCGGCGGCGGCATGGTCACCATCAAGATGGATGGCCATAAAAACGTGCTGGGCTGCAAGATCGATCCCGAGGCGGCTGGCGATGTCGAAATGCTGCAGGATATGGTGGTGGCGGCATGCAATGAGGCCGTGAAGAAAGTTGACGACGAAACCAAACAGAAAATGGGCGGGATGCTTGGCGGAATGGGTCTGCCTCCCGGGCTATTTTAAGCGGTGCCCGATTTTGCGGAACCGTTAGCGCGGCTGATTACCGAATTTAAGCGCCTTCCGGGAATTGGACAGAAGTCCGCGCAGCGAATCGCGTTTCATGTTTTGCGCGCCTCGCGCGAGGATGCCGAGCACCTGGCACAAGCGCTCTACGACGTAAAGGACAAGCTCGGCCTCTGCCGCGTCTGCAACAACATCAGCGATTCCGATCTTTGCCAATATTGCCGCGACAGCGGTCGCGACCAAAAGCTGCTCTGCGTAGTGGAAGAGCCGCACAACATCGTCGGCATAGAAGTCACGCGCCAGTTCTCGGGCGTGTACCACGTGCTGCACGGTGCCCTTTCTCCGTTGCGCGGAATTGGTCCGGAGCAACTGAAGATCAAGAGCCTCGTCGAGCGCATTGGCCAAGGCGCCATTGAAGAAGTGATCGTCGCGACCAATCCGAATGTGGAAGGCGAAGCTACCGCGATCTATATTTCAAAATTGCTGAAGCCGCTAGGCATCAAAGTCACCCGAATCGCAATGGGCATTCCGGTCGGCAGCGATCTCGAGTTCGCCGATGAAGTCACCATGTGGAAAGCCATCGAAGGCCGCCGCGAAATCTAAGCTTTACCACTCGTAAACCCGCACGTAAGTCGTGAACTTGATGTCGGCCCGCGGCGTGCGTGATTGCCGATAGCCCGCAAGAGCGGGCAAAGACGGAGCCTATATTATCGTTGTGAGCCACCGTTTGACTAACGTAATTGGGAACACGCGGGCGGCGATTAAGGTTGTTTTAGCTTTGTGTGTCGCTTGCCTTGCAACCTTGAAGGCGGCCCCACCGTTCGACCCCAATTTCATCGGACGAACGGTAGTTTTTCTGTATACAGCTACCGCGGAAGGAAATCCTGATATCAATTCGGCGATTGGGACCGCATTTTTGATTAGAGTACCTCATTTGCACGACGATAAAATGACCCTGCTTTTGGCAACTGCCCGGCACTTATTAGACCCGGAATGGGTTCATTGCGCTGGGCAGCACAATCCTGAGATCCTTTTTGCCCGCGTCAACGCTCGTAAGGGCGGCACCGGCGAGCAGGTCAGGTATATCAAGTTAGTCCTGTCAAACCAAAGTAAGCGGATGTGGGTTAAGCATCGCAGGAATGATGTTGATGCGGCGGTAATCGTGTTCCCGGCTAATGAAGACGACCTGCTCAAATCCGATATGAGCCTTCTTCCTATGTGGCGGCTCCCCACTCACGGAGAGCTCGCGAAGGTGTCAGTGGGCGATGACATTTTTTCAGCTGGAATGTTGGTTGAATTGGGACGGACAACAAGAAATTATCCTGTCTTCAAGTTCGGCAAGGTATCGAACATACTGGAAGAAGATATCCATACGTCTTGCGAACGAGGCGAGGGCGTGAATGTCAATGCCTGGTTGATCGCGGCCAATCTGGTGCCGGGTAATAGCGGGCCTCGGTATTTTACTATCCACCTCTCGGTGAGCACGCGGACATCAGCAGCCCTGGCCTTGATCGTCTCGTGCTCCTTGGAATCCATTCATCTTCGTCCGTGCTTTCCGACGTGGCTTTTATGACGCCCGCAACTTATGTGTCCGAGATAATTGAAGACATGAGACTGCCGGATGTGGATCTCTACCTGGGCAAAAAGCCTGCGAAATAAATGAACGAACATGCAAGTTTCCTGGTTAGCGCGGTGGCTTACCTCGACCGTGTGAATATTTCCATCGCTGGCCAGCGATCGCCCGAGAATTCCACCTCAATAACGAACAGCTCGGCTGGATGTTTAGCGCCTTCGTGCTGGGCTACGCGCTGTTTCAAGCGCCCGGCGGATGGCTTGCCGACCGCATCGGCCCGCGCATTTTGCTCACGCTCGGGGTAGTCTGGTGGGCCGTTTTCACATGTCTTATCACCTTCTTCTCACCCACCGCCGCGGCATTGCTGCCGATGCTCATCGCGACGCGCTTCTGTCTCGGGCTCGGCGAAGCCGTGGTGTATCCGGCGTTAAACACTGTGG
The DNA here is from genome assembly GCA_025358575.1 of Terriglobia bacterium. Lineage (GTDB taxonomy): Bacteria > Acidobacteriota > Terriglobia > Bryobacterales > Bryobacteraceae > JANYJA01. Next base: position 25,659 of record JANYJA010000195.1, read on the forward strand.
TCTCGGCGCGGATTCCCTCCTCCGAACGCGGCATTGCCAACGGCGTAATCTTCGCAGGAGGGGGTTTCGGCGCTGGCATCACGCCGCCTCTCATCACGTGGGTGCTTTGAATCACGGCTGGCGTCCATCGTTTTGGATCAGCGCGGTGCTGGGCCTTGTCGTGGGGGGTTGGTACATCGTTGCGCGCGAAACTCCGGCGCGGTACCCGTGGATCTCCGCCAGCGAAACTGAATTTATCCAAGCCGGCCTGCCACAGGAAAAAAGTCCCGGTGCGACTTTGAGCTGGGGAGCCATTCGGCGCAGCCGCGACGTGCTCGCCGTCACCCTGAGTTACTTCACCTACGGCTACGCCGCGTACATTTTCTTTAGCTGGTTCTTTATCTACTTGAATGCCGTGCGCGGCCTCAACTTGAAGCAAAGCTCTTACTACACCATGATGCCGTTTCTCGCCATGGCCATCGGTTCGCTGGACGGCGGATGGTTCGGCGCCGCCGCCATGCTGCTGGCCGCCGTATTCATCGCCATGGGGTCGCAAGTCGCCAGTCCGCAACTAGCGAGTTTCGTGCTGGCCGGCGGTGCAGGCGCACTCTATCTTTCGCAAAGCTCGTTCTGGTCCGTGACGGCCGACATCGGCAAGCGTTCGGCCGTTTCGGTTTCCGGCATCATGATTATGGGCGGGCAGCTTAGCGGCGCGATCCTGTGGCTGCCCGTGCGCCCCGAGGCGCATTGGACCCGGCTGCTTAGGATCGCGACTTGGTGATTCGCGGTTTGGTTTCCGACCGCAACATCACGTAAAGAGGCGCGTGCGATGCGGGAGGCGCTGGGAGGTGCACCTGAAGCTTTTGCCGCTGGCCGTCTCCGGGAATGGGCAACGGCAGGTCGGCTATCGCCTCTACTTGGTCCTCGCTCCAGCCGACCTTCTCAATCATTTCGAGATTCTCACCTGTTAAATTCGCCGTAACCCCGTCTTTGGTTTCGTCCGGGCCTCCGATTTCGAATTTCTCGATTTTAGGCACGCGCACAAGACGTCCCAATTTATAAGACTGTGATTTTCCTTCGCTGCCGTTGACAATGGTAGCTTGCAGCGGGCAACCGTTAGGCCAAGCGCTAGTATCAAACGACAGGAAAATTTGATCCGGCGCCAACTGTTGCAAGTTTAGCGGGCCGGACCGCTCTCCCAAATGAAGCACGAGACTGCGCACGGGCTCCGGACCATCGCAACTTAGCTCAACCGTGCTGTTGGATTGCAAGTGCTGTACGCGCATCATGGCACTGAGATAACCGCCGCCCGGCAATTCCCCGATTTGCAACTGCACATCCTGATCGGGAGGCGCGGAGAGCGCCACCTCGGTAATTTGCGGTCGCGGACCGACGATTCGCACGGCGTCGGCAAAAGTCAGCGGCTCGCTGCGATCCTGAATGAACGCCTTCACCGCGAGACTGGTGCCTGCGTCCAGGTCGCCCTTCATCCGAAGCGTCAATTTGCGCTGCTTGCGATCGGCCGAGACTTCACCCAGCTCGGCGCTGCCATGCGCGACTTCCATCCGATTGAGAAGATCGAGACGCTCACCGGTCAATGCGAAGTTAGCCTGCAACGCGCCTTCATTGAGCACGACCGGAAAGTTGTTAAGCTCTGGCGGCGCCGCCAGGATCTTAATGTTCACCGCATGCGGTTTTCCATCGAGCTGCGAGATTGACAGCTTGTAAGAACCGGTGTCCATGTCGATCGTATTCAACTGCATGTCGACATGATCCTGCGGACCCTCCCGCAAGCCCTTGGGCAGAATGAAGGGCACGCTTGCGGGGGTTGCAAAGCGGTCGTCCAACTTGAGGACTTCTATTTTCGTAACAAATTCAAAATCACCGCCTTTCAACGTTACCGGGACTTTCCCAGTCTTCGCAACCAGCAGATCCTGCGAGGACGCGGTCAGCCGTGCCGAACCGAATTCGCTCAGCGGGCGCACCACCACTTCGCCCTTTATGGTGAATTTGTTCCAGTCCCAATTGGCGGCCAAGGTATAAGTTCCAGCTTTCACTGCCGGGCCGATGTCCAATTCCAGGTTACGCGATTCGCCAAGTTTCACCACGGAGACGGGGACAGGTTTTCCGGCCTCCGGAATCATCATCCAATTGCGGGCGCGCTGAACGTATTTCCAGTCGGAGTCGGCGGCGGAGAATGGCAGCGGCGACTTGAGCCCGGAGGGAAGCGAGCTGCCTTTTTCAATTTCGAGACGCGGGGGCCCGATATTGGGGACACGCATAGCCCACAAGTACGCAAGCTTGGTGTGAGCGGAAACGCCGTCGCGGCGGCCGCAGAGTCCCACGCCGTCGTCCGAGATGGATTGACCAAATGAGGATCGAAACTCCGCATTCGGGAATACCAGCGAGCGAACTTCCATCAACATGGCAGTGCCGCCAGCCGCGAGACCGACGGGGCTGCCGAAGAACAGAGCCGCCACCGACGTAGCCAGGCTTGCGGTCTGACTGAACTGCCGTGAACGCTGCGGCGTAATGGGGTCATAACTTGCCATCTGCGGATTCAAAGCGCGGAACATGGCGAGGGCCTGTTGATCGGAAGGAGCGGTTTTGTCGAGGTGGACGTTGAGCCCGTATTGCCCCGAAAACCCTTGTAACGCGGATTGGACGGCGGCGGCAGACGTATCGGGCGACGCGAGAGCGGCGATGAGGGCCTCGGTTTGCGCGGTTTTCTCGGCGTAATCGGCGAGCTGCGTTACCAAGTCGTCGTCACGAGTTAGAAAGCTGCGCACTTTTTTGGAGCTGAGGCCGGATGGACCGTAGACATAAGCGACTACCGCGGTGCGTACCGGCACCTTCCATTGCTGAGGTTTAGCAGCGGGCTTGGGCTCCAAAACTATCAATTTCTCACCGGCAGCGCCTTTGTTGACGGGCACCAAAACTAGCAAAACTTCGCCTGTGCGTTTCTCGCCGCCGCGAGTTAGAGGTTTGTAGAGGAGAATATCGCCTTCTTCTAAGCGATTGATGGTGCGGAGGGGAAGCGGTTCTACTTTGATGGAAGCTGAAGCAACACGAAGGTCAATATCGCCTATTGGGGAACCGGCGGGACAGACAGTGGGTGGGGAAGAGGCCGCAACGTGGCCTAAACAACAAGCCAGGAGAAGGCTAACGCGCAGCATTTACAACAATTATAAACGGATCTCAACAATAAGAAGAGGCTCGGCAGCGCGAAAACGAACACAAACACGCCGCGAGCCTCTTCGAGGGCACCCAAGGCAACTAAGGGTGATAACGTTTAGCGTTTGGCAAAACGACGGCTGGCGAGGGCTAAGCCGACGAGACCGCTGCCGAGTAGCATCATGGACGCCGGTTCAGGGACGCCGCCCGGCGCTACCGGGATGGAGACGCTTCCAACGCCTTGATCGGTGAGACCCGCGGAAGCAGAGCCATCCGCCTTAGTATTCTGGAACGTGAAATTTCCAGTGGGCGCGGAACTGCCGTAAATCGACCCGATCGTGAAGACGAACGTGGCCTGACCCTGGACGTTCGGCGCAAACTGACCATAGTTAAAAGTGATATTAGCAACGCCCGGGTCGTCGAAAATCGTGCCCGCAATGCTGGACGGAGTCGTCCCCGTAGTCGATGACGTTGCGGTCCAATTGGCATTGGGAACACCGGTAACTCCATTGAATCCGGCGAAATCGTAGATGGTCAAGAATGTTCCGGGGGGGTTACATACCACGAGCGTCGTGCCAGGACCCGGGCACGTCGCCGGACCATATGTCTGGTAAGGATACAGACCCTCATTCGAAGAAAGAGTGGCCGTGTAAGTGAAAGTATAATTACCAGCGCTGCCGGTAATTGACGTAAGTGCGGGGATCAAGCTGGCATAAGCAGCGGTAGACATCAAAACCGCGCTGGCGATGCTAAAAAGAACCTTTTTCATGGATGTTATTGCTCCCTGGGGTAATACCCAGAACCATGCTATACAGTTGTTTCCATATAGGAAAGATAGTAGCGACAGTGGGCTGTTTGTTACTTCACAAATTCAGGGTGCAAAGCGTGATTTCCAACCCATTAAGCGTTAAATTTAGGGGTGCGGGGGACAAACCGGGAAATGAGGAATGAAATGGCGGGGACGACGGGGTTCGAACCCGCGACCTCCGACGTGACAGGCCGGCGTTCTAACCAACTGAACTACGTCCCCGCGATTACAGACGATTCGATGGTAGCACAAGCCGGGCCGACCGGCTGAGTTCTGTGAGAACATAAGGCTCTAAAGGCTTTGGGGAGGTGCTCATGAGCTATCAATCGGAAACTCCGTTCGACAATATTGAAAGCTCGCATCACTATGTAGCGCTTTTGGCGGAGGCCATCGCCGAGGCCAAAGCGGACGTCGAAGAGCAGATGACGGCTGCGGTTGTGGACGAGGCGGACCGGCGCAAAGAGGCTCTCCAACTGGTGTGTTTCAAACTGAACAAACTGGGAACCCATATCGCTGAAAGCCGCCGCATCCTTAACGACCTGCGCATGCTACGACGTTTATTGCTGGACGAGCGGGTCCAAAAGACCGGAACCATGTGACACCTCAGAGAGGTGTATTGGGGAAAGAGGGCAATGCCGACAACACCGAGGGTTCCGTTATTTTGCGCGGCCAAGAACTTAACTAAAGGCTTGAGGGGCTTGTTAAATGGCTTTTTTAAATGGCCGCTTGACATTAAATTTTCGTGATATTAAGATGAGTTGCTCGTCACGGAGTTAAATTCTTAAGCAACTGAACACCGGTGGTTAGGTGGGGGATCCTCGTATGACCTTCGAGATCGGTGAAAAAGTAGTTTATCCCAACCAGGGCGTTGGGACAATCGAGAACATCAGTGCCAGGTCGTTTGGCGCTCAGTTCGAGAAATTTTACCTGTTGCGGCTGGTTTATACCAGCATGACTGTAATGGTTCCGTTTTCCAACGTCGGAAACATTGGATTGAGGAAGATCACAAAAACGTCAGAGATAGCCAAGGTACTGAATTATCTCTCGATCGGAGTTGTTTCAAACATCGCGGACTGGAAGTGTCGTTTTAAGGTCAATAGTGAAAAGATGCAAAGCGGGAACCTGCTTCAGATTGCCGATGTACTGAAGGGCTTGCTGATTCTGCAAGCGGACAAACCGTTGTCTTTCCGCGAAAAGAAAATGCTGGAACGCGCGCGCCACATGCTGGTATCGGAACTTTCGATAGCGCGCGGCATGGACCAGGAGGAAGCAACCGCGACCCTCCAAAAAGCCCTCGCTAAGTCGTTTCTCACCCTGCCACCCGTATCTTAAATCCTCTCCACCAACCGGGGCTGAGCCGCTATCTATACTTATAGAGGCTCAGCCCTTTCGTGTTTCTCGCCCCCTTGTTACTTATCTTCGCCGCTCTGGTCGCATGGCTGTGCGTCTGGCCGCCAGCGTGGGCACCGCTTGCCATCACGGCAGCGGGGCGGAACTACGACCAGCAGTTTGCGCTCACGCTAGCCGTCACTGGAGTGCTATTCGTGGCGGCGCATCTGCTGCTGGCTTACGTTTTGATGCGATACCGGAAGGGCGACGGCCCGGTCTCTACGACGATTGGCAGCCGGAAGGTCGAGATTCTCTGGACGGTCGCGATGGCGCTTACTTTCGCCGCGCTTGGGCTCACGGGAGCGCGGTTGTGGGGAGGGCCGAGCGCGCCTCCTGCCGGTGCTGAGGCCGAAACCATTGAGGTGACAGCCCACCAATTCGCGTGGAATTTCCGGTACGCGGGACCGGATCACCGATTTGGGCATACGGATGTGCGGTTGATCGATGACGCGGCGGCGAATCCCTTCGGGCTCGACCTGCACGATCCAGCGGCCCTCGATGATCGCATGACTAGCACGCTGCGGGTGCCGGTGGATACCGAGATTCAGCTCATCTTAAAGGCGCGCGACGTGATCCACGATTTCTTTGTGCGTGAATTGCGATTGAAACAAGACGTGGTGCCGGGAATGGAGATTCCGTACCGCTTCCGGGCAGATCGTTTGGGCGTGTATGAGATTGCGTGTTCAGAACTGTGCGGGCTGGGGCACAGCCAGATGCGAAGCACGATGCAAGTGATGCCAAAGAGCGATTACACGCGCTGGATTGCCGGCGGGCACGAGTGACGGTGTTCTCACGAGATCACCGCGTAATTGGCCGTCAATATTTCTACCTGGCATTGTTCGCGGTTCTTGTGGGGACCGCACTTTCGCTGGTGATGCGGTTTCATTTGGTGCATCCGGAGGGTTACAGCATGACCCCGGAACTGTACCTTTCGTTGATGACGATGCACGGCACCATCATGGTGTTTTTCGTGCTGACCACGGCGCCGCAGAATGCTTTTGGCAATTTGATTCTGCCACGACAAATCGGGGCGGCGGGGATGGCCCATCCAACGCTGAACATGATGTCTTTCTGGACCACTGTGTTGTCGCTGCTGGTGATGGCGGCGGCGTTTCTGGCGCAAGGCGGCGGTCCACTCTCGGGGTGGACAGCTTACCCGCCATTGAGCGCGGTCGGGGCGATCGCGGGGCCGGGGCAAGGAACGGGGCAGACGCTTTGGTTCGCGAGCATCGCGATCTTTTGCTTGGGGTCGGTTATGAGCGCGATCAATTTTATCGCCACCGTGATCGACCTCCGAACCGTCGAATTGATGGCGATGCCGCTGACCTGCTGGAATTGGTTCGTGACCAGTGATAGGTAGCCGCGAAGATGGCGAAAATCGCCGCCACCGCCATAATGATGTGGAAGTGCGCCACAACGAAATAAGTGTC
>JANYJA010000244.1 GCA_025358575.1 Terriglobia bacterium
GTTTCAATGCCCGAAACGCGCCTCCGCATTTCCACGCGGTCGGCCCCAAAACGCACTAAGCTTTCTCCTTGACGCGCGCTGAACGGCTTATACGTTGTGGCCCACACCTCGTCTGAACGCAGATCGCGGATATAAATGAAACTGCCCCAAGGGTCCAGTGTGGGGTCGGAGCGCCATCGCGTCAGATCGAAGTCGTTCCAACGTAAATATCCGCCGCCCGAGTTCGTAGTGACCAAGGCGAGATGGCCATTGCCGTGGAGATGAACGCGCGGCGCGGCCGTCTCTTCAGTCCATGTGCGGTCGGCGCTATCTTCATCGGATATGACGCGAATCGGCGCGAGGCGGGTTTTGGCCTCTTCTTTCAGCAGCCTTGTAATGGGATTGCGCTCAAACAGCAGTGCCTCGATAGACCGGATTCGCAGATCGCCATGGAAGCGCCTCTGCATCACGTCGCGATGCAGCACGTTGTCGAGAGCCGCGAGGGTCATCCCCTGGTGGTGCGCCATGTAGGAGTAAATCACCACGCCGGGCTCGCCATCGCGCTTATTCTCGCGCGTAAAATCAATGGCTTCATAGAAGCCCATGGGCCCGGCGAGCCCCAGACCTTGGAGCCGTTCCAGATTTTTCGTCGCCGCTGCCGGGTTCACGAGCAAAGCCAGCGCCGTCGCGTAGGGGGCGACAACAAGCGCGTCTTCCAAACCTGGATTTAAAGCCAGTGCGGGCACGCCAAAGGCGCGGTACTGATAAATCTGGTGGGAATCCAGAGCGCTGTATGCCGATTCCGAAATCCCCCATGGAATACCGTGAGCGTTCCCATATTCGATTTGTCGTGCCACCGCATCGCGGCACGCACTTTCGAGCATGGAGTTCGCGAAGGTTCGCGTGAACAGCAGTGGCATCAGGTATTCGAACATCGTGCCGCTCCAGGAAAGCAGCGCCTGACCCTGGCTAGTGTACGAATAGGGCCGGTTCAACGCGTGCCAGTGCTCCACTGGAACATCGCCCTTGGCCACGGCCACCAAGCTCGCGAGACGACATTCGCTGGCCAGCAAATCATAGTGGCTGGGGAATTCACGCGGCCCGCCAACCGCGTACCCCACCCCGAACAGCTTGCGTTCCGCGTCATACAGAAAGCGCATGTTGATTCCGTCGGCCAATTTCGCCGCGGAGCTGGCCAGAGCGCGCAACTTCGCGACAATTTCGGCCGCATTGCTCCGCGCTTCGGCATATTCCGAAGACAACTGATCCACCCATGCGGCCACCTGGGGAAGCAAGCCCCGCTCCGCTTTCGCAGCGCGCAACGCCCCCAGCAAAGTGTCCACCACCGTGACGCTGCCGTCGGCCAGCGTAGCGAGTGAAGGAACCGTGTGCATCGCGCGGCGGCGGAGATCCGTGAGATCGATACCCCCAGGATTGCCAGCATCCTTCCAGATAGCTCTGATCGTGTCGTCCGGAGGCAGCGTGAGTGTTTCCATCCATCGCAGGTACCGGTTGGCGGTCTCGATCCATGAATTAAACTCTGACGACAGCCGCGCGACCCAGTAAGCCCTTTCATCGTCCTTCGTCGCGTGCCACCGCTGCGTTTCCTCGAGTTTCGCGATCGGGCTGTTGGCCATCCGGAAGTGGGCAATCAGTTCGTGTCCCTCTTTGGACCTGCGCAACAACCGGCGCAGGCTGTCCAATGCCACAGCGGCGGAAGGATCGCCCACGCACGCTTTCTCCAAAATCGAAAGCGTATCGTTCAGACCTCGAAGTGCCGTGGCACCGATGATCGGCGTCCGTGGAACATCGTTGCATCCCTGTTCGAGAACCCACAATGTGGCCAGCAAATTACCGCTGTCCACAGTGGAAACGTAACGCGGCGCGAGCGGCTCCAGCGTTTGCGTGTCGTACCAGTTGAGCAAGTGCCCCTCGTACCGCTCCATGCGGCCGAGGGTGTCCATCGTGGCTGAACCTCGCTTGCAGAACTCGTCCGCCGTTACATAACCGAAGTCGCGCGCGGAGAGCAGCCCGGTCAGCCAAAGCCCAATGTTCGTAGGCGAGGTACGGTGCGCCACCTCAACGCGCAGCGCTAGTTGCGTGTTATCCGGCGGCAGCCAGTTCGAGTCGGGACCGGCCAAGTCGTCGAAAAAGCGCCACGTGTGTCGCGCGAGATTCCTTAGTCTCGAAATTTGCATTGGCCCCAGGCCCTGGTGCGCCGGCGAAGCCACGGGAAGCGCAAGCCATCGCATCAGCAGCGGAGAAGCGGCCCACAGCATCACGAAAATTGAAGCGGGCGCAAAGTCGTGTTTCACCAGCAGAATAACCGTCAATATCACTGCCAGCGCGGCGATGCCGAGCATCTGGCGCAGCGTCGTGTTCATGTGCCGGTGGACGTCGGCCTTCGCGTGAGCCGCTGTTTGCCATTCGAGAAGACGGCGATGGCTAATGTACCGCCGATACAACACGCGGGCGATAGCGTCGAGAGAAATCCAGGCTTGATGAGGAAGAAAAGCCGCCATCACGACGGCGCGAATCAAATCGTCGGCCGCGCCCTGCCATCTGTGCACGGAACCTTGCACCCGCCGCGCCAGCCGGTCCAGCAGGGGCGCCATCGGGGGGATCGCAATCGCCAGACCCACAACAAAGCTCCACACCCAGGGAGCTCCGGAAATGATCCATCCAATTACCAGGAGAAGCAGGGCGGCCGGGGGCACCAGGCTGCGCCGCAAATTGTCCAGTATCCTCCACCGGTTAATCACGCTTAGTGGATTTCCCTGGGCGGACCCGGACGCTCCAGGCACCGACCTGGTAGCCCAGCGGGCGATCTGCCAGTCTCCGCGAGTCCACCGGTGCTGCCGCGCCGCGAAGCTCGCGTAATCCACCGGCAGGTGCTCGAACAACTCGATATCGGTTGCCAGCCCCACGCCCACATGCGCGCCCTCTATCAAGTCGTGGCTCAGCAGCGTCTCCGCCGGAAAGCGGTTTCCCGCGAGCGCGTGAAACGCCTCCACGTCATAGATCGCTTTTCCATGAAAGATTGCGTCCAAGAAAAGATCCTGCTGCGCGTCGGACACCGTCTGGCTATATGGGTCGGTTCCGGTTGCATCCGCGAAAACGCGGGTAAAACGCGTGGCGGTCGCTCCCGGCAAGGTGATACTGACGCGCGGCTGAATGATTGAGTAGCCGCGCTTCCGAATCCCTGTTTCAGCATCGATTTCCACGCGGTTTAGCGGATGCGCGACGGTCTCGATTAATCGCCGCGCGCTTTCAACCGGCAATTGCGTATCGGCATCGAGCGTGATGACAAAGGCAATCGGCGATTGCAGTTGTCCCGCGTGCAATATCTCCTTGTGCCCGTCGCCGCAAAGGAACGCGTTCAATTCCTCGAGTTTCCCTCGCTTGCGCTCGCGTCCGATCCATTTCCGTTCACCCTCGGACCAAGTCCGCGCTCGGTGAAAAAGAAGGAACCGGTTACCTGGGTAACGCGAATTCAGGCTGACGATGCCGTCGTTCGCGGCGGCCAGCAACTCTCCGTCGCTCAGAGTAGTGGCTTCATCGGCGTCGCGAAAATCCGAAAACAGGCAATAGGAGATATTTTCGTTGCGGTTTCCGAGGAACCGTACTTCCAGCTTCTCCAATTCCAGGCGGACCACTTCAATGCTGGACAACATCATCGGCACCACTACTAATGTGGCGTTCTCAGCCGGTATGCCCTCACGGAAATCCATCTTCGCCAGCGCCTCTGGAGGCAGCAGTGAAATTACCAGTGCGTTGACAATCTGGATCGAGAGTTCGCTGAGGGGAAACAGCGCCAGCACCGCCAGCGGCCCGTGCACACCCGCATCCCAGGCCAGTACAGACGCCAATGTCGTGAGGCATCCGGTTAACAACGCTACGGCTCCGAGATAAAAGGGGGTAGGATGGCGGTACACCGCGCGGCGTATCCGCACGCGTGCCGGAATTCGGGCGTGCGTCTCGCGCTCCAGTTCCGCCAGACCTTCCGACAATAGATAATGGCCTACGAATCGCGTCCGTGAATCGGTGCCGCGGGAAGCCAGATCCACTGCTTTCGCAGCCACTTGTCTTTCGCCCAGTTGACTAAATCGCGACACTCTTTCGACCGCTCGTCGACACCGGTCGCGCGTGGCGAAATCGCTTCGTTCATAAACGCGCGCGGGATCCCGGCGCAGTTCCGCTTCGACCAGACTTACTGCTTCGAATATTTTCGTGAAGTCGATTCGAGAAAGCGTTCGCAGGCTGGTGAATGCGTTGGCCGTTGAAACTACTTCAGTGGCTTCCTCGGTGTGCTGCTTCCGCACCACCTCGATCAGGGACTTGCCGAAGCGCTCCTCGATCCAGTGCTGGGCCGGTCCTAGCGCGGTTTCTTCGTCCTGCAACTGCTCGGCCAGCGAAGTTACGAAGTAGGGGTGTTTCGCGATCGGCTCGGCTTCTAAATCGCGCAACATTCTTCCAAAAACTTCGCTGCCCGAGCGGGCGCTGCTGGCCAGCCTGTTGGCCCACAGATAGGCCAACTCTCGCAACTGTTGCGCATAGCTCACGCGCGTCGCCAGACCGGTAAGAGTCTCAATCAGCGCGGTACGGAGAAACAGCGGAAACGCCCACAACTCGGCGATCGTCAACGGCCGCGTGACTTGGTATCCGCGGATGGCATCGCGAATATTGGTTTCGCTCAACACATAGTCCGTTGAGGCAACCACTTGGTGTGAAAGTTCGTTTACGTCCCCGATTTCTTTAGCGGTTGCGGTCGGCGACGAATAGTCCCTCGGCAAGTGTCTCTGAACTTCGATGATCTGGGTGCGAATCAGATAAGAATTATCAAGAATCCATTCCGCTGCCGGAGAAAGCGCGTGATTAAGACGTGTCGACTCCATCAGGCAGTCCCGCGCTAACTCGAGCTCAACCTTGTTCTTTTGCAGCCTTGCCAGAATGGTCCGTCGGGTTTGAATAACGGGGGCGCTTGCCAGCGGGGCGGTGCTGTCTGGCTCGTTCGCGTCGAGATCCACATCGGGGTGAACCGCGAAGATGGCGGGCGACCCTTCCAGGCGCAGCGTTTTTACGACCGCGTCGACCCGCGTCGCGGCCGTCTCCACCACGACCAGACTTTCGCCCTCGAGCCTTAGAGCTTTATAACGATTGCCAAGGGCCGGTAGATTCGACTCAACTGGTCCCACAAGGCAAACTTTCTCATTGCTTTTCAACGCCTGAACCGCTCGTTCCGCGTGCTCCTCTTCGGATGAATAAAACGCTAAAACAATACGGGTCGGTTTGGCTTTCATGCGTGACGAGGCGTGCTCGCTAGGCCCGGCCGCGCACTACGCGTGTGATCACGCAGGCAAATAGCAAAGTTCCGGATAAGACCGTGGCGAGCTTCAGAGAGAGGGAGGCACCAGAGGGATCGCCGGCCAGAGTCGCCCATAGACCAACTAAAAACATTAGCGCGAAAATACCCATCCATCCAAGCATCG
>JANYJA010000254.1 GCA_025358575.1 Terriglobia bacterium
TGCGCCACATTCGCACCATCATCAAAGAAATGCGTCAGCTCACAGTGCTTGGTAAGGAGGAGCTGGTCGCCGAATCGAAGAAGCTGCAGGCTCCGCTTGAACTGGTCGAGTGGGTCGCGGAACACGGTAAGCTTCCCGTCCCGAATTTCTCCGCTGGGGGTATTGCCACCCCGGCCGACGCCGCTCTCGTCATGCAACTCGGCGCCGAAGCTGTCTTCGTTGGATCTGGAATTTTCAAATCATCCAACCCAGAAGCTTTTGCCCGTGCCATGGTGAAAGCCGCCACTTTCTATAACGACCCAGTGAAATTGCTCGAAGCCAGCGAAGAGCTCGGTCTAGGCATGCCCGGCCTCGACATCTCCAAGCTGCACGAATCCGAGTTGATGCAGACGCGCGGCTGGTGATGAAGCGCGTCGGCGTGCTGGCGCTCCAGGGCGATTTCGAGGCTCACGGCATCGCCCTCTCGCGCGCCGGTGCTGAGCCCGTTTACGTGCGAACTGCCGGTCAATTGGAAGATATCGACGGCCTCATTCTTCCCGGCGGCGAAAGCACCACTATGCTCAAGCTCCTCCAGAACGAAAACTTGATGGGTCGGCTCGCGGAGTTCGGAAAAACAAAGCCCATGTTTGGGACCTGCGCCGGCGTTATCCTCATGGCCAACGAAGTCACCAATCCCAAGCAGCAAAGTCTAGGGCTACTGGATCTTGGCGTCGAGCGCAACGGCTATGGCCGTCAAATCCACAGTTGCGTGACCCATCTCCATCCGGACGGTTCTTTCGCGTCCAGGACGTCCCCTGGCGACCTGGAAGCTGTGTTCATTCGCGCGCCTATCATCCGGCGCATCGGTAAGGGCGCAAAAGTGCTAGCCAGCTATTTGAAGACGCCCGTTCTTGTTGAGCAGGGCCGGCACTTGGCGGCCACGTTTCATCCCGAGCTGACACCTGATGATCGCGTCCATCAGTTTTTTTTGACCAAACTGTAACACTGTGAAGAATATTCAGTTCGTGTGCGTGGGTAATTGTTGCCGTAGTCAAATGGCTGAAGGATTCGCGCGGGCTTACGGCGGAGACGTGCTGAATGCCGAAAGCGCCGGCCTTTGTCCAACCTCGACCATAGCGCGCGAAACGAAGGACGCCATGCTCGAGAAAAATATCGATATCTCGACCCAGTTCCCCAAGCTATTCGAGCCGGTCGAGAGTAAACGATTCGACCTAATCGTCAACATGAGCGGATTTGAGCTGCCTGCGCCTACCTCGCCACCCGTGCTGAAGTGGGAAGTGGAAGATCCGTTTGGTGCCAGCCCCAGAATTTACGAACGAGTGTGCCAGGATATTGAAAACCGCGTGATGCGTTTAATCTTGGAATTGAGGCGGGAAGAGAACGGGAAACGACAGGCCAGATTTGGCCCTGGGATTGCTTCCCGTTAAGAAAGGAGATCTTAATTTATGCGTAAAATCGCTACTTTGGCCCTCATCACCTTGTGGCCTCTAGCACTGGTAGCCGGCCAGAACACAATCATGATGAAGGACGGCACGCAGTTCAGCGGCCGCTTTTTGAGCGGGACGACTCGCGTCATCACTTTTCAGGATGACAACGGCGATCGTCACTCCTTCAACATTCGTGATATACAATCCATTAGTTTCGCGCCAGGGAATTCCTACAATAGTAACAATCGGCCCTACACAAATTCGGGCGATCCAAACAGCCCCAATTACAACCCGAATCCCCAAACGTACAACAATAACAACCCTAATGATCCAAACTACAATAGGGCGGCGGGGAATCAGGCACCTTACACGCGCAATAACCAGCGTAACGCCAATGGCGATTACGAGAACAACGGATCTTTCTCTAACAACGGCCGACGGTCGAACAATACTCGCTATCGCACGTTGCCGAGTAACACGGAGATTGGTGTCCGCACAATCGACACCATCGATTCTAGAAACGCCGCGGATGGGCGAACCTTCGCGGCCAGCATTGATCGGGACGTTCTCGATAGCGCGGGAAACGTTGTGATACCACGTGGCACCGACGCGCAGCTCGTTGTTAAAGATGTGAACGGCGGGGGTATCACGGGGAGTGCGAACCTCATTCTTGATCTCCAGTCCGTTACGCTCAACGGCCAGCGGTACCTTGTGAACTCTCAAGATCTGCGGGAGTCTTCCAATGATGGTTCTGGAATTGGCAAGAACAGGCGCACCGGTGAAATCGTAGGGGGCGGTGCCGCTCTTGGAACACTTCTGGGCGCAATTGGCGGTGGCGGTAAGGGGGCTCTGATCGGCGCCATCGCAGGTGCCGCGGCAGGAGCTGGGGTGCAAGTTCTTACCCGCGGGAAGGAAGTTCGTGTTCCCTCGGAAACGGTTCTGAACTTCCGACTTGATCAGCCGATGCAATTGCAGCCAGCGAATCGCTAAACATTGTCAACAGACATTGTCAACCAGGGTCCTCAGCGAAACGGCATACTGCCGGGTCTTGAGGACCTTTTTTATTTTATGAGGTCAGTATGGCAGGAAGTGCCATAGTAGACACCGGTGTCTCAATTTGGAAATCAAGAATTCGTTCTCGATGTGGACAAAAACGTGCTCCAAAGTTGACCGGGTTTCGATAAAGACGATTGGCCTAATATGGCCGACCCCATTTGGTGAACCGCGGTTCACAGGCGCTATGGGCGGAAGCCTTATGGGGAACAAAAACCCGAAACCATAAGGAGACATTTAAATGAAAGTACACACCATGGAAGATCTTTTTCTCGCAGAGATCCGCGATCTCTACGATGCTGAAAAACAGATTGTGAAAGCTCTGCCGAAGATGATCAAAGCAGCCACATCGGAAGAGTTGAAAGCCGGTTTCGAGGAACACCTTCATCAAACCAAGGTCCAAGTGCAGCGGCTTGAGAAGATTTTCTCCAATTTAGGAACCACGGCGGGGCGCGTCAAATGCGCCGGAATGCAAGGGCTGCTCTCTGAGGGGGATGAATTTATTTCCGATACCGAACCTTCAGCCGTCCGCGACGCTGGTATCATAGCCGCCGCTCAGAAAGTGGAGCATTACGAAATTGCTAGTTACGGCTCCGCCCGCACTTTCGCACAAATTCTGGGCCATGACGACGCCGTGGCTCTCCTTGAACAAACCCTTGTGGAAGAAAAAGAAACCGATCAGAAGCTCACGGAAATCGCCGAAGAAATGGTGAATGAAGAAGCCATTGAAGAGGCTGGTGCGGCAGGTCGTTAGTGCTGAAACGTAGGGGCAGATCCTCTTTGGCTGCCCCTCGCATCTTCCTTTACGCCCATCATATATGAAAAAATATTGGCCCATGATCAGGCAGACCGCCACTCAGTGGAATGTCCACAACGTTCCCCGGCTTGGCGCGGCCTTGGCATTCTACACAATGCTCTCACTCGCTCCTTTGTTGGTAGTTGTGGTGGCCATTGCTAGTCTTGCTTTCGGGCAACAAGCCGCGCGTGGCCAGCTTCAGTGGCAGATACAGGACATGGTCGGCCAGCAAGGTGCCATGGCAATCCAGTCCATGCTCACAAACGCGGACAAGCCAGGTTCCGGAATCTTCGCTTCAGCTTTTGGCGTCCTCATGCTGCTAGTAGGAGCGTCGGCTGTTTTCGGCGAGCTGCGGGACGCGTTGAACCTTATCTGGGAAGCCAAACAAAAACCCGGTGCCGGTCTTTGGGGAATGGTTAAGTACCGTTTTTTTTCTTTTTCCATGGTGCTCGGAATCGGTTTTCTCTTGCTTGTTAGCTTGGTGATTAGCGCCGGTCTCTCGTTTTTGGGACATGCGCTAGGTAACGTTTTCCCGCTCCCGGAACCCGTCCTTCAAATGGCGAGTCTCGCGATCTCGTTTGTTTTCATCACGTTCTTGTTTGCACTGATTTACAAGTTTGTCCCCGACGTTTCTATACGCTGGAGTGATGTTTGGATCGGCGCCGCGTTCACTTCGCTCCTATTCTCGGTTGGCAAGCTCCTCATCGGTTTGTATCTGGGGAAAGCCAGCGTCGGTTCGGCGTACGGAGCGGCTGGTTCTCTGGTGATCTTGTTGGTCTGGATTTTCTACTCCTCGCAGATATTTTTCTTCGGAGCGGAATTCACGCACGTATATTCAGTACTACACGGCTCACGCATGGGCCAGAAACTCGCCACGCCGGAACAGACCTTGGCACATGCGCCCGAGTTGGCGGTCCGGCGTTAATGCCATTATTCGCCGACGAAACTGAATCGACATCTGAAGCTATCCGGCAAAACATCGCTCTGGTAGCGAAGCTCGAAGAAAAGTTCCAGCAGAGGCGCTCTGTTACGGGACGGATCGCCGACGCCATTGCAGCTTTCTGTGGAAGCATGTCGTTTGTGGTTTCACACTTGGTCCTCTTTATGGCGTATTTCGCGATCAATGCCGGCTGGATGCCTGGAATTCCAGCCTTCGATCCTTGGCCGTTTCTTTTGCTGAGTCTGATCGTTTCCGTCGAAGCCATTTTTCTTTCCACCTTTGTTTTAATGAGTCAAAATCGGATGGGGAAACGTGCGGACTCGCGCGCTCATCTCGGGCTACAGATCAATCTGCTGTCGGAAAAGGAAATGACATTGGTGTTGCAAATGCTCCAAGTTATCGGAGACCGGCTAGGTATTCAAAATCAGTTTCAGCACGCGCAGTTGGAGCAGCTCAGTTCTGAGACGCCGATCGAGCGCCTGGCTGAAGAACTTGAAGACAAAATCCCAAATCCGTAGCAGGGCCAAACATCAAAAGGAGAACGATCATGGAAACCGCTATTGGCAAATCATTTAAATATCCCAACGTGGGAACGGTGGAACGCGCCGCATCGGTAATATCCGGCGCGGTGCTCGCCTGCTATGGAATCCAGAAGCGGACACTGTCCGGCGTGGGTTTTGCGACTTTGGGCGCAGGTCTAGTGCAGCGCGGGATCACTGGCTTTTGCCCGGTGTACCATTCGCTAGGTTTCCGAACTGTCGAGGCCGATCCTGGCCAGCACGTTAGTGTTGGTTATGAAACGGGAGTTCGCGTCGACAAAGCCATCACTATAAACAGACCGCGCGGTGAGGTGTTTCATTTCTGGCGTGACGTCGAAAATCTTCCGCGATTCATGCAACATGTGGACTGCGTCAAGGCGACCGACAGCCGCCATTCGCATTGGGTTGCGAAAGCGCCCGCCGGTAGGACAGTTGAATGGGATGCTGAGATTATTAATGAAATTGAAGGTGAACTAATCGGCTGGCGATCGCTTCCCGGATCCGCCGTAAACAACGCCGGCTCGGTTCATTTCAAAGACGCTGCTGGCGGGCGGGGAACCGAAATTCGCGTTTCCCTGCAGTACAATCCCCCCGGGGGATTCGCGGGCGCGCTGCTGGCCAAATGGTTTGGCGAAGACCCCTCGCAGCAGGTCTCCGACGATCTTCGCTCATTCAAGCGCATCATGGAGACCGGGGAAATCGCCACCAACACTGGACAAAGCTCATTACGGGCGGTCCTTGAACCCCACCCGGGCCAGAGATCCAAAGAAGATGAGGTTCATAGCGCGTCGGAAGAATCGTTTCCCGCCAGCGACGCGCCAGCTTGGCGGTAAGAACACACACTGACCAAAGGGAGAGAAAATGAGAGCACTTTGCTGGCACGGAACCAACGACGTTCGCGTGGAGACGGTTCCTGAACCGACCCTCTTAAACTCACGCGACGCCCTGATCAAGACCACGCTCACCGCTATTTGCGGATCCGACCTTCATCTCTATCATGGTTTCATTCCCACGATGGAAAAGGGCGACATTCTGGGCCACGAATTTATGGGCGAAGTGGTGGAGGTGGGGACCGACGTCTCTAACTTAAAAAAGGGCGATCGGGTCGTAGTGCCTTTCGCTATAGCCTGCGGCAACTGCCTATTTTGCAAGACACAAATGTACTCGCTGTGTGACAACTCCAACCCCAACGCGAAAATGGCGGAAAAGGTTTACGGGCATTCGACCGCGGGCCTGTTTGGATATTCTCACATGTTCGGCGGGTTCGCCGGGGGCCAGGCTCAATACGTGCGCGTTCCTTTCGCGGACGTGGGGCCGATCAAGGTTCCGGAAAGCATTTCGGATGAGAAGGCGCTTTTTCTTTCTGACATTTTCCCGACCGCCTACATGGCAGCGGAGAACTGTAATATCGAGGCTGGAGATACCGTCGCTATCTGGGGTTCGGGGCCGGTAGGTCAGCTAGCCATCCGGTGCGCATACCTGCTCGGTGCAGAGAAGGTTATCGCAATCGATCATGTCCCCGAGCGCAAAGTTATGGCTCACGATAAAGGCAAAGCTGAAGTGCTCGATTCCAACGACGGCGACCTGCTCGAAAAGTTAAACGAGATGACTGGTGGTCGCGGCCCGGATGCCTGCATTGACGCCGTCGGGATGGAAGCCCATGGCACCAGCGTGGACGCTATTTATGATTACGCCAAACAGGCCGTGCGCCTCGAAACGGATCGCCCGCACGTTCTGCGCCAAGCGATTCAAGCATGCCGGAAGGGCGGCACCGTCTCAATTCCCGGTGTTTATGGCGGGTTCATCGACAAATTTCCGATCGGCGCGGCGTTTTCGAAAGGTCTCACTTTTAAAATGGGTCAGACTCATGTGCAGCGCTATACAAAGCCGCTTCTTGAACGTATCGAACGCGGCGAAATCGACCCTTCTTTCATCATCACGCACCGCATGAATTTGGACCAAGCCGCGCAGGGGTATCAAACTTTCGATGCCAAGAAAGAAGGGTGCATTAAGGTCGTTCTGAAGCCCTAGCATCGTTATCACGGCTGTTGGTACACTGGGACTTCATCCCCAACCAACAGCCGTGATCTCAGTTAGCAATGTAACCATGCGCTACGGCGCCAAAATACTGTTTGAAGATGTTTCCACGTCGTTTTTATCGGGACGGCGCTATGGACTTACCGGTCCTAACGGCTGCGGCAAGTCTACTTTCATGAAAGTCTTAAGCGGTGAACTTGACGCTCAGAAGGGCAACGTCGTTCGTCCGAAACGGCTCGGAATTTTGAGGCAGGACCAATTCGCTTTCGACGCGTATCGCGTGATCGACACCGTTATCATGGGCAACCGTTCGCTCTGGGACGCACTTGCCGAACGCGATCTTCTCTACGAAAAGCCCGACATGACCGACGCGGATGGCATGCGTCTGGGCGAGCTGGAAGGCGTTGTTTCCGAGAACGACGGCTACACCGCCGAGAGCGATGCCGCCGTCCTTCTCGATGGTCTGGATATCCCCGAAGCGCTTCACGATCGCAAGATGAGCGAATTGCAGGGCGGTCAAAAAGTTCGCGTCCTGCTAGCGCAGGCCCTATTTGGGGGTCCCGAAGCTTTGCTCCTCGACGAGCCTACGAACCATCTCGATCTCGATTCAATCCACTGGCTCCAGAATTTTCTTGGTCGCTACAACGGCACCATGATTGTCATCTCTCATGATCGCCATTTCCTGAACAGCGTCTGCACCCACATCGCCGATATCGATTATCAAACCATCATTACTTACACTGGCGGTTACGACGAAATGGTCGTGTTTAAAACGCAGATCCGCTCGCGCATCGAATCCGAGAACGCACAGCGCGAGAAGAAGATTGCGCAGCTCAACGAATTCATCGCCCGCTTCTCGGCGGGCACCCGCTCCAGTCAAGTCACATCTCGCAAGAAAGAAGTGGAGCGCCTTCAGACCAGCGATTTAGCGCGATCCAACATTCAACGTCCTTTCATTCGATTCGAAATGAAGCGGCCGTCCGGGCGACACGCGTTGGAGGTCAAAAATCTGTCTAAGTCATACGGCAGCGAAGCAGTCATCACCAACTTCACGGCCAGCGTCGCGCGCGGCGAAAAAATTGCGCTCATGGGCCGCAACGGCGTCGGAAAAACTACGCTCATTCGAGCATTGATGTCTGGCGCTCCCGACGTCCTCGAAGAGCCGTTTGCGATCGATGGCGGCACCGCCGAATGGGGACATGAAATTTCCATCGGCTACTTCGGGCAGGACCACCGGGCCACTATCGCCAACGGAATCACGGTGTTCGATTGGCTTCTGCAATTCGATCCTCAAGCAAGTAACGAAGAATTGCGCGGTCTGCTCGGCCAGATGCTCTTCCGCGGGGAGGAAGGCCTGAAGATGACCCAGGCGCTTTCCGGGGGCGAGGCGGCCCGATTGCTGTTTTGTAAGTTAATGCTACAGAAGCCCAACGTTTTGGTCTTCGATGAACCCACCAATCATCTCGACCTGGAAGCTATCAACGCTCTCAACATCGCGTTGCAAAAGTACGAAGGCACAGTGCTGCTGGTATCTCACGATCACGATCTGATCGACGAGTTCGCCACTCGAATCTGGCATTTCGATCACGGCGGTATCCAGGATTTTAAAGGTGCATACGAAGAATATCTGGCCGTAGTCTGACGCGCTAGACTCGGGGCATGCTCCGATCTCTTGTTAGTCTTGCTTCCACCGCGGTTTTTGCTGCTCTAAGCCTATGCGCGGCGGATGTAGTCGTCAGCAAAATCACGACAATCAAAGACCCCGGTGGGCGCGTCGATTGGAGTTGGCCTCGCAATCTGATTGCCTATGACAGCGCTGGGTCGAACGCACATTACGACGTTTACACCATGCGTCCAGACGGTACCGGCGCGCGCTGCCTCACGTGCAACAATCCGCAACTGCCGGCCACGCATAAAGGAAACCCAACTTGGCACCCCAGCGGCAATTGGATCGTGTTCCAGGTGCAAAAAACCAATCGCGCCATGCGCCCGCAAATGCAAAAGATAATGGACATGCGCGGATCGCCCGGCATCGGTGTCAATAACGATTTGTGGGTGATGGACGCCACTGGCGGAAAGCTTTCTCTCCTGCATGAAGTCGCGCTGCGCAGCGGCGCTCTCCATCCGGAATTTTCGCCCAGCGGCAAGTATCTCCTGTGGGGCGAGCTGATTGAGTTGGGCGGCGGCAATGGCTTAGGTCGCGAGGAACTGAAAGTTGCCGAGTTCCACGCCGATGGCGGCACGCCTCGGCTCGACAACATCCGAACTTTTCGCCCAGGAAATAAAACTTTTTACGAAAGTCATGGCTGGTCCCCCGACGATCGCAAGATTTACTTCACCGCCAGCCCCGATCGCGGTGGGGACGACTACTTCATGGATGTCTTCTCCTACGATCTGCAAAGCCAGCAGCTGGTGAACCTAACCGACAGTCCCGAAGATTGGGACGAACTTCCGACCCCGTCTCCCGATGGCTCGAAGATATTGTGGATGTCGACCAAAGGCAATCCCGCGCCAGGAAGAGGTCGCAGGACCATCGCGGATTTTTGGATCATGAACGCCGACGGTTCGGGCAAGAAGCGCCTTACATTCTTCAACGCTCCCGGCCATCCCGAGAGCAGTGCGACGCCCCTGAGCTGCGCCGACGCGGCTTGGAGTGAGGATGGAAAATCCATCGTTGCTCTGTTGAACCGCAATCCAATGCAATACGACAGCGCCATCGTTCGAATTGATCTTGTGGTCCGCTGAAATTCTCCAGACTGAGGCTCGCTTTATGCGAAACCTGATGGCTCAACCATCCCCGTCTTTGACATTACATATTGCGGACAGTAGCGGGCGATCATCTCCATCGCGAGCTGCGCACGGCGTACGCGCTCCCGCGAGAGCGCAATCACGGTGTTTTCCAAATGGGTCCCCGCCGGATACGGTAGTGGGTCAGTTTGGAATTGGGGGGCTTGACGGATGGCCACCAATCCTGCATTCCGCCCGTTTTTTCCTAGTCCGGTCAAGAAAAGAGTCATTTATAA
>JANYJA010000036.1 GCA_025358575.1 Terriglobia bacterium
TAACGGCTGCCGGCAACGGCTCAAGCTCCACATGAGCGGCAACAGGCTCTGGGGACCTCTCGGTGGCTTCCACTTTCTCTTCGATTGCCGCCTCTTCCGGCGTCTCGAATGTGTCCTCCACCGGAGCCGCGATCACTACCCGCGCCAGTTCTTCCGGCGATTCCAATAGGGCTTCTTCACGAATGTCGTTAACCACATATTTCGCCAGCGACTCCCCCGGCAGGATCGCAAACTCTTCGCCGTCACTAGACCGCGCGGGCGAAAGAGCGGCCGACTCCACGGGCGCCGCGGGCTCCACCCGGCTGGGCTCGCGCTGCGGCCGCTGGTTGGGCGAAAAATATTTGGAATCGGGAAGGCCTCCACCGCCGGTGCCGCCCGGGCCGCCCCGCCGCCGCCTTGATCTTCGTCCCCGTCCGCCACGGTCTCCGCCGCGACCGTCGCCATTCCGCGGCTCACGGTTCTCCGCACGCCCGTCTACCCGCGCCTCCCGCGTTTCGCCAGAAGGCTCACCCGAACGTTCCGGAGCTGCCGCTGCCGCTGGCGAATCGGAGGACACTGAGAGGTTCTCCGCGGAGCTCGCAGGGGCGGCCGATTCCGCTGGAGCCGCGCTGCCGCCTTTTTCCAAGCGCAGCACCTTCTCCTCGACGCCGGTTACGATCTTGTCGTACTCCTCGTTGTCTTCGAAAAAATCGGAAACGTACAGAAACGCGTCGCGTTCCAGACCAATGTCCACGAATGCCGATTGCATTCCGGGCAACACCCGCGTGACTTTGCCCTTGTGGATACTGCCGGCGAGCGAATATTCCTTCTCGCGCTGGTAATAAATCTCGACTACCTGATCGTCCTCTAGAATCGCCACCCGGGTCTCATGGCGTGTGGACGAGACGATAAACTCTTTTGACATCGCATTCTCCGTCGGGCTCCGTTTGGAAGCTCCTGGAACGAAGAAGAAATCGATTCACCCTGCGTGGCGGTCAAACTGCAAACAACCGTGCCTGCTCCCATGAAGCTCACGCTGGCCGGCAAGTGGAGTAACGCGACTGCGACACCTGCTCCGGGCCGGGGAACCGCTCCTCATTCGGACGGCGCTACTTTCTCTTCGCGGAAAAAGCTGCATCCGTTCTCCGAGAGTCTCTTTGGCTCCCAACATTTAAATCTAAAAACACAAACTGCCCTGCTCCAATAAAACCAATCGTTAATTTACAAAACGTCGCAACCGGACGTTATTCACCAGCCCAAGCATCAGAAACACTGACCAGATGCTTGAACCTCCATAACTCATCAATGGCAATGGGATACCAGTGACGGGCATCCGGCCCACCACCATCCCGACATTTACCAGCAAATGAAACAACAACAGGGCGGCCACGCCCATACAAATATACATCCCGGCCCGATCCGTGGAAGTCTGTGCGTTCTGAACAATCTGCATCAACAAAATAAAATATAGCGAAAGCGCCACCATGACGCCCACAAACCCGTGCTCCTCGGCAAATGCCGAAAAGATAAAATCCGTGTGCGGAACCGGCAGAAATCGCAACTGCGTTTGCGACCCTTTGGTCACGCCCTTACCCCACATTCCGCCAGCGCCCACTGCAATCTTCGACTGGTTTACCTGATAACCCGAACCCAGAGGATCGCGGTCCGGATCCAAAAAACTCACCAGCCGCGCCTTCTGGTAATCCTTGAGGGAAAAATATGCAACTGGAACAATTAACACAAAAACCAGGCCGATGGTAGCCCAATATTGCCAGCGCAAACCCGCCAGCGCCACCCCAATCATCAAGATTGGCAAATACGTTAGAGCCGTTCCCAAATCCGGCTCCTTGGCGATCAAAAGCATGGGAACCAGAATCAAACCGGCGATCTTCAGCAGATCTTTCAACTCCAAGACGTCGCCTCGAAGCTCCGTCATGAATCTAGCTACTAATAATATTATCACCAGTTTGGCGAATTCCGACACCTGCAAATGGACGCCGCCCGGCAGCAGAATCCAGCGCTGGGACCCAAACGCGCTCTTGCCGATTACCAGCACGGCTAGGAGCAGAACCACCGCGATGATGTACATAGCCGGGACCTGCCCCATCAGGGTGTGATAATCGATCAGCGACACGATCCACATCAGCAGAATACCCGCGCCGATGTAAATCATCTGTTTCCACCAGGCGTCGTGCCACGTGGCGGTGTCGTAAGTGGCGCTGAAAATTTGGAGAATACCGAGGCCGCAGATCACGAGCACGATGAGAAACATCGGCCAATCGAAATCGCGGAGGGAGTGGTAGCGCGCCATTCAGCGGTGTACATCGGGCGAGCCCGATAAACAAATGTTAGCGCAATCGCGCTGCCGAGCCGAGTCTTACAATCATCTCGCGCTAGGTTCAGAATTGGCATTGACACGAGGCAAGGGCCGTGAAGAAACACTTTTTTTCTCTTTGCCCCACATCAATATTCGATTTTCGATCATATAAAAAAGTAAATATCCAAGTGCGGTCGCGACTACTGGCGATAAAATGGCGTTTATGGCAAGGGGAACATGCTTGCGTTCTAAGACCGTGACCAACGCCGACAAAACAACGAAATGGCTAAGGTAGATCGAGTACGTTGCGTCGCCAAGCGCGGTAAAAAAACGGGGCGCCTAACGAGACAGCTCCGGCGACAATCAGCCAGTATGGAGCTCCGAACATCAAAACCATTCGCCCCGCCACGGAGTCACCCAATTTTACGCCAGTAAATGACGCGGAGACCCAGACCGCAACCAGGAGGATAAGTCCGACGGGGAGCATCCAGCGGAAGTTTTTGGTCGTGATAAACGCGGCCAAACAACCCGCCGCGAATTCCAGATTGTAGGGGCTCAATAGCCACGTTGAAATCCAATAGGGACCCGGAACCGGGATAAATAAAGCCGCGATTGTGGCGAGAAGCAAGCCGCCGAAGATCGGCATCGTGATTCTCGGGCGGAGCCAGATCGCGAGCGCGAACAGTCCATAGAATAAAGCCTCATGTGCCAAGGTCCAGCCCGGGTTTACTATCGGGTGGGTGCCCGGCGTTTGCGGAAAAAGCAGGAATGACTTAACGATGACTCCCGTGCTCAGCTTGCTTCCGGAATTCCCGAAGCCAAACAGGTACAAGGGGAGCATCGCGAGAGTCATCAAAAAGTACAACGGGTAGATTCGCCTGAACCGCTTCCAGCCATACCGCTTCAGTCTTTCGGGTTTCCCAATATCGTTTCGGTGCGCATGGCAAATAATGAAGCCCGAAAGCACGAAAAAAAAATCGACTCCGGATTGACCGGGGACGAATCCTGCGGCTAGCGGGGCTCCAGCCTTTTCGAAGAGTAGGACGGCCAAGTGAAAAAAGAGCACGGCCATTGCCGCAAGGCCGCGAAACACTTGAAGCAGTTCGAACCGTTTCATCTTGTCAGGATACACACAACGCCTCGGGTTGGTCGCCACCGAAAGGGTAATGGCAAACTAGGTGGAGCTTCGTGCCGCAACCGGTTTTGCCGAACTCTCCAGTAACTTCAACCGCGCCTTTTTATCGAAGTACGCCTTCATCACATCCCGCGCAATCGGCGCCGCGAGCATCCCGTGCTCCCCGCCTTCGTACAATGCCACCACCACAATTTCCGGTGCGTCGCGCGGTGCAAACCCGACGAACCATGCATTGTCCTTCACCTTGTGGCCTTTGGAGAATGCATTCGACGCCGTCTGTGCCGACCCCGTCTTGCCGCAAACAGTAACCCCCGGGATCTGCGCGCGCACGCCCGTGCCGCCTTCATTCACCACTGCGTACATGCCGTCGCGAATCCGCTGCACATTTTCCGGATTCAAGGCCCACTCATGCGGCTTGTCCGTCGCGGTTCCAGAACGAAGCAGATGGGGGGTATGCCAAATCCCGCCCATGGCGATTCCTCCAATCAGCCGCGCCAGTTGCAGCGGAGTTACCGCCACCGCCCCCTGCCCGATCGCCACCGAAATCGTCTCCCCCGCAAACCATTTCTGCCGGAAGTTGCGGATCTTCCATTGCGAGGAAGGCATCACGCCTTCCGCCTCGCCCGGCAGGTCGATCCCCGTGCGGTGCCCCAATCCGCCCTGATCGGCGTAGAACGCAATTCGGTCTATGCCCAGGCGGTTCCCCACGTTATAGAAGTATGAGTCGCACGATTGCGCAATGCCTTTATGCAGCGAAACCGCTCCGTGCACTGCATGGCACTTGTAATAGTGCCCGTAAAACGACTGGCCGCCGGGGCAGTGAATCGTATATTGATCGTCAATGGCCCCGGTTTCGAGGCCCGCAATCGCCATGAGCGGCTTGAAGGTCGATCCGGGCGCAAGCTGCGCCTGAATCGCGCGGTTCAGCAGCGGCTTATTCGGATCGCCCTGAATCTCTCTCCAGTCGGAATTCTTGATGCGGACGGCGAATTTATTGGGATCGAAAGTGGGCCGAGAAACCATCGCCAGCACCTCGCCGGTCCGCGGGTCCAGCGCCACTACAGCGCCGCGCCGCCCTTCCATCGCGAGTTCCGCCACCGTTTGCAGATCGAGATCGATGGTCACCTCCAGATCGCGCCCGGGCTTGGCGTCCTTAATCCCCAGCGTTTCGCGAATCTGACCGTGGTTATCGACGACCACCTGCCGCTGTCCGTCGACACCCTCCAGCACATCGTTATACTGCCGCTCGATGCCGAATTTTCCGACCACCGCGCCCGGATTCTGATTGGCGAACTCGGGGCTGTCCAGTTCGGCATCGCTGATATCCCCGGTGTATCCGATGACGTGCGCGGCCATTCCGTTCTGCGGGTAGAGCCGCTTCTGCGCATTGATCAGCTCCATCTCAGGGAAGAATTCGCCGCCGCGGTGCGACTCGACAAAGGCCAGATCCGCGGGCGACAACTCTTCCTTCACCACGATTGTTTCGTACTTGGGGCGGCCGCGATAGCGCCCGATCTTCTTGGTCAAATCTTCGTAATCGAGATGAAGCCCTTCGGCGATCTCCTGTAAATGCTGGGCCTTCAAGTTCTCCCGCGAAAGAATGAGCGTCCACGATGAGTGATTGTCTACGATGACGCGCCCGTCGCGATCCAGAATCTTGCCGCGCGGGGCGATGATGGGCGTGTACTTAATGCGATTCGTCTCGGCAAGCTCGTTGAAGACCTCGTGGCGTTTGACTTCCAGATCCCAGAATCCGGTGACTAAGAACAGGAAGATGGCGACGGTGGAGTACTGAAACACCGCCATTTTGGTCGAAGCGAATTTCGGATCGTCGTGAGGGGCTTGCGGGCCGGCGGGGCGCGGCTTCTCGAGTTCTGGCGGTGCTGAGGGGCGGCTCAAGTGGGAAGAAAGCTAGTTTCTCTCTTTTAGTTTATCCAAAAAATGAAAGAGCGCCACGGCAATTACGGCGTTCAGAAATGCGATCATTGCCACTTGCTTGATGTCAAAGGGAACCTGCTGCGCGAGCAATGCACGCGACATCACCCAATGCAGGAATCTCTCGAAGATCAGGAACACGAACGAAAGCAGCAGCCGGATCATGGGATGTTCTACATCGATACGCAGCGCGGTGGATGCCGCGAAGTATCCCACCAGCGTGTTGCTGATGCCCGACATGCCGACATAATCGCGCGACAGCGAATCTTGCGCGCAGCCCACCAGCGCGCCCAGCAGAAGTCCCGCCACTTGCGCGCGCCGCATCATGGCGAAGTAGATTGTGACCAGCAGCGGAATCTCCACGTACTGCAGCGAGCTGAAAAATAGCGGGAGATAAACTTGAAACAGGATCGCCAGTAGAGGAATCACCAGCAATACCCAAATGCGGAAGTGCGCGATGCGGCTCTCGCGCTGGCCGCCCAGCAGAACGCGGTCGCCGGAATAACTGCTCATTGATTTTGGGGGACCACGGGCGGCTTCGGTCTTGGTTTCGGCGCGGGCATAATCGGTTGTCCAAACTCATCCAGCTTGCGTGGAGCGGCCCCTGATGGTTGCGTCGCGATCCTGGGCTTCACCAGATTGCCAAATTGATCCACTGTTGGCGGCGCTACAACCGTATGTTTCAGCGGCGTTTGACTCGTGCCCGCCGGAGCGCCCGTCACCGGGGGCTTTGGCATTGGCGGGGCAGCGCCCGGCGCGGGAATTTTCATATTGAAATCGGGCGGCTTCGACCCTGGCAAGCCTTCGCCAAATACATGGTGTTGGGCATCGCCGACCGACTTGTATTTCTCGCGCAACCGGTCCGCATCCGTGATCAGGAGGGGCTTCGCGGGCGCGTTGGGATCCGCGGGAGCCGCCGACTTATCGGGCGGGACCTGGGGGCCGATGTAGATGGTTGGCGAGGCGGCCTGCGTCTGCATATCGGGGATTGTCTGGTGCACGCCCTGCACGATAATCAGCACTTCTTCAGGACCGTTTTGTAGACCGCTCGGGTCCACGGTAATGTCCTTGAACGATGGCCCGGACTTCACCACTTTCACCCGCCCCACCGCGAGCCCTTTCGGAAAAACGCGATCGTCGCCGGAAGTAAAAAACATCTCGCCGGTTTCCACCTTTTCCTCGTTCTGCACGTAGTCCACACGGCACGACGCGTACCCCAGACCCTTCAACACGCCGTGCACGCGATTCTTCTGCGAGATCACGCCCGCTGCAAATCCCGGATCGGTAATCAATTGCACCTGCGAGGCGGTGGGGTACGAAGATGTGATCTTGCCGACGATGCCGTCCGGCGTCACTACCGGCATCCCTTTTTCCACGCCCGACGTCGATCCGCGGTCTACGAATACCGCGCGATTCGCCGCGCCCGTAGCCGTCCCGATGATACGTGCCCCAATCATTCTCGATGGCGTTTGCTTCTGGAAGCCTTCCAGTGCCTTGGCGCGATCCGCCGTCGCGAGTTCCGATCGCAAGAACTGATTGTCCAGCTTCAGCTTCTCGTTATCCAGTCGCATCCGCCGGTTTTCCGCGCGCACGTTTTGCAGCGCAAAGTAGTTGCCGAAGACGCCCACCACGGCCGTGCGTGAATCTTCCACCACCTTGGCGATCGGCGTCACCGCCGACACCGCCCAGACGCGAATGAACCGGACATCGTTTTCGTTTTTGACTTGATAGGCCAGAAGGACAAGCTGCCCCACAATCACCAGCAACAGCACAGTGATGCTGCGATAGCGATTCAGCAGGGTGTCCATTGGCTCCAGGGTAGGCCGTATTCGACCGTAATCTTCAGTTTAATCGATCGAAATCTTGCGGAGCAGCTTAAAGTCGCTCAGCATTTTGCCGGTGCCGAGCACCACCGAAGCCAGCGGATCGTCGGCGATCGAGACCGGCAGCCCTGTCTCCTCGCGAATGCGCCGGTCCAGATTCTTGATGAGCGCCCCGCCGCCAGTGAGCACGATGCCTTTGTCGCTGATGTCCGCGCTGAGTTCCGGAGGCGTGCGCTCGAGAGCCACCCGGATCGCATTCATGATGGTTGCGATGCACTCCGAAAGCGCTTCCCGAATCTCGCCGTCTTCAATAGTGATGGTCTTCGGAACGCCTTCAATCAGGTTGCGCCCTTTGATTTCCATGGTCAGAGGCTTATCCAGCGGAAAAGCCGAGCCGATTTCCATCTTGATGGCTTCCGCCGTGCGCTCGCCGATAAGCAAATTGTACTTGCGCTTCAGGTACTGCATGATGGCATCGTCCATCTCGTTGCCGGCCACCCGCACCGAGCGTGAATAGACAATTCCCGAAAGTGAAATCACCGCCACGTCCGTCGTGCCGCCGCCAATATCCACCACCATGTTGCCGGAAGGTTCGGTAATCGGAAGACCCGCGCCGATTGCGGCAACCATGGCCTGTTCCACTAAG
The DNA here is from genome assembly GCA_025358575.1 of Terriglobia bacterium. Lineage (GTDB taxonomy): Bacteria > Acidobacteriota > Terriglobia > Bryobacterales > Bryobacteraceae > JANYJA01. Next base: position 7,836 of record JANYJA010000036.1, read on the forward strand.
TGAACTTCACTCGCTTTGGCGCGATACGCCGAGTCCATCACCGCGCGCTTTTCCACCTGCGTGATTTCGCTCGGCACGCCGATCACAATGCGCGGATGCACCAGCATCTTGCGGTTGTGCGCCTTCTGAATGAAGTAATTCAGCATGCGCTCGGTGACTTTGAAATCGGCAATCACGCCATCTTTCATCGGCCGGATCGCCACGATATTGCCGGGCGTGCGGCCCAACATCTCCTTGGCTTCCTTGCCGACCGCCTCCACTTCGCCCGTATTTTTGTTAAGGGCGACGATGGAGGGCTCGTTGACGACGATCCCTTTTCCTTTGGCGAATACCAGCGTATTGGCCGTTCCGAGATCGATCGCGAGGTCGGATGAAAATAAGCTAAAAAGAGAGCGCAGGTTCATTTATAAGCTTTAATTTAAAGGGGAAATGTGCTCGTTGAGTAACATTAAATGCTAACACATCAGCGTTTAAAAATAAGCTTAAAGGCCTTTAGGCGAACGCCACGAGGAGTCAAGTATATGATGGATGGTTGTGTCTCGAGCGCTGCAACCGTCGTGAACTTGTGGTCGTGCTAGCCGGATTAGCCGCCTGCAAAAAGCGTGCCAGCCGTTTTAACGGGTACGCATTTGTCGCTAACGCCGGCTCTCGGACGTTGGCGGTGGTCAATCTAAGCAGCTTCTCGTTAGTGCGGGAACTCGCCCTCGGTGCCGCGCCGGCGGCAGTTATTTCCGTCCCCGATTCACGACGTGTGATAGCGCTTACTCCCGATAACGGCGAAATCGTCGAATTCGATTGCGCCACGCTGCGCATCTCGCGCAAACTGCGAGTTGCCACCCGCGCCGTCTCCATGCGGTTGGGTTCCGATTCCCGCTCGTTGTGGGTTCTCTGCGCCGAGCCCGCGTCTCTCGTGCGCGTCGATCTCCCCAGTTGGCATGCCGCGGCCCGCACCGCTCTTTCTGGCATCCCTTCCGATTTTGACCTCTCCGATACGCGCGGCGTAGTCGCCCTCCCCACAATGCACTCGGCCGCGGTCGTCAACCTGCAGTCGGGAAAAATCGAACGCCGAATCGAAGCCAATTGCACTGCTGCCCGCTTCGCGGTAAAAGGCGATCAGATCATGACCGCCGATTCCGCCACGCGCGTGCTCTCTTTATTTGAGACCGCCACCGGCGCTTCCGTCGTCACGTTGCCGCTCGCCCTCTCACCGCGCAATTTCTGCCTGAACAGCGATGGCGGTCAGATGTTTCTCACTGGAGATGGCCTTGACGGCGTCGCCATCGTCAGCCCCTACCAAACGCAAGTTGCAGAAACCATTCTCGCCGGGCGTACTCCCGCCAGCATGGCAGTCACTACTTCTTCGCCTGAGTATCTCTTCGTCGCCAACTCACAATCCGGGGACGTCACGGTGATCGACGTACAAAGCCGCCGGCTGGTCGCACAAGTCCCGGTCGGTGAAGATCCTGCAGCCATCGCGATCACTCCAGACAATGCGTATGCGCTCGTGGCCAACCGCCGCTCCGGAGACCTCGCTGTGATCCGTATCTCCACTTTCGCGGGCCTAACTCGCCGCACACGTTCGGCCCCGCTCTTCACGCTTATCGGGGTGGGCGCGCAACCCGTTTCCATCGCCATTTGCTCGCTGCAACCGAGATAGCTACTCCAGCAAAAAAAAAACGCGGTGCCGCCATAAGTTTGGCACCGCGCGTGGTTTTAGACTAAAGCGCTATTACGCCTTCTTTTTCTTTCCGGACATTGCCACGTTAGAAACTTTGATGGTATCCCCGGTCATCTCGCCGGTTAATTTCACCGTGTGGCCAGCATGTTCCGCCAGACCTGCATAGTCCTGATTATCGATGTTGTAAACCTTGCCTTTGCTAGCGAACACATACTTCGCGCCGCCCTTGACGCAGGCTTCCGTGCAGTCGCGGTTCGACATCTTAGCCCCGTGCTCGCCTGCCATATGCTTGGCGCCGCATTTGCTGTCGCTGATAGAGCCAACCCAGGTTTTCTCAGCCGCAAAAGCCGATCCCCCGAGAAGCGCAATAGCCGTTAAAAAATTGAGTGCAACCTTCATAAACACCTCTGTTGGTATTTTAATGGGGGCGTGAATTAAATTAGAAACAATGAAGGGGAATTAACGAGACGGGGTGTGAGAAAACAGACGTTTGGGAGCATGGCGACTTCGGAGCCGCCCTGCTCCCAAAAACAACGTTAATGACTGGTTTGGCAGGAACCTGGGCTGATATTCAGCCAATTCTGCTGGATCAGGTAGTCCCGGGTTCCCAGCTTCATATTGGCTTTGGCGCCATTTGCCGTGGTGTACTCAGTGCCGTAAATGTAGGCACACTTATCGGCGTTTTCCTGGCCGGAAACGGTCGAGTACCACGCGTTCAAATCAGGGTCGCTAGCCGCTTCTTCGAATTCGTGAGCGATTACGGAAGCCATTTCGTCGGCACCCACGTTGCCATTCGGGCTGATGGTGGTGTTGGTGGAGGCACAAGTGGTAATGCAACGCGCGCCGTTGCCGATGAACGCATACTTAATGTCGACACCAGACATGGTGGCATGGGTGTGGAAACCACAATACTGAGTGCAAAAACCAGAAGTTTCGTTCACGTCCTGCGAAGTCAGAACCATGTAAATCGCATTGGGATCAGCCGGAAATGCGCCGCTGGTGAGAGCCAATTGGACTACGGCCTGTAGCGTTGTGTCGCTGAGATTGGTACCCTGCGAGTACGCGTCATTGGTGCTGCCAGCGTAGGTGATGGCGTTGGTAATGTGGGCTTTAGCCGAATTATAGTAGGTTGTGTTGATGTTGTAGTAGGGAGAGCCGCCAAGCGTGTTGGCAAAGTCGGTGAGGATGGGGGTCGCGCTGTTGCCTCCCCAGTTTCCGTACCAAATGTAATAGAGGGAGGTCGGGCTGGTGGTTCCTAGAATCGGACCGCCATGATAATTGATCCCCGTGCCACGTCTAAGTAACGAGACATTCCCTTTTCCGTCAGGGTGAACGTCCCCGACGGTCGGCGTCTCTGTCTGTGCTGACGCCCCAACCGACGTCAAACCCAGCGCGATAAATCCGGTGAATATTGCATTTACGCACAACTTCTTCATAATCTTAGCTTTTCCTTTTTAGTTGTCCGGTGGGACCCTGGTAGCATACCATGCCAGATTAGTAAGAATAAACACTGAATTGTACCGGGACTTTGATGGGCGTGCGGAGCGTCGCCAACGGGCCACGCATAATCCGTGGAAACTCTCAGCGCCGCCGGAGCCCAGTCCAAAGATCCGAGCCCGACGAAAGAATAGTGCCAGTGGTGGTACTGGAGCGGGCAGCGAAAGCGGAAGTGAATGCCGGTTCCCAACGCGCGGACCCGCGACGTAAAAGGGAACCAAAAGCCATTCCAACAACAACCGAAACCAAGAGATAGCAAGCGGCGATTAAAGTCCAAAATGCAATATTCATTTTTTACCCTTCCAATGTCAAATATCGGCCTGCCAACTGGCTTTTCGAGGATAGAAGCACGGCAACTGAGCTGGATTGGTCCTAAGTATTTCCAGGGTGAAGTGAGCCCGATGTGGTTCTGCACGGCCCGTTACACTGGCCTGGTTACTTGATGGTGAGGAGGATGGCCGTAGAGTGCTTGTAAGAGCAACTGGCACCTTGCAGGGAGAGGAAGTAGGTTCCTGGGACAGCGGTCGCGGATGCTGATATCTTGACAGGGCTAGAAGTCGAACCGGAGCCATCGGCAGCAATGTCAACGATGCCGAACAGATTGGAATAACCTCTATACACGGTTAGGGACCCGGGCGACGCTTGGAGAGAAAAGTCACCCTTGACGGAAGGGGGCGTCGAAAACATTGCAGTCGTATCGGCGGGAAGTCCCCCGCTCACTTTGTAATAAATCGGATTTGCGGCTGCATTCACGGACAAGTTCACACTGGTAGAGTGAGTCGGACCCCCGCTGACAGTGCCGGTCAGCGTAAGAGCATAGTCTCCCCCGACTGTGCATGGCTTAGTCCCGACCGTGAGAGGGCCGCTCATTCCCGGCGAAACCGTTATCGGAGCGGCGCTCACGCCGGCAGGAGGCGTGGCTAGGCTCACTAAAACGCTGCTGGCAAATCCTGAGACCGGCGTAACCGAAGCTGTGTAGGGCGCGCTTGCGCCAGCAGTGACGGTCAAACTAGAGGGAGCGGCGGAAAGAGTGTAGTCGGGAGGCTGCACGTTCAGTTGAACTGTTGAATTCTGCGTGGCACCGCCGGTGACTGGCGCGGTGGTGATTCCAAGGGTATAGTTCCCGGCGGTCGTATTGCTGGCAGTCGAGACCACCAAGGTGCCCGAAGATCCAGCGGCTACCGTGAGCGGCGCGGCACTCACTCCCGCCGGCGAATTCATCAAGCTCACTGATACCGCGCCTGAGAAAGTTCCCGATGGTGCTATCGAAACTGAATACGACGCGGCTGAGCCGGGGACTACTGTCGCTACGGATGGCGCAATTGAAATGGTGTATTGCGGTACTACGCTCATGATTTGCGAGCTGGCCAGATGCGTCAAGGATGCGCTTTGCGAATTCACTGAAAATCCGTAGGTCCCGTTTGGGATGCCGGGCGCCACCGCAACCGTCATGACGGCCGAGGCTGGGCCGGTCAGCGCGATGGGAGCTGGCAGAAACGCGGTTACACCCGAGGGCGGATTGGAACCGGTTAGCGTAAAGTTCGCAAAAGATACGGATCCCGCGAATCCATGCCCCGGATTGAGATTGAGCGTGAAGGTATTGGAGGAACCAGGGATGGTTTGCTGGTTCGCGGGATTGATCGAAAAACAAAAGTCCCCGGTGGCGTAACAGGCGTTAAATTCGAACGCCTGCGCTATCACTCCGTACCCTGTGGTGGTGGGATGAATATCCCCCAGCGTCGTGATCCAACTGTAAGTGCTGAGGAAAGGATTAGGAGGAGCGGCTCCTCCAAATGCGCTGAAGACGTCAGCAACCGGGACGCCGTAGTCAAAGGCCGCGTTTTGGATGGTCGTGTTGAAGGTGGCAAAAACCGTCCCCACCGAAGTGCCCGCGCACTGGTTCTGATAAGGGTTGTAGTAATTCATCAAAAACAGATCTCCGGTACCGTTGAGAGCCGTTTTTAGCTGCGACAAAATGCTGCGCAGGCGAGTATCGAACCCGGAAAGATCGGATTGCCAAGTGGCTGAAACGGCACAGGTGGAAGGATTGAAATAACTGAGCGCATCGTTGGCCCCGATATCGAGCGTGACTGGACTAACTTGGCTCGGCCTGGAGTTTATGAAACTGAGCGCGGCGGTCAACTGGGGAGTCTGACCGTAGCCGTTACGTACCTGATTCCACAGCGGGCATCCGCCGTTGATGAAGGTGGTACTAGTCTCGCCGGAACAACCATAGTTTATATAGTTCGGAACGCCCTTGGTTTGCAGGTACGAATAGAACTGATCAGCGAATCCGTGCGTGGTGTCGCCGTTAGGCTGATAGCCGCGGGCCAGAGAGTCCCCTAAAGACAAATAATACTGTTTGGGACCGCTTGACGTTTGGCCGTGGACCAGAACCGTCGAGGCGGCAATGAGGGGCAGGACCGAGACAAAAAACTTCATGCCTCTCTATCTTAGAAGAAATTTACAGTCGATAGTCCTATTTAATCCACACTTTAGGCGCGGCAGACATTCCAGGACGCAGCTCGTGGTTGGACTCCTGGTCTTTTTTGAAGCGCAGCCGCACGGGCAAACGCTGAACCACTTTGACATAATTGCCGCTTGAATTCTCGGGCGGAAGCACACTAAAGCGCCCCGCGGTTGCGGGCGGCATGCTGTCCACGTAGCCCTCATAATCGCGATCGAACGCATCCACATGGATCTTGGCGTTTTGCCCCACGCGCATGCGCCGCAGCTGGTTTTCTTTAAAGTTCGCGGTTACCCAGACATCTTCCAAAGGGACGATGGACACTAGCTGCTGGCCGGGCTGAATCCGCTGGCCAACTTCCACGGACTTTCGCCCCACGATCCCAGCGATGGGCGCGAAGATTTTGGTATAGCTTAGATTCAGCCGCGCCTCTTCCACGGCGGTCTTTCCGCCTTCGGCACTGGCGCGACGCAAGTCGACGGTTGCGCGCTTCGCGGCCAGCTGCTGGGGCGCATTCTGAGTAACCTGATTCAGTTCGCTTCGGGCTTGGGAGACGGCAGCTTGACGCTGCTCGATCACTTTCTGCGCGGCGGACGCCGAGGAGCGCACCGTTTGAAGCACGGCCGCCGCGGCTTTCCCGGCGGCCACCCGTTGATCGTAGTCTTCCCGCGAAACCTCATCCTTGGCGACCAGCGCGGCAAACCGCTGAACGTCCGCTTGAGCTCGGGCGTTGTTAGCCTCGGCTTCGGCGATGCGCGAAAGCTGGGCTTGGTAATCTTGCTGGGCGGCCGCGAGACCCGCTTCAGCGCTGGCGATGCCCGCCCGCGAGCTAGAAATTTCAGTCCCGCTCGTGGTGGCGGTAATTGAAACGGAAGGAGCATCGGCGCGAATCTGAGCTTGGGCCTGGAGCAGATTATCCTCCGCGCGCTTCACTGCGATTTCATAATCCGCGGGGTCCAACTCTATCATCAGGTCACCCTGCTTCACGTTCTGATTTTCAGTGACATGCACCGCCGTGACGATGCCGGAAACGCGTGTGCTGATCGAATTCAAGTGACCATCGATTTGCGCGTCGTCAGTGGTTTCATACGTCTTGGCGTATTGCCACCACAGGAAGGCGCCGATGGCGATTGCCGCTATAACCAGCACCGCCGCTGCCGCCTTGACAGGATGTTCTCGCAGGAAGCCGCGAGAGGGTGGAGCTTCGGCGGTTTCTTCGGTCGCGTTCATCTACTTGATCCTCCTCAAATATTCCTTGATAGACTGCTCGGCGTCGCCGCGCGAACGAGCCAGCATGACTTTGGCGGCGTTGAATGCGTACAGCGCGCCGATCTGATTTTCGGTCGCGAGCGCAAGGGACTGCTGTGCCAAAACCACTTCCAGATTGTTGGTGACACCCGCCGCAAAACGGTCGCGGGCTTGCTGAAGCTGCTGTTGTGCCAGATCGATATTGCTCACGGCAACTTCCACTTGACGCGCGGCGGAGCGCAAATCCAAGAAAGCGCCGCGCACGTCGGCATCGATTTTGCCGCGGAGATCCTCAGACTCGGCGCGGCGACGGCGCAGCATGGCATCCGCCTCGTCGATATCGGCTTGAACGCGGCCGCCTTGAAAAATGGGAATGTCTACACCAGCCGATACCGCGAAAGTTCCATGCGTGTGCGTGAGCGACTGGCCAATAACCCCGTAATTGGCGTCTACGGTGGCCGATGGATACCTTCCCGCGCGGGCCGCCGACTTCGTCAGTTCAGCCGCCCGGATCAAGGCTTCCGCTTCCTTATAATCCAAGCGTTGAGCGTAGGCCGTTTGCAATACCGATTCAATAGTGAGGTCCGCCGTCAAAGGCGTGTAGGGCGCGGTATCGACAATGCGTAATTGCTGCCCGAGAGGCAGGCCAATCGCGCGCGCTATGTTGAGTTTCTGCTTTTCGAATTCGCCTTCGTAGTAAATGAACCGCTGCCGCTCCGTTTGCCATTGGACTTGGGCGCGAAGAACATCTATCCCCGGCACCGTGCCAGCATTCTTGCGGTCGACAGCCTGTTGGTACACGGTTTCAGAGGTTGCGACTTGTGTGCTCTCCGTCTCGAGGCGCGCAGATCCCGATATGGCTTGCAGATAGAGACCGGTGACCACCAGACTCACTTGCTCGCGAAGGTCACGAGCGGCGAATTCAGCAGCCGCTAGTTCCTGTTTCGATGAACGGTAGTTGCGCAGATTGCGGAAATTGAAAACGGATTGTGAAAGCGACGCGCGAGCATCGTAAACGGAGAACGGGCCGACGATGTTCTTAATGCCGGGAAAGCCTGAAAATCCGAACGCGGCAAGATTTACCTGTTCCTCGATGACCGACGGGCGAATATCGAGAGTCGGAAGTAGTTTGCTCAAAGCGCGCATGCGCTCGGCGCGGCTGGTTTGCACATTTTCATCGCCTTCGGACAGTGCCAGGTTGTATTTCAGGCCACGGGCCAGCGCGTCTTCGAGAGTCAAATCCAGGATCCCGGAGCTCGCGGTTCCCGCCGGGATGCTGCCCAACAAACGGTTGGATTGAACACTGGCGGAAGCCGGCGCGGGCGCGCGGGCGGCGACAGAACCCGCTGGAGACGGAGTTTGAGCGCTCACATTCCCCGCGGAAATCAGGACGACAGCTAAAACCAGAATTTTCGGAGTATGCATATAGGTTTTCAATCAGTGGCCCATTTCCGCCTTGGCGCCTTTGGAGGGCCGTTTCATTATCAAAATCAAAGGAATCATCGCGAGGAAGATCAGCGCCAGCACCAGGAAAAGTTGGATGAAGGCGGACATTGATGCTTGGCGCTGCACCATCCCGAACACGGTGCCGATGGCGGATTGGTTTGCAGCCACCGGCCCCGCTCCGCTGGCATTTGCGCGCAACCCATCTAAAAGCGCCGCGGCCGGCGGATCGTAAGGCGTCACGTGAGCCCCCAACTGGTTGATGTACTTTTGCGCGAAGCGCGCATCGAGCGTCGTCACCATGGCGATCCCAATACTGCCGCCGATGTTGCGCATCAAATTAAATAAGCTGGTGGCGTTTCCCATTGCCTGTTGCGACACCTGGCTCATGGTAATCGTGGTCAGCGGGACGAAAAGCATCGCCAGCGCGAACCCTTGTATGAATTGTGGGAAGAAGAGATCCCAATACCCGGCATCAAGGCTCAGTCGCGAGAACTTATACAAGGTGAAGGCGCCTAGTGCTAGGCCGGCGGCCAACACGTTACGGGCGTCAAATTTTCCGAGGAGGCCGCCGATGAGAGGCATGCCGATCATCGAGCCCATACCGCGCGGAGCCAGAGCGATCCCGGCCTGCAATGACGGGTAGCCGAGCAGCGTTTGCAGCCAGAGCGGCAGCAGCACCAGACTTCCATAAAGCACGAACCCCACAATAGTCATCAGAAAAACGCCGGCACTGAAGGTTCGGTCTTTGAAGGCGCGCAGGTTCACAACAGGTTTTCGCGTCATGAATTCGCGCGCCAGAAAGCCGATCAGCGCGATGACCGTCACCGCGGCGAATGCACGAATGAACGAGGACTGCATCCAGTCCTCCTGTTGGCCTTTGTCGAGCACCACTTGCAGCCCGCCGATCCACACCGCCAGCATGCCGATTCCCCAGTAATCCACGCCGCCTTTTTCACGCTTGAGATATGGGGGATCGAAAATGAAGAGCTTGGTCATGATGAGACAGGCAATTCCGACCGGGATATTAATGTAGAAAACCCACCGCCAACTGTAATTGTCAGTGAGCCAGCCTCCAAGCACCGGACCCATGACGGGCGCGACCACGATACCGAGGCCCCAAAATCCCATGGCTTTGCCGCGCTGATCGGGCGGGAAAGCTTCGAGTAGAACGGCTTGCGAGAGCGGCTGCAGACATCCGCCGGACGCGCCTTGCAAGACGCGAAAAATGATGAGAAGCGGCAGGGTCGGCGCCAGCCCACACAGAAAAGAAGACACCGTGAATCCGACCACCGAAGTCATTAAGAGATTCTTGCGGCCGAACCGTGCCGAGAGCCAACCCGTGATTGGAAGGATAATGGCGTTCGCCACTAAGTAGGACGTAAGCACCCACGTGGCTTCGTCCACGGATGCGGACATGCTCCCCGCTATATGAGGCAGCGAAACGTTGACCACCGTGGTGTCGAGCACTTCCATGAAAGTGCCGAACATGACTGTGATGGCGATGATCCAAGGGTTTATTGTGGGCTTGAAGGTTTCGGAAGACACTAAGGAGTCCCGCCTTTCAGCCCGTTCCAGAGCAAATCCAAGATCGCGCGCAAATCTTCACCAGGGTAAGACTTCGACCCGCCGAGAACACGCCGTTCCAAAAGGCCCCGTGTCACATCGGTGATCAGGAAAGCGGCGCTGCGGGCGGGAAGTTGACGAATTTCACCCGCGGCGATGCCGTCGGAGATGGCGTTGGTGAGCAAATCGGCTTGTCGAAGGCGCATTTTTCGAAGCTGTTTCTGAATGGGATCGGGCTGCGTAACGGCACTGCCGAATTCACTGATATAGATGCGGCAAAAGTCGCGGTGACTCTCGACATATTCAAGGCGGATGCGAATGAAGAGCTCGATCTTTTCCTTGCAGGACGAGAGAACGGCGAATCGGCGCACTGTTTCCGCATGAATCTTGTTGAGCTCATGCATCGTTGTCGAGAGATAGATTTCAGCTTTGGACGCGAAGTAGAGATAGACCGTGCCCTTGCCGATGCCGGCCTCGGCGGCGATGGCATCGACGGAAGTAGCCTCGTAGCCAGCGCGTCCGAATGCCTTGGCCGCCGCTTCGAAAATCATTTCCCGGCGGAATTCGACAACCACGTCCTTCTTAGTTTTAGGGAATGATTTAGAAACGGCGGCGCGCATCTGACTTTCCAGTCAGTGTAGCGTACTGGAAGGTCATTTCAGATAACGGAAAATGTTATTGCGTTATCTAGAATTTCGGAGTAGTATTTTTCATTCCCTTTGATTGGTGAATAATATGGACCGCAAAACCGGCACTGCCGCAACACTTCTTGTCGCGGCAGGTATGTTTTATCACGGCGTGGCACCAGGAACGAGTCCTGCAGTGACTCAAAACTTGAAAGTGAGTCAGGCGCCTTTACCGGGCGGCGAGAACTCTAGCTCCTCCGAAATGGGTCCTTGGACACCCGTCTGTAAATACTTCGAAACTCGCGATACGAGTCCCCAGATGCGGCAATCGTTGAGTCTGGACATCAACCTAAACAGTCTCAACCGGACGGCAAAGGGTAATTTTCAAGTCACGCGCTCCGCTGAAGCGGAAGAACGGACCGTAAAGAAGCAGTTTTGCGTAGAAGGAAGTGCCGCGAAGCTGACCGTTCTCATCGCTACCGTGCCCGATCCCGAACTAACCCATCTCTCGATGATGTTCGACCGATTCATCGAAAGCATGATCTGGGCAGCCACTGACGGAGATTTGGCTAAAAATCGGTATTCCTTTAACAGCTACTGGTTTCCGTGGCAACCTGACGAAAAACAAGAAAATGAGTCGGAGAAACGTAAAGCGGCTGAGAAAGAGCGCGACAAGCGCGTTAGCACCCCTGGGCTCCTGCTTTTTCGCCACTCCGACGATCCCGAGCGATTATTTCTTATTTTTCTCGTGGGCGAAACACCGACTTCCGGGGTTAATCGCAAGGCCTTCATTAAAGCGCGGGAATACGTGCGAGAACTCGGGGAAAAAGGCGTCAACCTACCCATTTGTGGCGGTGTTGATTGTGAAGCTATCCTTGGGCCGAGTTTTACCGGCTCACTGCCTTCGCTGAAGCGCCTATTAAACAGTGATGAAGATAAACGCCCTCGGGAAACTCAACCACCCAAAATTGTCATCAGCGGCTCCGTGAGCGGCGCCACTGCCGAGACGAAAGGTTACCTGGCTCCGGCGCACTTTTGTACCACACTCGCACCCGAGGATGAGCGGCAGTACGCTCTCTCCCAATACCTACCCGAATCGATTCTCGCTGGCACGCCGACTGGATCGCCGCTTTTTGCGTATTTGAGAGAAGATGAAACTGCTTACGGCCAAGGGGCGGCGATTGCAGAGCCGGACTCTTTAAAACGAACGGGTTCACTGCAACCGCCGCCTCTGATTCTGCGTTTTCCGCGCGGGATTGCTCGCATGCGTAACATGTCCGGCGAACTTCCGAGCCTCAACAGCCTGGGGCCGCAGAACAACAGATACCCTGAGTTACCTCTCGATCTCCGCGATACAGGTCAGGACACGATTCCTTCGTTCAGCCGCCAGACGCCAGTCTCGCAAGAAGCCGTGCTGTTCGAACTTTCCGCAACGCTCAAACGAGAGCACATCCGGTATGCGGCTGTCATTGCAACCGATCCGTTAGACGCGCTCTTCGTTAGCCGCGGGCTTCGCGCGTTATCCCCAAATGTACGTCTTGTGCTGTTTCGGGCAGATCTCCTTTTCGCCCGTGCCTCTGCGGGTTGGGGGTTGAATGGCATGCTCGCGGTCACAACATATCCGCTGGTATCGCGCAATCAGTACTATAAAGGCGCAATTGCCCCGAGGCGCACGCAATTTGCGGACGAGGGTGCCGAAGGTGAGTACAACGCGCTTCGGCGCATGTTGCTGGGTTCATCCGGGCCACTTCTTTTATCTTTCACCGATCCAGACCCCGCATGCCAGAGCGCACCCCATCAGCCGCCCGCAAAAGACGATTATCTTCTCGACTACACCAGTCCGTTTGCATCGGCGGACGATCCGAAACACAGTGAGCATAAACCGCCGGTTTGGATCAGCGTTCTCGGACATGACGCATGGTGGCCCGTCGCAGCGTATCCGAATAGCGCCAAAGCCTATCAAGAACGAAGTAATCTCACTAGCCCCCTCCTTAATGGTCCAAACCCGGGTTCGCACCTAAAAGAGGAGTTCACGGTCGAAGACTCTCCTCACACCTGGTTCGCATTTTTCTGGCTCGTCTTCGCGGGTTGCTTCGCTCACGTTTTACTGGTCTTCGCCTTGAATATAAAGTTCTTCCGCTTTTTTTGGACGAGGGCTTCGTTTCGGACTTTCGGATGGGGGTGCAGACCGGAGTTAATGGTCGTGAGGCGAGTGTGCTTGTGCGCAGCCTCGCTTGCGGTGGCAGCCGTCTGTCTGTTCTTAGCACTGGCGACATACGCAAGCGGCCTAAATAGCCAAGGCCACTTTGGTTTCATTGCGTCGGCAATTCTTTGCTTCGCAGCTTTTGCTGAAGCCCTTTGGGCCGCGAATTGGCGTCCCGCGGATTGGCGGGACGACAAAAAATGGAGGGACGCAGTGGAATGGACGTCCCTGAGCCGGAAGGCCATGTGGGTTGTCTTTAATCCCTTCACGCTAGCCATCGCAGTCGCAGCAGGTGTACTGCTGATTCGTCTCTCCCCGATGGTAGCGGGACACAGATTCGAATTCGCCGGCTATCGGGCAGTGCACCTCGAGAGCGGAACTTCGCCGTTGCCGCCGCTATTGCTGCTTTTAGCTTCTCTGTATTGCTGGCTCTGGTTTCGCCTATCTCAGTTGCGTCTCGAAGAAGATCGTAAAACAACCTTAAAGTCGTGCAATGAGTTAGACCTCCCATTTAAGCCTCACTTTGGAATCGGTGTCGGCTCGTGGGCGGCGGCAGCCGCCGCGGTGTTTTGCTGGTGCGTATTTCTAAATCCTTTCCGCACACTGGCAACGTTTGACGTTGACCTTTTCCGCGACATCATTGCGATTCTCTCTGCGCTTGTGGTCGGATTATTGGCTCTCTCCGTCACCCACTTCCTTTCTTTGTGGCGGTCACTCCTTGAATTACTCAAGGCACTCGAAAGGCATCCCATCAGATATTCCTTCACCCGATTCCCGAAGGATTTCAGTTGGATGACCGTGTGGACCGGCGATCCCAGACCAAAGCTCCAGTTGCCCATGCGTTCAGTCGAGGTCCTTCGAATGATTCCAGAGGGCGAGCGAAGAATCGATGAGGTGAACAAAGCTCTCTCCAGTTTGAAGGACCCAAAGAGGGTAGTGTCTCAGTTTCGATTTGATCCCGTTAGGGTGGGACTCTTTTCTGTGGCATACTCAGGGCGTGAGCAAGTCTCCAGACCAGCGCCCCCGCGATCCAAATCAGCTAGGTAAGCTAATGGTGGACATCGCATCGGGAGAGGTGAAGGACACTATTAGCCCCAAAAAGAAGGCCCCCGCTTCTCACAGGGGCCATGCTGGTGGAGTTAAGGGCGGTAGAGCAAGAGCAGATAAGCTTACCTCCGAACAACGCGCCCAGATTGCCAAGCGTGCAGCAAGCGCGCGATGGGACGGTAAAACGCGCTAGCCAGCTACACCCGTTGTTTCTTGCGATACTTCATACCGCCGAATTGCGCTCCCGGCACACCCTCAATCTCGCCCTTGTCTGCCATGGTGCTCAGAATCCTCTTCATCTTGTCGCTGTCCCGAACGTGAGTTATTTCTCTCGCCTGTTTATTGCGAATCGTTTCGTGTGTTTCCAGGTACTTCATGATCGTCTGTTCTGGCGAGGCGAGCGGCTCATGTCGCATAGTTACCAAAACATCACTGTCGCGTTCTTCAATGCTCGGCTCTTTTAGGCCAAGTTGGTTCATCTTTTCGAAGGCGGTATTCAAGCCCTCGCCAACGTCACGGTTCGGCGGGTCCGGAAATTTATTGAGTAGTCTGACAATTGCGCCATTACGGGCGAAGCGCTCATTTAGGATGTTGGCAGGGGTTACGTGGGCTGGCAGCCTACCCGGACTTTGGACTTCAATTCTGTTGTCGAATATCCGAACATGCACATCGTCAGCAATACTGTAGTCCCTGTGAATGACGGCGTTGGTGATGATTTCGTGGAGCGCCTCCTTGGGGTATTTAATTGTTTCAAGTCCGGACTCTCCCATCCTCTTGATCTTTTCCACTTCCATCACGGTTCTTAAGACTGCATCCTTAATCTGGCTGTAGAGGCAGCCCTCTATCGTTACGGGAACGAACGACAGAACATCGCGATAGCCCTCTGTCTCGTTGGTCTCATATCGATATACCTTAATCCCGCAATGCTTAGGAATTTGGGCCTGAGGCTCTTCGGCAAACAGTAAGAGCCCGGCTACGGTTGGCATTTCGTTCGAAATGAGAGATTGCTTCCGGAGCCACGACTCCGGTTCCGCAGTCGGCACCACATGGTTCAGGTAATCACGCGTAACCGGAGACTCCGTAATTAGTTCCTTTGGGGCTTTTACGGTGTGGCCCTCGAAAGATGCCACACCTTTTGTGTATTCAAGTCGCCGCAACTCTTCAAGTTTTGTTTGAGGAAGGTTTTGAGCTCCTCGTCGGACGTACGGAATTCCATCACTAGCTTTCATGATCCTCGATGTTCGATTCACCAGGACATGAAGGAGCACGCCTTTACGCACCGAGCATCGCAGGAATTCGTACTGGAAGTCGTTCCCCAGCGGGAAGCACTTGTCGAACGTTGCCATGTGCGCATTCGCGGCTTCGATATCTGAAAACCCATTCCAGACGCGCTGTTTCACGTTTCCCCCCAGCAGCTGTTCTCCAATGCCAATGTAGAGCTCACCGCCATCAGTATTCGCAAACGCTGAGATAGTATGGCTGAGTTTGCTAGGAGAGATCATCTTATCCTTGACCTCTGAAAATTGACCCTCTTCGATGCGCGTTACCAAGTCGGCCTGCATTTCGGTAATTGCAATACCTGGTAATGGGGGATCAGGGAACAGGCTGGCTTGCTCTTCGGACATCATAACGTTGTCACTCCGGATTTCAATATGGTACCATCCGGAAATCAACATTGCAAGATTCCGTATCAATATGATTTTTATGCTTGACAACTGGGAGATTACAGCCTACGATAATAATATGAATCGCCTTTCAGCATCCGAACGGGCCAAGATCCTAGGAATGATGGTTGAGGGCAACAGTTTGCGTTCGACGAGCCGAATGGCGGATGTCTCTATAAACACCGTCACTAAACTTCTTGTCGAAGTCGGAGCCGCTTCGTCGAGTTACCTCGACGAGAACCTCGTAAACCTCAGCTGTTCAGGTTGATGAAATCTGGGCTTTTTGTTACGCCAAGGCGAAGAACGTCACTCCGGAGATCGCAGCGAAAAAACCTTTTGCTGGCGATGTGTGGACATGGATGGCTATTGATGCCGACTCGAAACTAATCCCATCGTGGATAATTGGACCGCGCGACGGAGTCACGGCGCGTCTCTTCGTGAATGATCTAGCTTCGAGACTTGCGGAAAGAATTCAACTAACCAGCGATGGACTTTCTGTGTACCTACAGGCCGTTGAAAGAGCATTTAAGGGCGACGTAGATTACGCTCAGCTCGTGAAGATCTACGGTGATAGCTCGGAAGGTCAGAAGCGCTACAGTCCCGCAGAATGCCTCGGATGCGAAAAGAAGGAAATCGTCGGCTATCCTGATCCTAACCATGTTTCCACGAGTTACATTGAACGGGCGAATTTGACTCTACGGATGGGCTCGCGAAGATTCACGAGATTAACAAATGGATTTTCAAAAAAGATCGAGAACCATAGCGCTTCGGTTGCCATTCACCTCATGCACTACAACTATGCCCGCATTCACAAATCCCTTCGAATTACTCCGGCTATGGCTGCTGGGGTTTCCGATCATGTGTGGTCGCTAGAAGAAATCGTGTCCCTTTCAAACTGAGACACCACCCCAAAGAGAGACTTTAAGTTAGTCTACAACAAGGTGCAAGAACTCAATGAGGCGCTGAACAAAGCTCTGCTAGTTGTTGTGGAAGCTCTAACCGACAAATGGACAGAAGGAGCTTCGGACACATTTAACTCGCGGGAGAAGGCCGACGTAGTCCCATCCGAATGGCACGAAAATAAGACGGTCCTGGTAAGAGAGGAATTTATCGTGCTGCGGTGTGTAGGTTTTATCCGATACTCCCTGTGGATTATGCGTTCTTCGCTTGAGTTCCTGACGTATGGCTTTATTTTGCTTGTAGCGGCATTGACCCTTTACCCTTTTGAAGGCAAGCGCGGCATTGGAATAGCACTGGTATTCATTTTTTTGGCCATTGGGGGCTTGGTATTCTCCGCGTTCGCGGCGATGGACCGCGATCCGTTGCTCAGCCGTCTGAGCAATACGAGGCCAAATGAATTAAGTCGAAATTTCGTATACCGGCTACTGGCGTTTGGCGGGTTGCCGCTCTTAACACTACTGGCATCGCAAGTCCCTGAGGTGGGAAATTTCTTACTGTCATGGGCGCAGCCGGCGTTACAAGCAGTGAAATAGCTTACTTCAACTTTTCGCCAATAAGCCTAGTCTTCAGCCCTGGGCAGTTCCCGGAGCTTGTTTGGGCGTGTCAATCACAATGAACAGCGCCTTGTGGACACGGGCTCCCTGCACGGAATTTAGCTCCGCTTCTCGCGGCCCCAACTTGTTCTGTAATATCTTCTGCTCCGAGGTCGTCTCCACGCTAGCGCATATTTTCTCAAAGGCGGCGACATCGTCGTCGGAAACCCAGCCATCCAGCAGGCGATTCAACAGCCGTATTTTCTGGTCGGTACGCACGGCGGCGATGTCTGACGAATTGTGGGCGGAGATCCAATCGCGGATTTCGGAGTCGCTTTTGAGATTGCGCGTCGGATCATGCAGGTCGAGGTATCCCTCCTTGAGCGTATTGGGGTTGTCCGATTGCTTCGTGCCGGCCAGAACGGGGCCTTTGGGCGAAGGCGGAGACTGCCCGGCCTTCTTGGCGACGTCCACCGCGAAAGTTGTGCAATTGCTAGTAAAAAGCGCGTATTTAGGCGTGAGTACGCACAGATTTTGCGCAAAGGTTAGCGCGTCGCTGTATTGCTGTTGTGAAATACTATAGTTCTCGGTGTAATCGAAACATGCATTGTGCGTGGTATCGGGATGGGCGATGCACCCCGGCACCATTGAAATAAATTCATTCGGCGGAACGTCGGGACGCGGGTAAAATCCAAAGGAATATTTGGTGCCGTTCGATTCTTTAAAGACCACATTAGCGTGACCGACGTCGCTTGGCCGATTGATGTCGGTTGACTTTTCAACGTCCGTGTCGATATTCAAATCGAGTTCCCAGCTATTTGAGGGGCCACCATCCCCAACAATGTCTGGCTGCTTACAGGGAGTGGCTTCGCATGTCCACGATCCGCCGCAATGTCCAGCTGCCGGGGCCCGGGCAAGCACCGGCTGTGCCGCCTCAGTCATCGTCCCGACCCCAGCCTGACTATGCCGATCCGGTCCCAATGCTTCTGGCCGTTGCTGGACGACGTGTGCGAGTTCGTGTGCGAGCAGCCGTTTACCCGCCTCAGTGGAGGGCACGTACCGATTCGAACTGAAGACAATGTTGTGTCCAACTGTGTAAGCCAGAGCGTCGACCGCGCTGGCCGAGGCCGAAGCCAGCCCGTCGGTGTGGGTCCGAACATGGTCGAAATCACGGCCAAAACGCGGCTCCATAAA
This sequence comes from Terriglobia bacterium, assembly GCA_025358575.1. Taxonomy (GTDB): domain Bacteria; phylum Acidobacteriota; class Terriglobia; order Bryobacterales; family Bryobacteraceae; genus JANYJA01. Next base: position 25,962 of record JANYJA010000036.1, read on the forward strand.
CGCTCGGGTTTGCGCGTCCAATGGCTGCCCCGGTGAGCGCAGCGCGTCATGTACGATGGCGGGTGCCTGATTCGCGCCACGGGCGATTCCTGTCGTCTTTTTCTGTAGTTTATGCTCCTCCTCGTCGCAATCGGCGCACTTGCGGCTAAGTTGCAGCGGCGCGGCCGCGATTGAGTGTTCGGAATCTGCCATACGCATTACTTGATCGGCAACACGATCCGCTTCCTGCTCAAGCGGGTCGTCGACCTCCCCAACAGCGAGTTTCGGCTGCATGTTGTGGATCTCTGACTGGCCGGAGGAAAATAGCGGAATTTTGCCCAAATTCCATGATGGGCCTTGGGTTGCGCAGGCATCTCGATCCGCTCCGTCGTGACGGAAATCCGCTTCCGGTACGGCTCCGTGCCCAAGACGATGTGTTACGAACTTCGAACGGTCGTGCGCCGAGATGTTCGTCGAACCTGCACCGTCGTTCGTCGTCGCCCGGGCGACTTTCGAAGCAAACATGATGTCCCCCTCTAACCCTTGCGCCAAGCGCCCCAGTCTTTCAACGTGGCCGCAAGCATCGCTTCCGCAGCTTCGTGCAGCCATCGCTTGTCGCGCTTGTCCATGTCTTTGACGATAAATTTCGCAGCGCCAGCCGTTCCCAGATGGACATTTGCCGTCTCCCACCCCATGGCTCGCAATAGACGGCTCTCGTCGCGCTCCTTGGGAATGGTCGCTAGATCGACGCGCGAACAGTCGGGTGCGAGCCGGCGCACAATCCAACGGCCTTTGAGCCGCACGAATGGGTCGCAGGCGCGAACGCACTCATCAAGAATCTGCTGATAAAAGATCTTGCGCGATTTGCCGCCATCCACCCAGACGCAGGCGGAGGGGGCCAGCGCTTTGGCTTCACGAGCAATGCGCGATCCGGCGTAATCGGCGAGACCGACATACCGTTCTCGGCCCAGGCTGCCAAGCCCCGCAACGCGATGTGCCACCTCATACTTCAAATTCTTGGCGGGCATGAGGTGTTCGATAGCCTCCTCCGCCGTGCCGGGAACCTTGCCACGTGCGCGGGGCAGGGAATCGAGTTTTTCCCAAAAAGGAATCGGATCGCGCAGATCGCCGCTGACCATGTGACGCAGCCATGTATGATCCTCGGCGAGCACGAAAGGCTTTCCGCCGCTAGCCAAGCCGGCGCGGTACCCATCGAGAATGGCGTCGCAAACGTCCTTGGCACCAATACTCAAATGCGCGTCGCGAACGGCCATATGAGCACTCACGGATAGTCGAATCAGGTCGACGGCATAAGGCAGCATGTATGTTTCGTCAAAATCATTAATGCCCCAGATCAGGCGAGCCTCCACATCGCGCCAAGTGCCGAAATTCTGAACGTGAAGATCGCCGACGCCAAGCACTTTGGGAGCTTTTGCGAAAGTGCCGCAGACTTCTGGAAAGATTTGCATCCACCGATAAAAGGTGGCCCGCAAAAAGAAAAAAGCTGACGCGGACATTTGCCGGTGCTTCAGCGAGAGGTCGGCGGGAACGATCGTGATCTGCTTCGCAAGCCAAGCTTCATACTCGCCAGTGGCTTTGTGGACGTTCATGCGATGTGCGCTACCTTCGGCGTCAGCATCCACTTTAGAACGCCGCGCGGCTCCCCGTGGAACGCGACAATCTCAATCGAGACCAGAGCGGCCTTTTTCATCTCGACCTGCAATGGGGGCGCGCCCAATAGGTAGCTGACAAGCCGGCTAACCAGCGGCTCGTGACTAGAGAGCAGAATGCGCGCTTCATCGCGGTGTGTCCGAATCTCCTCCCACACATCGTGCGGCGTTGCGTCGGGCGTGAGAGTTCGAGTGTTGACGATGGTCTCGGAATAGCCGAGCACGGAGGCGGCGACCTCGGCGGTCTGCCTGGCGCGCACGTAGGGGCTCGACAGTATTAGAGATGGAGTCTCCATCGCATTGGCGGCGGACTTGAGCACAGAGCGCAGTTTCTCGCGGCCTTCCGACGTAAGTACGCGGTCGGAATCGCGCCCCCCCGGGGCGGAGTCTTCAGCGATGCCGTGACGAAGAACGAAGAGGTTCATTTAGCGGACGGTAACGACTGTAGCCCGCCTCCGTATCGTGCCGGCATTCGCAGGGTTAGGGGCGCCATTCACTCTAGGCAACTTCATTTTTCCAATTCGCCGCTGCAGATCTCGAAAGATTAAGTCTGGCTGTCGAGTGGCATCGAGCGTTACGAAATCGTATTTTTTGGCCATGCCATCGAGCGCGCGGATCAGTCGCGCTTGGTACTTGCAGAAGCTATCGAACATGTTGTCCCCGAAGCGAAAATCCATCCCGCTCTCCCAATAATCGAAAGCGCCGCGGCCAACGACGACGCGCGACACTAGATCGTCTACTTCGGCGCGCAGGTAATAAACTGCGTGGGGCCTAAGTCCGAAACCGGTGACCTGCTCGATCCATTTTCGGTCTTCACCGCGGGCGATGGCACGCGCCATGATGGAGTATGTGTAGCGATCCGTGATAACCACGAAACCCGCTCGCAAGGCGGGGATGATCTCATTTTCCAGGCGATCGGCGAAATCGGTGACGTAATAGAGCGTCATGGTGACGGCGCCAAAGGTGTTGCCTTCCTTGGCCTTCTGAATCCCCTTTCCAGCAAGAGCAGACCGGGCCATGCCAGTATCGAGAACGGCGTGGCCTTCCTGCTCGAGCCACTGGCGCAACTGAGTGACTTGCGTCGACCGCCCGACCGCATCAGGGCCCTCGATGACGATCAGCTTTCCATGAAGATTTTCAAGAACCACGCCAGGGAGTGGCTCTTCAAAAAACTGGAGGGGAGATAGGGGTTTCTTTATAGGCACGTTCGCGTTCCAGCGCACCAGAATGCAGCACACCAGACTTGCCGCTTGCGGCGAGGCCCTGCATCACGATTTTGCGCATCTGCTTTTGTTGCTCTTCGATGGACTGAGTGGCGTCTATAATATGAAACCCCATCTCTTTGGCCATGGCTTCGTATTCGTCCAAAATGCGGCCTTGGAAAATGCGGAAGCTCTCTTCCACGTCGCGGCTGAGTCCGAGATCCATGCCAGCCTCGTAGTGCTTGATGGCGTCGCGGGCGCCTAGTATTCGGCCAATAGCGACATCGAGCGGAACCCGAAAATAAAAACTCAAGTTAGGCCGAATAGCGAAGCTGTAGAGATTTCGCACCCAGCGGCGGCTTACCCCGCGGGCCACATCGCGTGCGAACGCCGTGTAGGCGTACCTGTCCGCGCAGACGATAGCCCCGGCTTTCACCAGCGGAAGAATATAGCGCTCGGTGCGATCGGCAAAGTCCGTAGCGTGAATCAGACTGAAGGTGGAAGGCGTGAACATCTGCTTCTTCTTCCCGCGTTTGGTAGTTTCGCGGACCAAAGGAGAGGAGTTCCATTCACTGAAAGCCACGGCGTAACCTTGCGAGCGCAGCCACTGGCTGAGAAGCGCGATTTGCGTGGACTTGCCGGACCCATCGATACCTTCAACTACAATGAGCTTGCCCTTGAATCGGTTGGGCGCGAAGAGTGGCATAGTGCGCGGCGTTCAACAACCGCCCACCGTATTATAGCCGGTTCGTGTATCTCAGATTCCGCGATCGCCACCTGAACGCGCACAGACTGAGAAGAAGACCGCCGCTAAGCAGTGTCGCGCTCCCCGGCTCCGGCGCTGTGCCTCCGGCAATAGGGCCTGCCTCGCAACCCTCTGTGTCAATTGAGACATTATTCGTATCCATGGTGACGGCTCCATTTCGTGCCAGAGCGCGGCCACATGGAATACTCGCACTGGTTTTCAGGGTGATGCTGGTGAGTGCGAGTATGTTTCCGGCGAAGACGGTGGAGGTTCCTAAAGTCGCCGAACTCCCGACTTGCCAAAAAAGGCTGTCGCCTTCGCCGCTATTGGTAAAAACGACAGACGAGCCGCTGGCTGTCGTCAGCGTGCTTCCAACTTGGAATAAGAAGACCGCATTCGGATCTCCCTGGGCGTTGAGTGTCAGCGTTCCGGTTAATTGTGCCGACGAGCCAAAACAATAGACGCCCGGCGTGAGTGTAAGCCCCCCTAAATCCTGGTTTGTTAAGTTGACACCGCACGGCTGACCCGCCGCGGAAACGTACGCGTTCGTGAGATCGCTTTGAGCTTGTAACGCTACAGCATCGGACGAATGAATCGTTCCCGTGACGATCCCGGGAGGGAAGCCCGTAATCGCGGTCCCTGGCGATACGCCTAAATTTCCGTGAACTGTCGACGGGCCTGTATTCGTTACAGTGGACCCACCGAGGAGGGCAAAAGGGTCCGCGGTCCCGAGACTGATACTGACAGCACCCGCATACGAACTACGAGCCGAAATCGAAAGAATTAACAAACAAAAGCTGACCATTTTCATAAGTTTCTTCATTCCACCAAGGCTGATTTAGACAGAACCTACGTTATCGTAAACCCGAAACGAAATCGTGAGAAAACAATTTTTAGGTACAAGCGAAATGTTTGTTAGGTAACTGACATTTGTTGACGGTTAGTTAATTATAAATTCGGTTGATTAAATACATATTTTAGATTCTAGAATTTGCCCGGGGGCTAAAGAGAGGTCATCCGCGTAATTGCCGAGGCCCGCGTATCATAACTTATATATGCCGCGATACGCCGCCATCGACATCGGAAGCAACTCGCTGCGAATGGAAGCGGCGGAAGTTACCTCGAGCGAACCGCCCCAAATTCTGGTATCCGAACGGGCAGTCACGCGGTTGGGATTAAGTGTGTTTCGCACCGGCCGGATTAGCGCGGAGGCGATGGACACGGTATGCGGGCTGCTTACGACAATGGCACAGCAGTATAAGAAGCTGAATGTGGTCGGCGTGCGCGCGGTCGCCACCAGCGCCGTTCGCGATGCCAGCAATCAGAAGGATTTTCTAACGCGCGCCTCGCAAGCCATCGGGACAAGCGTCGAGATTATTTCCGGGCAAGAGGAGGCGCGTCTAATTCACCTGGGAGTACAGAGCCGGTGGCCGCATCCGTCGCAGCGCGTGCTGATCGTCGATATTGGCGGCGGCAGCGCCGAAATTATTCTGAGCGAAAAAGGCCACGTGGCGCAGGCATTCTCGAAGCCGCTAGGCGCGCTGCGATTGACCGAGCTTTTTCTGAAGGCGGACCCGCCACGCGAGATCGAGATACACCGCCTGGAGCAGTACATACATGAGCGTCTCGCGGCCGCGGTGACACGCGTAGGAAATGAAAAAGTGGACCGGGTGATTGCGACCGCGGCGACGGCTTCGGCCGTCGTGTCGGCAGTGAACCAGATACCGCGCGCAAAGCGCGATTCGGCCGACCGCGTACGGGCGAGTTCTTCGCAGTTGCGAAAACTATATGAAGATCTGTGCCGCAGCAGTCTTGAACAAAGGAGAAAAATTGCGGGCATCGGACCGAGGCGCGCGGAAATCATCATTCCAGGGACCGCGGTGTTATTGTCCGTCCTTCAATCCCTGAACCTGCCTTCGCTTTACTATTGTGCGGCGGGCGTTCGCGACGGGATTATCGCGGATCTGCATGCGCGCGGCGCGGGGCGTGAATTGGCGCAACTGAACCGCGATCAACGCGAAATTGTGGAAGCGATGAGCACGAAATACGGCGTGTCGCTGCGGCACGCCCGGAAAGTGGCGCGCCTCACAAACGATCTGTTTCGCGGGTTGCAGCCGCTTCACAATCTTCCAGCACATTACGGCAGGCTTCTCGAAGCGGCCGCCTATCTGCACGACGTTGGGCACTACGTGAATGACACCAGCCACCACAAGCATTCCTACTATCTGGTGCTTAATTCTGACATGCCGGGATTCGACGCGAAGGAGCGCGAACTGGTGGCGAATCTTTGCCGCTATCATCGCAAAGCCATGCCCACCGGCGACCATGCGAATCTACAGCCGCTCGATGCGGAAACGCGACGCGTGGTTACCATGCTTTCTCCGCTGCTGCGGCTTGCCGACAATCTGGATCGCGGCCATGGACAGCGTGTGCGCTCCATTGAATGCACCCTGCGAAACGGGGAAGTGATTCTGGAGCTGCAGTCGGACAAGGATGTCGGCTTGGAAGCCTGGGCGGCGGAGCGCAATGGCGAGATGTTCCGCCAGGTGTACGAGCGGCCGCTTGTAATTACCAAGGCGCGAGCGTGAGTGATATGCAAAAGTTTATACGCGGACAAGCGTCGACGCTATTGCGCCGACTGGCGTATCTTTCGCACGACGCCGTTCAACTAGGTTCGGCGGAGGCGATACACGATCTGCGGGTAGGAATCCGGCGGCTCAGTGAATGTCTCCGGGAATTCGAGAGTTTTTTCCCTGCCGGTCGCGCCAAAAAAGTGCGCAAGCATCTGCGGGAAGTCATGAAACTTGCAGCGGAAGTGCGCAATCGCGACATCGCGATGGCGCTGCTGCAGAAGGCAAAGGTGATCGCGAACGAGGGTCTTGACAGGGAATGGCACCGCGCCAAACAAAATTTGATGGATATCTTGCGGACTTGGATTCGGCACGGGGTAACGCAGAAGTGGCGTGAGGAATTGAATGTCTAAAACAACTAAAACCGCATGGATGTCGGATGGCACGGTAGAAGAAAATATTCACGTCTTTCTGCCGGTTATGATTGCGGAGTATTACAAGGCTGGACGCATTGCCGCGGCGACCGAGAAGGTCGGCCCAAGTCTGCACCGCTTTCGTCTGAAAACCAAGCGGTTTCGATACACCCTCGAGCTGTTCCGAGAGTTGTGCGGTCCGACGTTTGGGAATCGCCTGGACAGTCTGCGTCCAATCCAGAACGCTCTTGGGGATATCAACGATTGCGTTACGGCGCGAGGGCTGCTGAGTGCGAGCACGCGCAAAGTGGCCAAAAGTTTTCTGGATAAACGCGAGAAGAAAAAACTGGAAGAGTTTCAGTTCTACTGGCAGCATCAGTTCGACAAGGATGGTGCGGAGGCGAGCTGGATTCGGTACGTAGAGAAAATGCGCGTGAAAGTAGGCTAAGATGACCGAACCGAAAATGGATCCGATGTTTCTCCCTGATGTAGAGAACCACGCGCAGCCCAGTCCCTATCTGGACAGCGTCCGCATGATGCAAGCCGCGGGCAAGGAGTATCCGCAAATCTGGCACATGTTTGCGTTCAAGCCGGAGGCGACGAATCATCTGGCTCGCTTCACGCAGGAAATGATGCGTGAACCCGGTCCTCTGAGTCCGGGGACAAGAGAGTTGATTGCGGCCTTCACGTCGGCACGCAATCACTGCCCGTTTTGAACGAAGGCCCACGCCGCGGTCGCGGCGGTCATTCTGGAAAACGAAAAGGCCACCGGATCGGCGACGGGTGAAGAATTTGTGGCTGGCGTCTTGCGCGATTTGGAAACTTCGGGCCTCGGTGGAAAAGAGAAAGTGCTGTTTCGGTTCGTGGATAAGGTGAATCACAACTCGCATCGCATCGCCGCCGAAGACATGGCACTTCTCCGCGCGGCCGGCTTTACGGACGAAGCTATTTATTACGCCCTTACGGTATGCGCGTTATTTAACTTCTATAACCGCTGGATTGATGCGAGCGGTGTTCACGCGCTCTCCGACGAGGCTCACCGAATGGGCGGAAGAAGGTCGGCCGCCACAGGGTATGTCAGAAAGTAAGGCGCAACGGCTATGAGTTAACATTATAGCTACCATGAATCTCGGCCGGGGCAAACTGGTGCTCATCGCTTTACTATTATTCATGCCTGCCGCGAGAGCGCAGACGGGCGAGTTCGCAGGGTCGCAAGCTTGTGCCCCGTGTCATGCGGCGACCTACGAACGCTGGCGCAAGACGCGCATGGCGAATATCTTGCAAGACGTGAAAGTCCATCCGGAAGCCATTCTGGGTGATTTTTCCAAGCCCAATCCGGCGGTCACTTTCCGAAAAGAAGATATCGTCTTCACTTACGGCAGCAAGTGGAAGCAGCGTTATTTCGCCAAGGCTGGCTCGGATTATTTTGTGCTTCCCGCGCAGTGGGATGTGCGCAATGCCGTTTGGCGGCCGTATTATGTCAAGCCCGGCTCCGATTGGTGGGTGCCGCATTACCCCGCCGACCAGATGCAGCGCCCGACCGGTCCTCTTTGCGACGGATGTCATTCGGTGAATTACAACATTCAGACCAAGCAGGTGACCGAGTGGAATGTAGGCTGCGAGAAATGCCACGGGGCCGGCGCAGCACACGTAAAGCAACCGTCACGCGACAATATTGTCAATCCTGGACGGCTGGATTTCGTGCGCGCAAATGATGTCTGCATCCAGTGCCATTCGCAAGGGCAGCCATTGGGAAATCCGATTGAAGGCAAATATTACGATTGGCCAGTGGGATTCGAGCCGGGCAATCGGTTGAGCGATTTTTGGAAGCTCGAGGAGCACCGACTCGGCGAGACGACGTTCACTCATTTCGCTGAAGGATCGGCTCACAAAAACCGGATGCAGGGCAACGACTTCGTGCAGAGCATAATGCACACGCGCGGCGTGAAGTGTTTTCAGTGCCACGATGTGCATGGCACGCAGTACTCCGCCGATCTGGTAAGGCCTGGCAACGAGATGTGCCTCACCTGCCACGGGCCGCAGTCTCCCAACGGGCCACGCGGGTCGATGGCCGAGCACTCCCACCACAAAGCCGGAAGCGCGGGCAGCGAATGCGCGGCGTGCCACATGCCGGCGATTGCGCAGACCATCGCGGACGTGAATGTCCGCAGCCACACTTTCCGGTTCATCACGCCGGCAATTAGCGAGCGGTATCAAATTCCGAACGCGTGCGTGACTTGCCACAAAGGGAAAACCAACGCATGGGCGGCAGGGGAGTTGAAACGCTGGCCTAACGTGTCGGGATGGCGGATGGCGCAGTAGCCGGCGTCAGCCAAGTATCCAGGTGCTGCCTTTGCTCCGGCGTGGTGGTCGGGAGCACCTCCAATTGCCATAGACGATCGGGTTCAGCGCGCAGGGTCGCGTCGAGCCGCACAAGCCGGTCGCGGCGGGCAACCAGCACCGAAATTTTGTCGCCCGCATGATACTGCTCCATGCGCTGTGCCCATTGCTCGGGGCGAACGCGAAAGCCGTCGATCGCCAGAATCTCGTCCTCGGCGCTAAACCCCGCATCGAAGGCCGCGGTGTCGCGCGGAACTTGGGCGACGATCAACCGGCCGTTTTCCGTGCGCGTAACCGCACCGAGCGTCGATTTCGCCGCCACGTTGTTTTTCGGCGGTTCAGGTTTCTTAAACCGCAGGCCGAACCAGTCGAGAGCTTCGTTGTAATCGAGTTCGTGAGTCGTATCGAGCGTTTCCACAAACCATCCGCTCAGATCGGCTCCGGCAACCTCGCTCGCGGTTTTGCGGAATTCCGCGGAAGTGAAGCCTTTCCCGCCGGAGTAGCGGTCGTAGGCGAGGCGCATCAAATGGTCCAATGTCTTCGTCCCATTTGTTGATTTCCGGATCTTGGCGTCGAGGAGCCAGGCGATCACCGCGCCCTTAGTATAGTAGCTGATGCCCGTGTTTTTACTGTTTTCGTCGGGACGGTAGAACTTGATCCAGGTGTCATACGATGCCATCTCGACAGGCTGTGCTAACCGTCCCGGGGTCGTTTGTAGTTCCTCAATTTGTCGAGAGAGAGAACTGCCGACCGTTTCCGTGGGGCTGCCAATACCCAGGTATTCGTCGCGGGTGCAGAGTCCGGCGCGCTTTACGGCAAGCATGCCGTAGTAATCGGTGAAGCCCTCGGAAATCCAAAGTCCTTTAGTGTAAACCTCGGTCTCGTAGTCGAAAGGACCGAGTTCCACCGGGCGCAGACGCTTCACGTTCCATAGATGGAAATATTCGTGGCTGACAAGGTCCAGAAATCCCAGGTATCCGAGCCGCGTGCGCGTGGCGTAACGACTGGTCATGATCACGAATGAATTTTTGTGTTCCAGGCCGCCCCCCGACTCGGTGATCAGGTTGAGGAAGACATACTTGTCGTACGGAAGGCTGCCCCACATGCGCAGGTATTCGCGGACGAGTGTCTCGACGTCTCGAGCGGAACGCTGGCCGTCCCATACACCCCCTTCGCCTTGGTTTAGCAGAAAGTGCGGCTTGCCACTCACAAGGAAGGGATATGATGCCGGGCTGCCCGCGATGATCGGCGAATCCACCAGCGTGGTGTAGTCTGGAGCCACATAGCGGTTGGATCCACCTGAAATCAAGCCGCTTTGACTTAACTTCCAGGCTGGCAAAAGTTCAAGTGTTACTTCATATGGGTGGTTAAGTAATTCCATTGCCGTAAGATAAGTCGCCGCCCCATTCAAAAGCGCAAAGTCTTCGTCTACCCAATTCGTTCGCACCGACATCTCGCGGCAATAAATCCTGTATGCGACAAACACGCGGGCCGCGCGATTGGTGCCCACGCGCCACCTGTTCTTGCGACTTTTTTCGACTGGCAGCGAATTTCCCTCACCGTCTTTCGCGGACATGCTCTCGACGTTTCGCGCATATTCCCGAACGAGGTAAGAGCCGGGAGTCCACACCGGCATGAATAGCTCTAGAGAAGGCTGGCCGCCGGTCGGAATGTCGGCGGAGACCTCGGCGTAATGAGTCTGCGGGGCAGGGAACTTAATGTTGTACCGGACGGAATCTGGAGTGGCGGCGGACATCGCAAGGACGGAGAGGGTCATTAGGATTGGAAGACGTTGGCTCATCAATTCGTCAGAATGATACACTTTTGCATGCGATTGCGCCAGGAGGACTAGAGCAAACGTTCGCTTGAATGTGGCCGGGGTGGTGGTTTTCAGCCATCTTTCGGCGAGCATTGATTGCTTTATGCTTATGAAAACATTGGGTTTGTCGAATGGTACCCGCGCTGCCTTAACGTTACCGGAAGTATTAGTGAACCCAATGTCACTTCGAACAAAATTGTCTTTCAACACGGGGGGGGTCCTCGCAGCATTCCTTCTATCGTCTGCAATTTGTGTTACGCCCGCCGCCGCTCAGGATAACGAGCAGGAGCCTGGCCGCGGTGTGGCCCGTATTAGCCTATTGAATGGCGATGTGGCCGTTCGGCGCGCCGATTCCGGCGACTATATTGCTGCTGCCGTGAACGCTCCGCTAATGGCGCAAGATTCTGTGTCTACCGGACCCCGCTCACGCGCCGAGGTTCAGTTCGACTATGCAGACCGGCTGCGGCTCGCTTCCAACTCGGAAGTGCATCTGACGGGTATCGATACCAATCGCATTCAAATGGAGATGTCCCGAGGCGAGGCTACGTTCAGCGTGATGCAGAACGATCATGCTCAGGTTGAGATCAGCACGCCGTCGGTCTCGTTGCGGCCGTTGCGCCGCGGTAGCTACCGAGTTTATGTCTCCGAAAATGGCGAAACACGTATTACGGTTAATTCTGGCGAAGCTGAAGTTTATACGCCTCAGGGCGTTGAGCGCGTACCCGCCGGACGCACCCTTGTGGCTCGCGGCTCATCTTCCAACCCTGAATTTCAAATTCTGAATGCCGAGGGCCGCGACGATTGGGATAACTGGAACGAGCACCGTGATCGCGATTTGGAGAGATCCGACAGCTATCGCTATGTGAGCCGGGACATTTCCGGTGCCGAAGATCTCGATTCTTATGGGAACTGGGTGCAGGATCCGACTTACGGAAATGTCTGGGCTCCGCGCGTGCAGGCCGGGTGGGCGCCATATCGCGAAGGCCGATGGGTTTGGGAAGATTTTTATGGATGGACATGGGTGAGCACAGACCCCTGGGGCTGGGCCCCGTACCATTATGGTAGCTGGTTTAGCGGCGTTAACGGCTGGTGCTGGTATCCAGGAAACTCCTATGAGCGTCACTTCTGGAGGCCCGCTTTGGTGGCATTCTTTGGTTTCGGCGGCGGTTACGGTGGCGGCTTAGGATTTGGGATCGGTTTCGGCAACGTTGGGTGGGTGCCGCTCGCTCCATTTGAGGCGTATCGCCCCTGGTATGGACCCGGCTATTATGGCGGCGGTTATGGTCAAACTGTCATCAATAACGTCAATATCGTCAACAATACAAACATCACGAATATTTATCGAAATGCGAACGTCACCAACGGAATTACTGGCGTTTCGTCTCAGGATTTTGCTAACGGAAGGTTCAACAATCGCATTAATATACCGGGGCAACAGATTCGACAAGCGAATCTCGTGACCGGCGTGGTTCCCGTGGTTCCTACAAACAACGCTCTGCGCTATTCCGACCGGCAAACGGCTGCGATTGCGAGAGGAAACTTCACGAGTCCCGGTCAACAGCAATTTTTTACGCATACACAGCCAGCGACGGTAAATCGGGTGCCTTTCGCTGAGCAACAGCGCAATCTACAACAGGCCAGCAGGCAGATCCTTTCGGGACAGAATCCACGTGGCGGCGCTCAGACGCTGACAGGTCCCAGCGGGAATGTGGCCCGCGTCAACCCCGCCGACTACCGGTCGAATCCGGCGACGGCACTCAGTGGCGCGCAATCGGCTGCGCCCACTGGCGCGAATTCGCGGTGGCGCCAGGCTGACCCGGTTCGAGGCAACGTAAACGTGCCCACGCAAGTTCAGAACGGGGCGGGGTATCGCGGTTCCCCTGCGAATCCAGCGCAACCGTCTTCCGCTCAGCCTGGAAACGCCGGCTGGAGCCGCTTCGGGGGGACGGGACGATCTGCGGGCCGTCAGCCAGCCTATCAGCCCGCGCCGCAATACCAAGGTCAGCCAGCATCGCGCGACGGTTCAGGCTGGAGCCGTTTTGGCAACCCCGCACAGGCTCAACAGCAGCCACCTAAAGCACAGTATCAACGCCCCACGGTTCAAGACAACGGTTCTGGATGGAGCCGCTTCGGAACTCCGCAGAATCGTAGCTTGCCCGAGCCCCATAACCAGCCGCGCTTTCAACCGCCACCGTCAGCCCCGGCACCGCAGCCGCGGGATAATCGGCAGTCATACGGAAATGCAAGTGGTTATTCCACATCGCCTCGTAATTATGACTCAGGACGACAGACCTATAGGGACACAGGGTCATCCTACAGTCGGCCGCTGCAAATCGCACCCCCTATCGTGCGCGAGCGGCCACAGCGCGACCCTAGCTATTCGCGCCAGGAGATTTATAACAGCGGCGGTTACAGCACTCCTCGTTATTCCGCGCCTTCCACTCGTCCGGCATACTCCGCTCCAGCCCCCAGCTATTCTCGGCAGCCTAACTATAGTGCGCCCCACTATTCGGCTCCGACAAGCTGGTCATCCGATCGCTCACCCTCACCGGCACCAGCCAGTGGCGCGCGTTCTCAAAATCGAAATCGCGGGGACCGGGGACATTAGGCGCCCACCTGAGATATTTTACATAATATTCGTTATCGGAACTTAAGCATTCCGTTTACCTTTGCTAACGCAGGAGATATAAAGGAACTTTCGCATGGCACCGATGGTTGTTCATGCGTTTTATCCAAAACAGGAAGTCTGTATCCACACGTTTCATTTTCGTTTTCTTCGCCATGGCTATTGCCGCATCCTGTGCCTTGGCCGCGAAACCTGCCACCGCGCTCACTTTCAACGTCACCTCATACGGCGCGTATGGTGACAATATCCACGATGACCAAAATGCAATTGTTGCCGCTCTTGGGGCGGCAAACTTGGCGGGCGGCGGAACTGTATTTTTCCCCGCTGGGACCTACCTGCACAGCGATTTAATTTCCGTTCCGACTGCAATCACTTTGTCCGGAACTCAGTTCCAGTCTTTTATAAAGGCCACGAACGCCTACCGGTCGACCCTTTGGTTTCACAACGTCGCCCACTGTGGCGTCCAGAATCTGGGTATTTTGGGTGTTACTGGTATTCCTAGGCAGACCAATGGCGAAACCACTGGAATCTGGTTTAATTCTGTCCAGCACTGCGTCATCCAAAATATTACGATTTCCGGCGGTGCTTCGGCAGGGATCTTAGTGGATTCTAGTTCTACCGACGTCCAGATCACGGGCAACAACGTGAGCAACACCATGGCGGACGGCACCCATGTGACGGGCGGGTCCAACTTCGTTACTGTATCGGGCAACACTGCCTACAACACTGGCGACGATTCTTTCGCTGCGGTGGCTTACGCAAACGACCCGCAGACGCATGACATCACCTTCACGAATAACGTCAGCACGCAATCCAAGGCCCGCGGCGTAACGTGCATCGGTGCCAACAACTGTATTATTCAAAACAACACCGTGGTGAATCCATCCGCGCACGGAATTGCAGTGGCCTATGAACAGTATTACAACACTTGGCACCCAGCTAACGCGACAGTCACCGGTAACTCCGTCACCGGCGCGGCGGGCTATACTTTCAACGCTTTCCTGATCGACGGTGCCACTCAGGTGACGCTCACCAACAACACGGTGGTCGGCAGCCAGTCGGTTTTCATCCATTCAAGCACCAACGTCAATGTAGTGGCTCTTCAGGCCAACAACATGCTTGGGCCTGCAATACTAGCTCAACTTTCCACCGCAGTGGTAATTTCAGGAAGCACTGTGACTGGCGCAACAGGCACAGCTATCACCTATGATCGGGTCACGGGAGGGACCATTGGTGGTATCAATAACATGAGTGGAGTCTGTAGTTTAAGCGGGGCGACGGCCATCTATGTGACGGGGTCCGCAAATCTTCTCGTTACCGGGAATACCGTTCTAAATACGCTCAAAACGGTTTATGGCGTCGTCTCGGTTGTGAATTCCACGGGGGTCACGGTAGACAATACCAACAAACTGATTTAGGGACAGCAATTATTTTTTTTAGGGTAATTATGACGTCACCTAAAGTGCTACAATGAGAGGAGCCATGAAAAAAGTGACCTTCGAGTTTACCGTAGAAGAACTGGGTGTCTTGTCCACAATGGCCTCAGACCAGTTGTTTCGGAAACAATTTATCGATTCCAAGATGCCTGGATACAGGCCGAACCGCGAGGAGCTCGATCTGTGCAAGAGTCTTGTCGGTCGTCTGCGATCAGTGGTCGATGAACAGAGGGTAAAAAATGCTGCCGCGGCTCCTCCAAAGATCACCAATCCGCCGCGTATTTCTTCTGCCGCAAAAACGCCGGTTTCCGCTCCAAAAAGCTCCGGTTTGCAGAAAAAAGCGGCTGCTCGCTAAGCCCGATAAATCTGTTTTTCAATCAAACAACAAGAAGGGGCATTTCGCGTAAGCGATGCCCCTTCTTCCATTTACGATGTAAATCGAATGGATTGGATCATCTGCTCGAAAGTGCCTTTCAAATTAGCGAACTGATTCTGCGGCGCAATAAAAATCATATAGAACAATCCTTGTGGCGTCGCCACGGTGAGCAGCGCGTCACTTTCAATGTCTCCATAGGGTGAGTTGCTTTGTAGCATCGTAATCAAACCCTGATACCGTCCGACTGCAACTTGCTTTCGGTTCCGTGAAATTTCCATGCTTGGATTGTTTGCGTGAAGATGGTGAATTAACTCGTCCGTGGATTGGTTCACGTCGCCGTTATTTCCTTCATTCTGGAAGTAGCTAACGATGGCACCGTATCCGACCTGTGTGGAGCCATTACTCGCTTGGACCAAACCATCTCGAGGCGCTATCGTCACCGAATCTGAATCTTTACTTCCATAAGCCTGCCAGTTCCCCGGATAATCGAGCGTGAAGTTTCGTGACTGAATCTGCTTAAACCCGCCCGTAGGTTGACCGTTAGGAGCGACGTTACCGCCGCGGAATGCGCTCCCGGGCGCGCTGGTTGACACTTGGCCAAGCAACTGCTTCATACGTCCGAATTCACCCGTACCGGATCCGTAGTTACGCTGCGGCAGGGTTCTAATTTCAGCTTCGATGGCCTGCTCCCGGTTACCTGGATTCGGGTGATCCGAAAGAAACTGGGGACCTCTGGCGCCCCCGGACGCGGACAATTTTTCGAAAAAATGAGCCATTTCTAAGGGGTTGTATCCGGCTTCCGACATCAAATGCGAACCCATTGCGTCCGCCTCGGTCTCGTCCGTCCTCGAAAACTTGAGCAGCACAGAATTCGCGCCCAGTCCAACGCCCGCTTGAGCCAGTTGCCCCAGCATAGAATGTCCACCTACTGCCCCTGCCAGCATGGCCGGGATTTGGATCAAGTTTGCTTTTGATGCCTGATTAGTTCCGTGCCGCAAAATCACATGCGACATTTCGTGCCCCATCACGCCAGCTAGCTCGCCCTCGTTATCCACCGCTTTCAATAAGCCGGTGTGGATGAACATTGGCCCCCCCGGCAGGGCGAAGGCGTTGATCGAGGGGTCGGCAATCACCGTGAATGAGAACGGAAAGCCGCTGCTTCGCGCTTCGGGCGCTGCTGCCAGACGCTGTCCAATCCGGTTTACGTAGTCCTGAAGAAACTGATTCGGCACCACCACGGCTTTGGCTCTAACCTGAGCGGCCGCTTCCTGTCCCAATTGCACATCCTGTTGTTTGGAAAACATATTGAAACCGGGATGCAGAGGGGCGCCAGGCGTGCGCGCAAAAGCGGAACCCGAACCCCCCGAAACGACTATAAATCCCGCCAGAACCGCGAATGACAATTGCTTTTTTCTCATTTCCAAAAATCTCCTTGGAAGTACGACGGCTTCCCTGCCCTTCCCCTAAGCACATGGAATTCCATATACACAGGTGTCGGTTATAATTGTCAAATGTTGAAGGCCACCGAGAAAATCTGGCACAACGGAAAACTCATCCGTTGGGACGACGCGAAAATTCACGTGCTCTCGCACGTCGTTAGTTATGGCAGTTCGGTGTTTGAAGGTATTCGCTGCTATGCGACCCCTTCCGGCCCGGCAATTTTCAGGCTTCACGAACACGTGCGGCGCATGGTCGATTCGGCCAAAATCTATCGCATGGACACGTTTTCTTTTACTCGCGACCAACTCGCTCAGGCCATGATAGAGCTTGTGGCCGTCAACAATTTGCCGTCTTGCTACCTCCGCCCGATCGTGCTTCGAGGTTACGGCGACGTTGGTGTCAACGGCATCAAGAATCCGATTGAAATCTACATCGCTTGTTGGGAATGGGGCAAGTATCTGGGCGATGAAGCTCTATCCGATGGTGTTGACGTCTGCGTGTCTAGTTGGTCGCGCATCGCGCCGAACACGTTGCCGGCGCTGGCGAAAGCGGGCGCTAACTATATGAATTCCCAGCTCATCAAAATGGAGGCCATGGCCAATGGATATTCGGAAGGCATCGCGCTTGACTCATCGGGATATGTGAGCGAAGGCTCGGGCGAAAATCTGTTTTTGGTGCGCGATGGCAAGTTGATCACACCGCCGCTCGGAGCCTCGGTCCTGCCAGGAATCACTCGCGACACCGTGCAGCAGATCGCCCGCGATTTGGGAATCCCGGTCGTCGAATCAATCGTTCCCCGCGAGATGCTTTATATTGCTGATGAAGTGTTCTTCTCTGGGACAGCAGCAGAGATCACGCCGATCCGGTCGGTTGACCGCATCCCGGTGGGAAAGGGCCATCGCGGTCCCATTACCGAGCAGTTGCAGAAGGAATTTTTTGCCATTGTCAACGGGACGAAACATGATCGCCATGGCTGGCTCTCTCCTGTTGAAACACGGCAGATGGTGTCTTCTTAAGCTAATGCGGGAGGAGGGGAGGATGTGGCGCAAACTGTCCGGCGACCTCCCCCGAGATTTGCCTGACCTCCTGCGCCACAACCATTCGACTAAATTAGTTGTAACGCGCCCGGCGGGGCGGGCCAAGGCGAAAGTCCGCGCCTTTTATTCTTTTCAACAACTTTGATCTGGCTTGATTTCATAACGTTCAGGGACTCGCCATGTTTGAATATTGTGTATAAAACGGTGCCAGCATGATCTGTTCCGGTCTCAACGTTCATACGGGCAAAAATGTCACAGTCGAGTTCGGACAAACTATCGAAAGGGTCACTTCCCTGCCCCTGGATGACGCCGGTGAAACCTGCCTATCTGCCGGTTTCATCGATCTCCAAGTCAATGGTTTCGCCGGAGTGGATTATAACTCTCCGCAGGTATCGGTCGAGGAAATCGGGCGGTCCATCGCGGCGATCTTCTCCACGGGCGTGACGCGATTTTTTCCAACGGTCATTACTGGCGCGCCCGATGAAATGGTTGCGTCCTTGCGAAACCTGTCCCAGGCACGCAACCGCCTGGAACACGGCGAAGCGATCGAAGGCTTCCACGTCGAAGGCCCGCACATCATGCCTGACGATGGGCCGCGCGGCGCGCATCCCGTGCAGTGGGTGCGTAAGCCGGACATCGCCGAATACCGCCGCTGGCAGGACGCAACCGGCGGGATGATCCGTTTGGTGACTCTTTCGCCGCACTGGGAAGAAGCGCCCCATTACATCGAAACGGTCGTGCGTGACGGTGTCACAGTGAGCATTGGACACACCGGCGCGTCGGCATCGCAGATTGCGGACGCGGTCGCGGCTGGGGCCACCATGTGTACACATATTGGAAACGGGGCGCATCAGATGTTGAAGCGGCATCCAAATTACCTCTGGGATCAGCTTGCCGACGACAGGTTGACCGCTAGCTTCATTGCGGACGGAATTCACCTGGGCGCGGCATTCCTAAAGGTCGCTCTACGTGCCAAGGGTGTGAACCGGTCATTACTGGTGACAGACGCGAGCGCTCCAGCGGGTGCGGTCCCAGGCCGGTACCGCTTGGGCGAACAAGATGTAGATCTCAATGAAGACGGGCGGGTGGTGCTTGCGGGTCAGGACCGGCTGGCCGGGTCCGCGCTGAAGATGCACCACGGCATTGAAGTACTAATGCTGATGGGTGAAATCAGTTTACGAGACGCTGTCTCGATGGCGACGATCACTCCTGCGCGAGTAGGAAACATCCGTGGACGTTTCAACGGTCTCTCAACTGGTGCCTGCGGGGACGTGATAAAGTTTCGCTTAAACTCGGAGCTGCAACGAATTGAAATAATTGAGGTTTACTTCTCAGGAAGGCGCGTTTTTTAACTTCAACACTTCGTTTAAAGATCCTTGTCGATAACCCTGCAAGTCAAGCGCGACATATTGAAATCCGAGCGCTTTGAAAACGGCGGTGAGCTTCCCCGCCATTTCAAGATTGAAAGCCTTTTCAATCTCATCGCGCGCGATCTCGATGCGCACCAATTCGCCATGGAAGCGAGTTCGAAACTGACGGAATCCGAGTGCCTTCATCCCTTCCTCGCCAACTTCGACAGTCTTAATATTTTGGATCGTGACCGGCGTTCCATAAGGAATGCGGGAACTCAAGCAAGCCGACGCTGGCCGGTCCCAAGTCGGCAACCCAGCCAGCCGCGATAGCTCGCGAATCTCCGCCTTAGTCAATTCCACATCCACAAGGGGCGCTTTCACGCGGTGCAGTTTAGCGGCGCTTTGACCCGGACGATAGTCGCCGAGGTCGTCCCGGTTCACGCCATAGATAACGTTGGAAATATCGCGTGCCGCCGCAATCTCGTCCAGGCGCGAGAACAGTTCGTCCTTGCAATGGAAGCAGCGATTGGAATCGTTCTTGATGTAATCCGGATTCTCGAATTCGTGCGTCTCGATGTACTCGTGTGAAATCCCGAACTGCCGCACGAAGGATTCCGCATCGCGCTTGTGCGAGGCTGGGATCGAGGCTGAATCCGCCGTGATGGCCACCGCCTCGTGGCCGAGCGCCTGGTGGGCTGCCCACGCCAGATACGCGGAATCCGTGCCGCCGGAGTAAGCAATAAGAACGCGCTCCATGCTCCGCAGGTTTTCAAGAAGCTTAGCTTGCTTGCTTTGCAAAGAGGAAGCATCGATCCGCGAAGCACCGCCAATGTCGAGCAGCGAAGTCATACCGATATTGTAACCGCACGACGTAGGACCGGGGTCAAGGCCAACTGTTTCTCTGTGTGACCCACGTTTAGGTGGTGAGAGGACGTCTGATATCTAAGGTAGATTCATGCGAGACACGTCCATTAAACTCAGGTTCAGAAATTCGGCCCGGATACTGATCGTAGTGTCTGTGTCCGCGGCAGCCGTTCTGCTGCTCTCGGATTTGCCCTGGTTCACTGCACGGGGACACATTTATCTTAGTTCTCTGCCTCTCGCGCTGGCGGGCATCGGGTATGCGCTTCTCCAGGTTGGCGTGCGACCCGCGCGGCCGGTCTTATTCAAGCGTTTACTCCTCTCCGCGACGTTTATTTGCTGGGCCGTCGATCAACTGCTGCCCGCGAGCCCCGCCGCAACCTTTGTAGGGGATATCGTAATAGCGGCCTTTGTTTTAGACCTCTACTGGATCGTCCAGGAAAAATGACGGAACGGCCGACTGCGCTCTACATACGTCTTCTCTAAAAAGGTGCCTCATCCGTTCCCACCGACGTCGTCTCCCGCAACCAATCGGGCCGCTTCAAAACTTCACGCGGTTTGCTCCCATCCGGAGGCCCGATAATCCCGTCACGATGCATCATGTCGAGAATGCGCGCCGCGCGTCCGTACCCCAAACGCAACCGGCGTTGCAGAGTCGACGTCGAAGCCTTGCCCATCTCGAGCACCACGCGCAGAGCCTCCTCGTACATTGGATCCTGCTCGCCCATAGGCTCTGTCTCATCGGGTTGCTCCGCATCTGTTGGCGGCGCGATCAGGAACGATTGATCGTATTCGGGCGCGGCTTGCTCCTTCCAGAAATCCACCACCTTGATAATCTCGCTCTCCGTCACAAAAGCGCCGTGCACGCGAGTTAACCGCGACGATCCCGGGGGAAGAAAAAGCATATCGCCCTTGCCGAGAAGATGCTCAGAGCCCATCACGTCGAGAATGGTCCGCGAATCCACGCGCGTTGCCACGCGGAAACTGATGCGCGCCGGAAAGTTCGCCTTG
This sequence comes from Terriglobia bacterium, assembly GCA_025358575.1. Taxonomy (GTDB): domain Bacteria; phylum Acidobacteriota; class Terriglobia; order Bryobacterales; family Bryobacteraceae; genus JANYJA01. The sequence continues at coordinate 46,839 of JANYJA010000036.1, forward strand.
ATCAATCCCGTGATCACATCCACGCTGGGCCGCTGGGTCGCCAGCACCAGGTGCATGCCCACCGCGCGCGCCATTTGGGCCAGACGCGTCACCGATTCTTCCACATTCTTCCCTTCAAGCATCATCAAATCCGCCAGCTCGTCGATCAGAATTAAGATGAATGGGAGCGGCTTTAGCTCTTCCACGGCAGGCTCGTCATCGAATAAATTGCGCGGTTCTTGCTGCAGCTTCTGGACCTTTTTATTAAACTGCTCAATGTTGCGCGCGCCATGTTCGGCCAGCAAACGAAGACGCCGCTCCATCTCAAGCACCGCATTCCTAAGCGCGTTCGTTGCTTTTCGCGGGTCCGTGATTACGGGCGTCAGTAGATGCGGAATTCCTTCGTAGTAGCCCAGTTCCACCCGCTTCGGGTCTACCATGATCATCCGCACTTCATCGGGAGTCGACTTATACAAGATCGACATGATGAGCGTGTTGATCATCACCGACTTGCCCGACCCCGTCGATCCCGCGATAAGCAGATGCGGCATCAGATCGAGCGCGCTCACTTTGATGCGCCCGTTGATATCTTTGCCCATCGAGATGGTGAGGCGGGAATGAGACGACTGAAATTCCTCCGATTCCAGCACCTGCCGCAAGCTGATCACTTCGCGGCGATTGTTGGGAACTTCGATGCCGACCGTCGGCTTGCCTGGTATACGTTCAATCAGTATCGATTCCGCTTGCAGGCCAAGGCACAAGTCTTCGGTCAGCGTCGTGATGCGACTGTACTTGATTCCAGCCTCGGGCTTGAACTCGAACGTCGTCACCACCGGCCCTGGGTTGATTTGCACCACCGACCCGAGAACGTTGAACTCTTCAAACTTCGATTTCACTAGTGCGGCAGTGTTCTTTAGTTCCTGTTCGTCATAAGCCGATCGCTCCTGCGGCTCATTGAGCAGCGTCGTCGAAGGCAGCCGGTAGTTGGTGTGAACTTTGACTGGCGCGGCCTCGGTGCGAAATGGAATCGGATCTTCGGTTTGGGGCGGCGTAGTGATATCGTCCAAATTACGAATCGGAATTTCTTCCACGATGTCCGGCACGCTCACAGGTGCGGGGTCGACAGCTTCTTCGACAAATTCAACCGAAGCTGCCGATTTCTTGCGCCGAATGGTGCGTGTCTGGGCCAACGATCCCTGCGTTTCCGCCTCCCTCAGTTGAGTCTGTTGCGCGCGCTTCGCCGCATTTTCGGCGCGCTTGAGCTCGGCCAGAGCCCGGCGATCGTCGCGCCAGTCGAGCCACCTTCCACGTAAGCGCCGTAGCATACCGACAGGCTTTTCGAACCAGCTCATCAAAATGGAAATCGTGAAAGTAGAAACCAAGTAGACCGAAATGATTAGCGCGGTTGCGGTGACAATCGCCGTTCCCGCTAAGTGTAGGGAGGATTGAAGCACTCCGGCGATCAACCCGCCGAGGGCCCCGCCAATCGGGATCATGTTACCGAACAGCCGCCAACCAGGCCCGAGCGATGCCGCCGTGCAAGCGCTCAGAAGAAACAAAAACGATCCGGCAAATCTGATAGCGGGTGCTTCGATGGCTTCAGAACGCATCCATCGCCATCCCAACAAGAACGCAGCGAGAGGAAGCAGGAACGCGGCAGCGCCGAATGTTTGCAGGAACAGATCGGCAATATGCGATCCGATTGGCCCCGTTAGGTTGGCCGGACGCACCAGTCCGCCAGCGGTATCGAACGAAGGATCCTGAGCATGAAACGAGGCGATGCTCAGCAGCAGCAGCAGCCCAGTGGCAAGCAACAAAAATCCAATCACCTCATTGAGGCGTCTGGAAGAGGTCGGCGATAAAAGCTTCATCCCGGTGGCGAACGGAAGAAAGCCAGAGCAGCAACCATTATGCCATTGTTCGAGCGCCAGCGGTCACCCCGTCGGCGGACGGAAGAAAGCCAGCGCAAGCACAATGATGCCAAAGATGATTCGGTACACGATGAACGGGTAAAGCGAGCGATGCCGCAAAAAACGCATGAAAAAAGCAATCACGCCCGCCCCTACAACCGCGCTGATCAAGATCCCCAACAGAAACGGCATTTTCATGTCAGGCGGAATTCCGCCATTCTTGTGCAGATGATGATACGCGCTCCCCGCTGCGCCCGCGATCGCCGGAGTGGACAACAGAAAGGAAAATCGCGCCGCCGCCACCCGATCCAGATTTCGAAATAAGGCCGTCGATATAGTAATCCCACTTCGCGAAGTTCCCGGAACAATCGCCAGCGCCTGCGAGAGCCCGATAATGCCGGCATCCAGCGCGTTCACAGCCCCCACATCGCGATCCTTGCGGCTCACGCGCTCGGCGGCCCACATGACCAAGCCGATCGCAATCAGCATCGTCCCCACAATCAGCGGATTGCGCCACGTTGTCTCCGCCTGTTCCTTGAAGATGTAACCCGCAATGCCCACGGGAATCGAACCCAGCGCCAGCAGCCACAGCAGTTTCGGATTGCGCGCCAGCTCGGCGTCCTCGCCCTTCAAATGAATTCCGAATGCCTGCGCCACAATCTGAACCCAATCGCGAAAGAAATATCCGAGTACCGCCAGCAGCGTTCCGAAGTGCAGTGCAATATCAAAAGTGAGCCCTGGGTCTTTCCACCCCAGCAGCCATGGTGCCAGCGCGAGATGCGCCGAACTGCTAACCGGAAGAAACTCAGTAATGCCCTGGACAATGGCGAGAATGATTACTTGATAGATCGGCATGAGTGCGGAATTCGTAATCTTAGCGCGAACTCGTCGGATTTCCCAACTAATGCCAAAATAAACACAATGCCCAACAGCAAGATCGTGGCGACCCTCGGTCCCGCGAGTAACACGCCCGTCCTGCTGCGCAAATTGAGTGAAGTTGGCGTGGATGTCTTCCGCTTGAACGCTTCACACGGATCGCGGAACGACCACCAATCCGCGATCGAAGCAGTTCGGTCAGCGTCGCGCGAATCGGGCCGGCCCATCGGCATTCTGCTCGATTTGCAGGGCCCGAAGATTCGCCTCGGCAGGTTTACGGACGGTAAGTGTACGCTGCAAACCGGCGCCCGCTTCACCATTACCACCGCGCCCATTCTCGGAAACCGCGACCGCGCATCCACCGGATACGCCGGTTTCACGCGCGATGTCAAAGCTGGCGATCGCGTACTGCTCGTCGATGGAACGGTGGAGTTGCGCGCTCTCGCGGTCGATGGCGACGCCGTCCATTTCGAAGTGACCACCGGCGGCCCCATCGGAGACAACAAAGGAATCAATCTTCCCGGTATCGTCGTGAGCGCCCCATCGCTGACGCCGAAAGATTTAGACGATCTTCGCTTTGGTCTAGAAGTCGGCGTAGATATGATCGCGCTTTCGTTTGTGCGTAGCGCCAAGGATGTCGAGGAATTGCGAACGCATATCGGCGAACGATGCCTCCCGGTTCCGATCATCGCGAAAATCGAAAAGCCGCAGGCCTGGGACAACATCGACAGCATCCTTGACGCGGCCGACGGCGTCATGGTCGCGCGCGGTGATCTCGGCGTCGAGATGGCTCTGGAGCGTGTCCCGCCCATCCAAAAGTCGATTATCCGGCGCGCTCGCCGCAAGTCTAAATTCGTAATCACCGCGACGCAGATGCTCGAATCGATGATTGAGCATGCGACTCCCACCCGCGCCGAAGTGAGCGACGTGGCGAACGCGATTTACGATGGCACCGACGCGGTGATGCTCTCCGCGGAAACCGCCACCGGCGCGTACCCCCTGGCGGCTGTCTCTTACATGGTGAAGATTGCCGCGGAAGCCGAACGCTCCATCCGTGCCCGCGGCTTTCAGGAGTCCAAACAACTGCCCACGGCAACGCCCGAGATCCTCGCCGATTCCGCATACCGCGCCGCGCGCGCCGCCAATGCCGCCGCCATAGTTGTGTTCACAAACACTGGGAACAGCGCGCGTTTAATCGCTCGCTACCGGTCGCCCGTTCCAATTCTAGCCGTCACTCCTAACGAATCCGTGTCTCGAAATCTGACTGTCTGTTACGGTGTAAATCCCGTTCTGGCTCCTGAGGTCGATTCCACCGACGAGATGCTCGCGCAGATGGATCGAATCCTGCTCGAACGCCATCTTCTCAAGCGCGGCGATATGGTAGTGTTCATTGCCGGGCAACCTGTCGGCCGCAAAGGTTCGACAAATATGATGAAGCTTCATCGCCTTGGCGAGATTAACGAGTTCGACGCATGAATTTTGAAATCGCCTCCATCATCCCGTTTTCGCTGGTCGCCTTCAGCTCAATTTTCTTTCTAGTCGATCCGTTCGCTGCCATCCCAGCGTTTCTCGTCATGACCGCACACGCTGACACGCGCCGCCGCCGCCGCATGGCGCTCCGGGCCGCAGTCACTTGTTTTGTCGTGCTCACTGCCTTCGCGCTCGCTGGCAGTCTCATCTTCAAATTCTTCGGCATCACACTCCCCGCCTTCAAAATCGCGGGCGGCCTCATCCTTCTATTAATTGGCCTCGATATGCTGCAAGCCAAACACTCCACCACCAAGGAGACGCCGGGCGAAATGCAAGAGGGAGCCAACAAAGATGATGTGGGTATCATTCCACTGGGAATTCCGATGCTCGCCGGTCCGGGCGCCATCTCAAGCGTGATGGTGCTCATGGGTCAGTCGCCGCGATGGGAGCAAGCCGTCCCCGTGTTCATCGCGATCGGCGTGACGGCCCTCGCCGCATTTTTAATTCTGGCTGCGGCCGACCGCGTTGGCCGATACCTTGGCCAAACCGGAATCCACATTCTAATGCGGCTCATGGGCCTCCTCCTCGTGGCGATTGCCGTGCAATTCGTGCTGAACGGGCTCACAGATGTCGGTGTCATCGCCAGCCACGCACAACGCTAACTGAGTTTTGTTATAAAGATAGGCACCTATACGGATAGGGCCCCAACGGAGCCCCTCAGGAGAACATCGTGAAGTTATTCCACATCTCTCTGTACGCTGCAATTTCTCTTTTTTCATCGGCGGTCATCCCGGCTAAACAGCCATCCAACGATTCCAAGAGGGCCGCGATCCGCGAATCCTATGGTCGGCTCCCTCTTTACTTCGAAGCCAATGAAGGTCAGAAAGACGCCAAGGTGAAGTTTTCGGCTCGTACGGGCGGCAGCATGCTGTTCTTGACTTCGCGCGAGGCCACCTGGCGATATCGAGCTAATCAAACCTCTGGCGGCGCGCTGCGGATGAAGCTGGTGGGGTCGAATCCGGCGGCGCGGGTTCAAGGCCTCGACCGGTTAGAAGGCCATACCAATTATTTCATCGGCAATGATTCCGCGAAATGGCGCACCAACGTTCCCCAGTATGGAAAGGTGCAGTACCAGAATATCTATCCTGGAGTAGATCTGATTTATCATGGCACCCAGCGGCAATTGGAGTACGATTTCGTAGTTTCGCCAGGAGCCGATCCCAAGCGGATCACGCTTCAGTTTGATGGTGCCGAGCGTCTCGAGCTCGATGGCAACGGAGAGTTAGTGCTGCACACCGCGGCCGGCGAGTTCCGCCAAAAAAAAACCCGTGATCTATCAGCAGATAGATAGCGTGAGGCACAGCGTCCCTGGCGGTTACGTCCTGGATGCCCGGAAGCTTGTGAAATTCCAGGTTGCCTCTTACAATCCGAACTATCCGCTGATTATCGATCCGCTGGTTTACTCGACCTACGTGAGCGGAAGCCTGGGTGAGGACGGCGAAGGAATTACCGTGGATTCCGCCGGAAACGCTTACGTTACAGGTGCAGTGGCGTCGGGCGACTTCCCTACCACCCCCGGAGCCTTCCAGCGAGTCTTGGGGAACGCCGTGGGGGGGACCGATCCCGAAGAGGATTGTTTCGTCCTCAAGTTAAATCCTTCGGGAACGGCGCTCGTCTACTCGACTTACTTGGGCGGCGACGGGAATGATCAAGGCAATGCGGTAGTGGTCGATGCGGCCGGAAACGCGTACATCGCCGGCAAATCGGAATCGAAGAACTTTCCGACGACTCCCGGTGCCTATCAATCGGCTCCCGGGCTTACCAGCGCCGGAGTCGCTATTCTGAATGGTTTTGTCGCAAAACTTAATCCAAGCGGAACCGCGTTAATTTATTCCACTTACTTGCACAAGGCAATTGGTTCCACAATATATGCGACTCAAATGATTGGGCTGGGTGTACTGGGCGGGAACGCCTACGTTGCGGGGAATGCCGAACAAACGCCGGGCATCGACGTCAGTGACGGCTTTGCCGCCGAAGTGAATGCCACGGGCACGGCATTGATTTATTCTTATACATTGGGCGGCAGCAAGGACGACGAAGTCGAGAACCTGTTCCTCGATGCCGGAGGCAACGCCTACATTGCCGGCGAAACGTCATCAACCGACTTCCCTGTTACGACGGGAGCCTACCAGACAGCTCTCGGCGGAGGAATGGATGGTTTCATCACCAAGCTGAATCCCGCCGGAACTGCCGCCATTTTTTCAACGTTTGTGGGAGGGTCCGGCGACGATACCGTCGAAGATGTAGCCACCGATGCGGCCGGAAGTATCTACGCCACCGGCCAGACTACGGGCGGATTTCCAACCACTGCGGGAGCATACAGGACGACGACGTTCGGAGGCGTGGACATCTATGTCATCAAGTTAGATTCGGCCGGCGCAAAGGTGGTCTACTCCACCTACATCGGCGGCACGAATACCGACCATCCGGATGCGCTCGCGATCGATTCTTCGGGAAATGTGATTTTGACGGGCGACACAGCCTCAACCGATTTTCCAGTTACTCCGGATGCGTTTCAGAAAACGTTTGGGGGCGGCGCCACGGGTGAGGGTGACGCCTTCATTCTCAAGCTGAACTCCACCGGAACCGCGCTAATGTATTCGAGCTATCTGGGAGGAAGCGGCGACGATTATGCCGATGCGATTGCGCTAGACTCCGCCGGCAACGCGTACATCACTGGCGCCACAGCTTCGAGCAACTTCCCCGTTACGGCTGGATCTTTTCATACGACCTGCGGAACTGATTCGAAATGCAACGGTACCTTCAACGACGCCTTCGTCACTAAAGTAGACGTGACCGCGGGAGTCGCAGCAGCGATTTCTGCAGTTTCTGGAGGCAATCAAACTGGGACACCCGGGACGCACCTTCCAAACCCGCTAATTGTAAAGGTTCTCGATGGACGCGGTGCCCCTGTTATCGGCGCCCCGGTTACCGTCACCGCCGCCAACGCAAATGTGAGTCCCGTGTCTGGGCTTACGGATTTTACGGGAATTTTTTCAACGCTGGTGACACTCGGGGGAGCATTGGGACCCGCCAGCGTAAAGGTGTCGACGGGCGGAGCGTCTGCAACCTTCCCGTTCGGAAGTCAGCTAGTTAACATCACCGCCGTGGTGAACGGTGCTAGCTTTACAACCACCATCCAGGATGGTTCTTGGACCAGCATTCTTGGCTCGAATCTGTCTTCTACCACGCGGATCTTCAACACGCAGACTGAAATTATCAATGGCGTGCTGCCGCTTTCCTTGGACGGTGTCAGCGTCACCATTGATGGCAAGTCCGCGCCGATGTACTTTATCAGCCCCACGCAACTCAACGTGCTCACGCCCATTACGGGCAAGATCGGACCAGTAACGGTTGTAGTCAAGAATTCCGTGCGAACGGCGATGGCGACCGCCGCCGCGGCGAAGTACTCGCCCGGCCTTTTCTTGTTCGATCCGATGGGACATAAATATCCAGCGGCCCTGATTGCGCGCACGGACGGTGGAGTGGATTATCTTGGTCCTTCCGGTCTCTTCGGTGCGGCACTGGCCACGCGGCCCGCTAAGCCGGGCGAAATCGTTGAGCTGTATGGAACTGGTCTCGGACCTACGAATCCCCCGGTGCCGGTTGGCAGTGTGTTCGGCGGCGCGGCCTCGGTCGATCCGGCTGGCGCGGTTACAACGACCATCGGCGGTGTGACTGCCCCAGTGCTATTTGCGGGCATTACCGGCGCTGGCCTTTATCAGGTCAACGTGGTAGTTCCAACCGTTCCCGATGGCGATCAAAAGGTAGTGCTCACGGTCAGTGGATTGTCTACGCCAGACAATGTCTTCGTGGCGGTCATGAAGTAAGGGTAGTTTAAAGTTCGTGGTGCAGCAGGTGAAGTTCATCGCAACAGACAGAAGTCGGAGCATGGTCGGTAGAAGAGCTTCGTACTGCAGCCGCTTAAGCCTCCGCAGCCCACCAGAGGTCGCCGTGGATCGGCCTTTCATTGAGGTTGCGAGTCAGCGAGTTCAACTTCCATCGAGAGCGGCAGTTCGGGCCGCACTTCGAGACATCGGATCTCACCGGCATGCACCGTTCTCACGTGGGCAAACAGGTCGATAATTTGCCGTTTGAGCAGGTACTCATCCGGGAGTCTGTGGAATTGTTAGGCTTTACGAACAGAACTTCACGCCCCCCACGGTCCTGGGCCACGGATTGAGCACCAGTTCACCCGAGTCAATCCGCAGCCACTCGAAGCGCCCGTAAGCCAAGTTGCTGCATAGCTGCCACGAATCGGTTCTCCGACGGCAGCAGACCATAGGTTGAGCTTAGGCACTCGCTGTTTAAAGACGCGCGCTATCCATCCTCTCCAGAGCAAGGGCGCTAGACTGGTGTGCGGATGTGTTTTTTATGAAGATAGCGCTAAATCTTTTGACACTTATTTTACTGCTGGGTTGTTCGGCTTTTGCCGCTGAAAAACTTGGCTGGGCGCAAATAGCGACAGCAAGTGCGGCGCCAAGCACATGACGTGTGCGGAGCACGGGGCCAAGATGTTGAACCGCGAATGCACCGAAGCCTGTATCAAAGGCGGCGCGAAATATGTTTTCGCAAGCAGAGGCAGGATCTACCAAATCGAAAACCAGGACTATGCAGGATTTCCGGAGCAAGCCGGGCACACGGTCAAACTGACCGGCGAGATGACCGGGGCTTCTATCAAAGTTTCCAACATGGCAATGCCCGTAAGGAAAAGGAAGAACATAGCGTAGTAACAGGGGCACAAAAAACACGCGTGCCGGCCCAAGTCATGCCAGTCGCCATAGTTGGAGCTACCGGTTATATTGGCGGACGTTTAACTCGAAGGTTAATCGAAACCGGCCATCGCGTCCGATGTCTCGCGCGTTCGCCCGAAAAGCTCCAAGGCCGCGACTGGGCCTCGCACGCATTGCTTGAAGTCCGGCAAACCACCCTTACGGACGCCGATTCACTCACCCGTAATCTCGAGGGTTGCGAGGCAGCATTTTACCTGGTGCACTCCATGAACTCGGCGTGGGCCCAGTATGCGGAGCACGACCGCCAACTTGCCGTGCAGTTTGCCTTGTCTGCTCGTCGTGCGGGCACAGCGCGCATTATTTATTTGGGTGGCCTCGGTGAAACCGGCCCGAATTTGAGCCCGCACCTGTCATCGCGCCGTGAGGTCGAGGTGGCACTGGCGGCGACGGGCGTGCCTGTCACCGTTCTGCGCGCTGCGATGATCATTGGTTCGGGATCGGCATCTTTTGAAATCCTCCGCTACCTTGTAGAACGCTTGCCGGTGATGATTACTCCGAAGTGGGTAAACACTCCCTGCCAGCCGATCGCGGTGGAAAATGTGATCGGCTACCTTGTCGGCGTTCTTGCCAGACCGGAAACCGCCGGTGGCGTGTTCGACATTGGTGGCCAGGACGTTTTGTGTTACCGCGAGATTATGCGGATTATGGCGGAGGAACTCGGCCTAAAAAGCCGCTGGGTAATTCCGGTTCCGGTGTTGACCCCGCGTCTGAGTTCTTACTGGATACACCTGGTGACACCCTTGAGCCACGCTATTGCTAAGCCCTTGGCCGAAGGGCTAAAGAATCCGGTCGTGTGCCGCGATGATCGAATAACGCATTTGATCCCGCAGGAACTCCTGACGGTGCGCCAATCCGTTCGTGCCGCGCTGAGCCAAATGGCGGAACACGGCGTGGAGACGAATTGGGCCATGGCGGGTCCAATCCCCGGCGACCCGGATTGGGCAGGTGGCAAAGTGTTTAGCGATACGCGCCGCATCACCATGCAAGCGCCAGATTGGGCTGTATTTCGCGCCGTCTGTCGGATTGGTGGCGCAAATGGGTGGTACTCGGCAGACTGGCTTTGGGTACTTCGAGGGTGGTTGGATCTGCTGGCTGGCGGACCGGGACTGCGCCGAGGCCGACGCCATCCAGAGCAAATTAGTTATGGGGAAGCCTTGGATTTCTGGCGTGTGGTGGACCTCAAACAGGATCGGCGGTTGGCTCTGCGCGCCGAAATGAAACTGCCGGGCGAAGCTTTGCTTGAATTTGGAATCGAGCCCGTGGATGCCAGTCATTGCACTCTGCAGCAGGCAGCCCTGTTCCGACCTCGCGGACTGTTTGGCTTATTTTATTGGTACGCGGTAGCGCCACTGCACCACATTGTTTTCGGCAGAATGCTACGCGGCATCCAGGCCGAGGCGAATCGCATTGCCTGCGGCCCCGCGCGTTTAAACCGCGCAACACTGAGGAGATAGACCGGAACGTTTCGTCTAAACCAGTCGCGATTTTTTCGCATCGCAGAGGGCTACGACGCCAACGTGTGCCTTGCACGCTCATTCGCAAATCGTTGCTGCCCACCAGCCCTGGACGAATGTTCTACGCGTGTGGGACCAATCGGGCGGTGTTGGCATTACTTTGTGTACCGGGGCAGAACGTGTTTGACGGCGAGCGGGGCGGAATCCACTTCGCCGACACCGGTGACACCGGCGTCGGTGTGGATCTTGACGATGAGAGCGTCCTGCCCGCTGTCAGTTTGCTCTTTTACATCAGGCAGGCGGACGTAGATTGCTTCTACATCGGTGATTTTCATGCGGAGGCGCTAAGACAGAATTTCATTGACGATGCGGCAATCGAATACGGAAGTAAGTTTATCTTTTAAGCCGTTTTGATCGAATACGAGGCGCTGATAATCCATGCCGAGCAGATGGAGAATGGTCGCGTGCCAATCGGTGACGCTAACTTTGTTTTCGACGGCCTCGTGGCCTAACTCATCGGTTGCGCCGTAGACAGTGCCAGCCTTGATACCGGCGCCTGCCATCCAAAGCGTAAAGGCGCTGGGGTTGTGATCGCGGCCGGCGGTCTCCATGCCGTTCTCCATCTGGGCGATGGGCATGCGGCCGAATTCCCCGCCCCAGATCACGAGAGTGTCTTTAAGCAGGCCGCGTCGCTTGAGATCCTTAACGAGCGCGGCAACCGGCTTATCCGTGCGGGCGCTGGCCGCCTTCATATCGCGAGCGAGGAAGGTATGGTTATCCCAGATCTGGCTGTTGATAAACAACTGCACGAAACGAACGCCGCGTTCAATGAGGCGGCGGGCCATGATGCAGCGGCGGGCATAGGAATCTGTCACAGGGTCGCCGACGCCATACATCTCCAGAGTTTCCGAACTTTCTTTGGTGACGTCCAAGGCGTCACTGGCGGTCATCTGGAGGTTCGCGGCAAGCTCATAACTGGCGATGCGCGCGTCTAACTGCAACTGGTTGGGACGGGTTTTCTTGTGGATCTGGTCTAAGCGGGAAAGCAATTGCCGCCCGGCTTGCACGATCTCGCTGGTTTCGGGAGTCTCAGGGGCCAGATTCAATATCGGGCTTCCGGTAGAGCGAATACGCGTGCCCTGATAAATGGGGGGAAGGAAACCGGCTTGCCAGTTCTGCGTGCCGTTGACGGGCAACCCAAGCGGATCGTCCAAGACCACATAGGCGGGCAGATTCTGATTCTCCGTGCCCAGGCCGTACACGACCCAGGAACCCATGGTGGGGCGGCCGGGAATGATGCGTCCACTTTGAATCATGAACAGCGCCGGTTCGTGATTAGGATGCATGGTGTGCATGGAGCGGATCATGGCGAGGTCATCAACCACTTCGGTGAGATGGGGCATGGCATCGGAAACCCACATACCGGACTTGCCATGCTGACCAAACTTGAAAGGGCTGCGCATCAACCCGCCGCTTTGCTCGGGCGTGGTCAAGTCGGCCGCGACCTTGTCGAAATAGGGTTGGCCGTGATGCTTATCCAGCATGGGCTTGGGATCGAAAAGATCCATCTGGCTGGGCCCGCCGTTCATAAATAGGTGGATGATGGATTTGGCCTTGGGGGAAAAGTGCGGCACCTGCGGCTTGAGATCATACGAAGCTCTGTGGCCATCTAGTGTTGCCGGCTCGGCGGAAGCGCCATAAAGATCGCGGCTCAACACGGAGGCCAGCGCGGCGCCATAAATACCATCAGAGACACGATCGAAGAACGCCCGCCGCGAGAGCTTTGAAGCGCCCGCGGGACTGCCATGATTACATTGTTCGTGAGCCATGGGTATCTTTCCTTCTAGTCGATATAAATGAATCCGGCTGAGTTAAAGATGGTGTGGCACAGCTTCGAGAGAGCCGCGAGATCGCCATCTTTCTTAGGTTCCAGCTGCTTCAATTTCAGCAATGTCTCCAGACTTGCCTTGGCTTCTTCGGGGTTCGGGGGGCGGCCCAGCGCCAGATTATACAAATAAGTGATTTGCGCGCTTGGGTCGGAGCCCGACTCGCGCGCAACTCTTTGCGCCGTGAAGGCGGCAAGCTGTTTCACCATGGTGTTATTAGATAAGTAAAGGGCCTGAAGCGATACGGTGGATTCCGACCGCTCGATACAGTTCGGGCTCATGGGCGGCAGGTCGAAGTTATCGAGCACAGTCGGGATTTCAGAGCGGCGCTGGCTGATGTAGATGCTGCGTCGCCAGCCTTTGTCGGTCTCAATGGGCGTAACCAGGCCGTCATCGCGCACCAACACAGGCTCCGGCTTTCCAAAATGAGTCTCGTCCAAACGGCCGGCAAGAAAGGTCAGAGTATCGTTGAGAACCTCGCCCTCCATGCGCCGCAGAGGCATGCGCGAGAGCAACGTGTTATCACCATCGAGCCGCAGCGAATCCGGACTCACGGTGGAAACCTGGCGGTAGGTGCTCGAGGTCGAAATGAGCCGCTGCAACTGCTTGATGCTCCACCCTTGCCGGATGAATTCGGTAGCGAGGAAATCTAGAAGTTCCGGATTGGTTGGGGGAGTGCCCGCTTTGCCGAAGTTTCCGACGGACTTCACAATGCCTACACCGAAATGATGCTTCCAGATCCGGTTGACGATGACTCGCGAAGTAAGCGGATGTTCCTGATTGGTCAGCCACTTGGCTAACGCCAGCCGCCGACCCGTCTTTTCGCTGCCGGGCCACGGGGGTGCGACTTCATAGGTGAGTTTCGCGTTGGTGAGAACTGCCGGAGGACCGGGCTCGACGAAGGGCCCGAAGCTGGTGGGCACGCCGCGGCGCAGAAGGTAAGTGGGCGACGGGCTGCCACGATCCCAGAGAGCGCGGATTTTGGGTTCAGGAATCGCCTTGTACTCGAGTAGTTTGATTCGCTTCTCGACGGATTCCGCTTCCTGGGCCACGGCTGGATCCTGCTTCACGTCAGCCGTATCCACTTTGAGAAGCGTCTCGAACTTCTGAGCTAGGTACCGCTGCACTTCATCCCGCTTCTCGGCGGGCGTGGCGGCCAGTTTGCGGAGATCCTCCTGCAAATCCTTAGGCTGGGATGCGATCCGCTTTTCGATTACCTTCTTTTTGAGATCTTTGAGCTTCTCGTCCCAAGCCGTTTGCACAAGCTTGATCTCGACGTCCAAGTTTTTGTTAACGAGTTCGCGCTTTCTCTCCTCTTCCAGAAGCTGCATGGGGGTGGCGCCGGGCGTCACATAAGGCAGGTACTTGCCAGGGAAATACAATCCATACTTTTCAAGCGTGAGGGGAGAGACCCAATCGTGCTCATCGAGCGCGCCCTGGAAAACAGCCTTGAAGCGATAGTAATCACGCTGCGGTAAAGGATCGTACTTGTGGTTGTGGCAACGGGCGCACTTTACGGTCAGCCCCATGACTGAGGAGCTAATGGTTTCAATTTCGTCGGCGATCACGTCGATGCGGTCATCGACAAAGTTGACCTCGCGCTCAGTGGTGGAGTCGGGAGCCATGCGAAGAAAGCCGGTCGCGATCAGGTTATCCATCAATTCCTGAGTGATGACGGGGGCGTGCTCGTAATCGGCTAGTTCGTCTCCCGCAATCTGCTCCATCAGGAATCGGTTGTAAGGCTTGTCGTCATTGAAAGCGCGAATCACGTAATCGCGATAACGAAATGCAAAAGGGCGGGGCAGGTCGGCGGAGAGCTTGCCACCTTCGGAATCGGCGTAACCGGCCAAGTCGAGCCAGAAGCGTCCCCAGCGCTCGCCGTAGCGGGGCGACGCGAGCAAGCGATCAACGAGCTTCTCATAAGCCAGCGGATCTTTGCTGGCGACGAATTCCTTGACCTCGCCAGGCTCTGGAGGCAAGCCGGTGAGGTCAAACGAGACGCGACGAATCAAGGTTTGGCGGTCAGCTTCAGGCGAAAGTGACAGGTGCTTGGCTTCGAGCTTAGAGAGGACGAAAGCGTCGATCGGATTGCGGACACGGTCGTGATGCTGTACCTGCGGCGGCTCGGGACGGACGGGCGTCTGGAAGGACCAGAATTGGCGATCTTTGTCCTTGACTAGCGGATCCTGCGGCGTGCCCGCCACAGCCGGAGGCGGCTCGACTTCGGGAGCGCCTTGGCGAATCCAACGGACTACTTTTTCAGTTTCGCCAGCGCTGATTGGCTTAACGCCGACCACAATGAGCTGTTGCTTGGGCGGCATTTCGCCCGCGTTGATCCGCTTGAGCATCAGGCTCTCTTCGGGTTTTCCGAGGACGATGGCCGGCCCCGATTTACCACCTTTGAGCATGGAGGCTTTGGAGCGGAGATCGAGCCCTCCCTCTTGCCGGCGCAACCCATGACAGACTGCGCAGCGGGTGAGCAGAACGGGGATCACGTCATGCTGCGTCAGCGGGGTATTGTCTACTTTTGGCGCGGTCTTGGTAACGGATTCATCGCCGCGAATCCACGATGCGATGGTGGCCAGATCTTTGTCCGAAAGATGCGGCTTGCCAACCGGCATGGAGCCGCTCTGAACCTTCTTAAACAGGATGCTGTCGTCCGGTTTCCCGGGAACGATGACCGGTCCAGATTCTCCGCCCTTGAGAGCCCCGTCTTCCGTGGCAAGGTTTAAATCTTTGAGCTTGACCTGCGCGCCGTGGCAACCGGTGCAATTCGCTTGAAAAATTGGGGCAATATCTTTATCAAAGTTTACCGGTGGCTTCGCAGTTTGCGCCCAGGCCGACAGCGAAGTACCTAACGCCGCTCCAAAGAGAATGAAAAAGTTGAATTTGATGCCTGATGTGATCAGATGAGCAACCTATTCTTACAGCTTAATCCAGCGCGGGGCGGCGGATCAAAAGATTAAGCGCAGACCGAGCTGAATCTCGCGCGGATCGAAAAGCGTGCTGGTCGAAACGCCGAAGCCGGGGCTGGTTAAAGTGCGGTTCGGGGCCGAGAAAGCGTGCTGGTTGAGCACGTTGAAAAACTCAGCGCGGAACTGCAGGCTGCTCTGTTCAAAAATCTTGGTATCCTTCGCCAGGGATATGTCGAAATTGCTAAACCCGGCGGATCGAAACGTATTCCGTCCCAGATTCCC
This sequence comes from Terriglobia bacterium, assembly GCA_025358575.1. Lineage (GTDB taxonomy): Bacteria > Acidobacteriota > Terriglobia > Bryobacterales > Bryobacteraceae > JANYJA01. The sequence continues at coordinate 62,464 of JANYJA010000036.1, forward strand.
AGGGTGCGCCTGAACGGTTGTGCCATTCAGGGTATCGAGCGGGACGGAGAAATACTTTCCGACAAAGCTCTGGTTGTTCCCCACAGCCTGGATGAGACTTGTGTTGTCGAGCAGAACGTCATTCGAAAAGAACTGCTCCTCGGGTCCTTGATTCCCGTGCTTCAGAGTCGGCGACGAAACCAAGTCGGGCCGAACGGTGCCGCCGCCGTAGTTATCGATTCCATACCTCTTGCTGCCGAACGGAGTCAGCACAGTAAAGGGAAAGCCGGAGCTCGCCGTGGTGATGCCCCAAAGCATCCAGCCCTGCGTGAGCCGCTTGGGGAGAGCAGGGGCAGCCTTTTCGAAAGGCAGCAGGTAAGAGAAATTGACCACGACACGATGGGGCACGTCGAAGGAAGCGCGCGCCTTCTCGCAGCGCCAACAGGTGGGGTCGTTGGCTACAAATCCGGAGTTGGCCCCGTCGCCGTTATAAACTGTGGTCGAGTTGTCGATGGCTTTGGAATACGTGTATGACAGCTGAAATGTGAGGCCGGCGGAGGTGGTGGTTTTGCGGAATACGGTCTGCAGCGAATGATACGTGGAATGGGCGTGATTATCCGTAAGCTGGAATTCGCTGAGACTTGGATTGACGGCCGTGTAGACGGCGATGGAGGGATCGGCACCCACGTAACCGTTGGGAAATTGCGAACCGTACAAACTGACTGCGTTGTTGAAAACCCACCCGGCCTGCAGGAAAGTGTTCCAGGGCAGCTCGCGCTCGACGGTGAAGTTGCCGCTGAGTGTGTAACCGTTGTGGTAATTGGTGGTGGTCAGATTCGTAAGCAGACCTGGATACGGCGTTAGGTCGACGGGCGTGTTTGGCGGCACTTTCTTCGAATTACCACCCTGGGGGACCTGATTTCCTTTGAGATCGAGAATAGGAGGTAAGCTGAGCGGCCTCGGTGCCGCGGTGAAGGTTAGATTCGGCGCGGCGCTGGTTCCCGAAAACGGAAAGTTGAAGCCTTGCTGATCGGCGGTTTGCGAGAGCGGCAGATTGGTGAAGATGGCAAAGCCGCCGCGAACCACGGTTTTGGCCGCAGCGCGGAAAGCGAAACCGATGCGCGGCGCGAAGCCCTTGTAATCCTCGTTGTAAATCGGCTGCGGGTTTAAGACCAATCGGCGGAACAACGATTTATCCGGCAAGAAATTGGGGCTGTCGATGATTCCCGCCAGCCGGTTGCCGGTCTCGTAGGGAACGCTGTTGTATTCGTAGCGCAAACCGAGATTCACGGTAAGACGCGGGGAGAATTTGTAATCGTCCTGGAACCATCCGGCCCAATGATAGCGGCGCATGGAGAAGGGCGCGAAGCCGCCGGACGAAGGGCCGAAACCGGGATAACTGACGCTGCGCTGATAGAACTGGCTGATTCCGGTCATGAAACTTATGAGTGCGCTCGGGCTTGGGTCGCCAGCGTTGAGGCTGTGGATGCCATCCGTCGCAGGAATCGCGACGGGAAGAGGCGAGCCGGATGCGAACGTATATGTCCCGTTCGGACCGCCTATCGATGTCCCGAAGTAGCTGGATCGGACCGAGCGATACTCGCCGCCCATGTTGATGGTATGCGAGCCTTTCACCCACGTCAGGCCGTCGCGAAACGAGATCGTAAAAGGAGCCAGGCTGAATCCGCCGCCGTTGGTGCCGTAATTCTGGAGGGCGCCGTCGGCAAAAGTAATCTGCGTGGTGTCAAAGACCTTCGGAATGGTCTGCTCGACGGACTGCATGCCGCTAATGCGGAAGTCATTGATGAGAGTAGGTCCAAATAGGTGGGTCTCACTAAAACCCGAATTGATCCAATCATTCCGAAGATCGTTGGTGAACTTGGGATTGATGATCGCTTCGCTCGAGTCCTGATTTGGAATTACGTTGGTGGCGAGGCTGTAGCGAAAGAAAGCGGAATCTTTGTCCGAGAAGTGGTGATCAAGACGACCGGAATACTGGTCGCGATTGATGGCCTGGCTGTATGAAGACTGGAAAGTCCGTAGGCCAAGCGTGCCACCCGGATTATTGGGCAGCGGGTATTTGGACAGAATCGCGCTGACTTCGGGCAGCACGGGAACGCGCAACTGATATGGCGCGCCAGAATCCGGAGTGATGGTCACCAGACCTTGTCGTTCATCGGCCGTTGGCGAGGCGAAAATTATGGGGCTGGCCAAGCGCTGGCGGAAACCGGCCATCTGGAAAAAGAAAAACGTTTTGTTCTTTCCATTGTAAATTTTCGGAATCCAAATGGGCCCGCCGACTGCGATGCCATATTCGTTACGGCGGAAGGGGGCGACCCTGGGCGCGAAGAAGTTGCGGGCGTCGAACTTATCGTTGCGAACAAATTCGAAGGCTGAGCCGTGGAACTGGTTGGTGCCGGTCTTCGACACAACGCTCACGATGGTTCCGGAACCTCGGCCGTATTCGGCGGAATAGTTGTTTTGCAAGACGCGGAATTCGGCGATAGCATCGAGATTGAAGTTCCCGAACTGGCCTCCACCGAGCTCGTTGTCGCTGGTATCCATGCCGTCAAGATAGCTGGAGCCGGTAACACCGCGATTTCCATTGCCCGCCGTATTGGTTTCAAAGTTGAAAGAACTGTTGGTCTCCTGAACCTGGCCGGGCTGCATCAACATGAGGTTCTGAATATCGCGTCCATTGAGCGGGAGATTGGCGACCTGGCGTCCCTCGACTAAGCCTCCCACTAAAGCGTTCGCCGTATTGAGCGCTACGGCGGTAGCCTGGATTTCGACTGAAGATGCAATGCCGCGCAAGTTCAACTTGAAATCCACTTCGCGGTTCTGATCGACGTCGAGCCGCACTTCGACGACCGAGTTTTCAAAGCCGGCCGCCTCGGCTTTCACCGAGTAAGTGCCCACGCGCAGCCTGGGCAGCGAATAGGCGCCGGAGGCCGACGAAGTGGTGGAGCGCGTGAAGTTCGTGCTGCCTTCGGAGACGGTCACGGTCGCGTTAGGAATGGACGCCGAAGCGGGATCCGTCACGGTGCCAGAAATGGTGCCTACGGACTGGGCGAATACAGCGATAGGAGCAAGCGCCAGAATGACGATAAACCCGGACCGAATCGATGCCATAAAAACTCCTTGTGAACGTGTAGCCAGTTTTGGAAACTATACGGACTTCCGGGGTGGTTGTCAAGGTACCGTGATTCTGATGTGATCAGTTCAGGAATACAAGGGCGCCCCTAGTAACTTTTTGTCATAGGGCGTGAACTGGCCGTTGCTTAAGAAGAGGTCATGATACTTGCCGAGCTTTTCCGGGTCGATCGCGACGCCGATTCCAAAACCCGCGGGCACGCCCCAGACGGGACCATTGGCGATCGGGAGAGTTTCCGTGAGGATATCGTCAGTCATCATGTGCGCGGTTTGCTGGTTGCCATCGACCACATTTGGAAGGGTCAAGACGATGTGGTGGCACGCCGCGGCGGTAATTCCGAGCTCTCCGTGGGTATGCCGGCAGACCTGCAGCCCTTCGTTATTCGCCAGTAACGCGAGGCGTTGGAACTGCGCAAGAGATCCGACGAAATAGGGGCTGAAACAATACACATCGGCTGTGCGGGCGAGGATTTGGCGTTGCGCGTCCGACGCGGTCCAGAGACCCTCGTTGGCGGATACCGCGACTTTGCCGCGAGTGCGAACCTCCTGCATGTTGCTCGGAGGATCCCAGTTGACTGGCTGCTCGATGAAGTCGATGCGGTACTGGTCAAAGCGTTCGAGATATCGCAGAGCCTGATTGACTCGCCAGGCAGCGTTGGCATCCAGGCGGATTTTGGCGTAGGGTCCGATGGTTTGGCGCAGAGTTGCGACCATTTCGAGTTCGGCTTCGACGTCCAGGCCCACCTTAATGTAGAACACGGTGAAGCCTTTACGCACGCCGTCGCGAGCCTGCTCAGCCACGTGATCGGGCGTGCCCTGTGAGCAGTAATAAAAATACGTGGCCTGGTCGCGAACCTTGCCTCCGAATAAATTGTAAAGCGGCTGCCCACAGGCCTTGCCGCAGATATCCCAGAGCGCCATATCGATGCCGGGATAGGCGAAGCACGCGGTATGCTGACGCCAGGACCACACGCCGCGATGCCAGAGTTCCTGGCGAATCAGCTCGCTTTCCCAGGGGCTGCGACCGAGGACGAACGGCTCCATGCCGCGCAAGGCTTCGAGCACCGATTCCAGGTTGGCACCGCTGCAGCTTTCACCCCAGCCGACAAGGCCTTCATCGGTGGTGGCTTTCACGATAACGTCGGTGACTCCGTCGCGGTTCACCAGTGCGCTGACTTCCCGATGCGTATAGGCAACGCTGACCGGGATAAACTCAATTTTCGAAATTTTCATATTTTTTGATACCGCCACTCCCGCGATGGCCAGCAAGTGGCGCTTTTGGGTTTCTGAGTATAACATCGCAAACGGGGGTACGTTTCCATAGTCCAGCAAAATCCAGTTGCGCGGCGCATGCGGATCGCGGTGGCGCTCATGCTCTTCGCTTTCAGCATGATGAGTTACTTCGACCGCACAATTATGTCTATTGCGGGTCCGAATATTATGCGCGAATTCGGCATTTCGGCCACGCAGATGGGCACGGTTTTTTCGGCGTTTATTCTGGGATACGCGCTGCTGATGATTCCATGCGGCGAGTTAACGGACAAACTGGGGCCACGGCGAACTCTTTTCGCGATGGGGATCGGTTCAGCCCTGTTTACCGGGCTTCTGGTTGTCTCGGGACGCCCGGGACTAGGAGCGCTGATGGGAATTGTGCCGGCCCTGATTGCACTTCGTTTCGGAATGGGCGTGGTGACTGCGCCGCTCTACCCCGCAGCCGCGCGGATGAGCGCGATCTGGTTTCCGCTCGACCTTCACGCCCGCGTACAAGGTTTCATTATTGCCGGCTCATCGGCGGGAGCGGCGATTTCGCCCCTGCTGTTTGCGTGGATGATGGTTCGCTTCCATTGGCAAGGTTCTTTCCTGATCGCGGCCGGGGCAACGGCGGTGTTGGCGGTGGGCTTCCTGGCGACGATTCCGCACCGAACACTGAAGGCCACGGGTTCACTCAACGCCCACTCGTGGAGCGGCTTATTCCGCGATCGCAATCTAATGCTGCTGACTTTCGCCTACAGCGCGCTGGGCTATTTCCAGTATATTTTCTTTTACTGGATTTTTTACTATTTCGGGGAAATTCGACACCTGGGCACACAAGAGAGCGCGCAATATACGACCGTGCTTTTCGTTGTGGAAGGAGTGTTGATGCCAGCCGGCGGGTGGTTGTCCGATCGCCTCACGCGCAGCTTTGGTCCGCAGATTGGGAGACGATTTGTGCCGATGGCGGGCTTGGCTTTGAGCGCGATTTTGACCTACCTTGGCACGGTCATGCCGGGGACGGGGGCCGTGGTGGCGTGTCTTTCGCTGGCGTTCGGCATGGCGGCTTGCTGCGAAGGCCCATTTTGGGCGGCTGTGACGGAACTGGCGGGGCCGCGCGTAGGCGCCGCGTCCAGCATCTTCAATACCGGGGCTCAGATTGGCGGCCTATTCTCACCCGTGCTGACGCCGTTGATCGCGTCGCGCTTTGGTTGGTCCTGGGGCCTGTATGCGGGCGCACTGGTTGCGATCTCGGGTATGCTCGCGGTCTACTTTGTCGATCTTCGCTCGAAGGGCGTGCGGGAACCAGAGCCCGTGCTACTCTGATGCGAACCGAAATGCAGGTTGCCGAACTAATTTTTGAACCCTTCAAGCGCACGAACGTCAGCGACATGGCGGTTTCGAGTCTGCTGGATATGATTCGTCGCCGGGTTCTACGGCCCGGCGATCGGCTTCCATCGCAGCGGGATCTGATGGGCCGGATGGGCGTCAGCCAGACGGCCATTCGCGAAGCGCTGCGGAGCCTGACCAGTATTGGGGTGATCGAGGTTCATCCCGGCAAGGGCGCGTTTGTGAAGAGCGTTGCACCGGAGATGCTAGTGCATCCGGAATCCATGTTCTTTTTACTGCAGCGTGAGACGATGCTGCACGCTTTAGAAGTCAGACAAATTCTGGAGGTGGAAGCGATTGCGCTCGCCACCGAGCGGGTAACGGAAGACGACTTGGAGGAGTTGCGGCAGACGCTCGGGAAAATTGAGACAGGCGTGCGAACCGGCGACAGGCCGTTCCAATACAGTCCGTTTTTCCATTTGGCGATCGCCAGAGCGGCGCACAACGAGGTCTTGACCAACATGGTGCAGTCCTTCGTGCGGCTGCTGTTGGAAGGCGCAAACTTGATCGGGCCGCATGCACCCGGCGCGCTGGAGAACGAATATCGCTCGCATGCGTTGTTGCTCGACGCGATTGTGGCCGGAGACGCCGAAGCATCGCGCGAGGCGATGCGCGAACATTTGCGGGTGGCACGCAACCTGATTGAGAGCGGTTTCGACGAGTTCGAGGCGCAGAACACTTCGGGTGGCTCGCCGCCGAATTAGGAGTTCCTTGCGATTCCGGATACCGATTTTGCTCTTGTTCTGCGGCATTGCGGGTATGGCGCAAACCGCGGCGGCCCATCACAGCGCGGGCTTGGCTAAGTTCCGCGCCGGCGATGAGGCCGGCGCAATCGCAGAGCTGACCGCAGCGATCCAGCTCGATCCAAAGCTCGCGGCCGCGTGGAACGATTTAGGTGTCATTCAACGCAAGATGGGAGATACCCGGGCGGCGATCGAATCATTCGAAAAGGCCTCAGCGGTGAACCCGGATTTTGTAGGCGCACTTTACAATCTGGCGCTCGCTTATGAAGCGCAGGGGCGGGTTAAAGAGGCAACGAAGTATGCAGCGCGAACGGTCGAACTGAGTCCAAAACTGGCACCAGGACACTTCGTATATGGGCGGTTACTTTCGCGGTCACGAGATCTGGATTCAGCCGAGAGGGAACTTTCGGCGGCGTTGCGGTTGAACCCCGCCTTGACGCCGGCGCGGGTGGCTCTCAGCGCGGTGCTGAGAGAACGCGGGTATATCGCCAGGGCGATCGCCGAGTTGATGAGGTGTCTGGCGGAGAACGCGAAATCCGCGGATGCGGAGTACCAACTCGGACTGGCCCTGTTCGCAAGCGGCGATGAAAGTGGAGCGCGGGAGGCGTTTCAGAGGGCGACGGCTCTCTCTCCCGATTTCACCGAAGCCCGGTTGAATTTGGCGAAACTGCTGGCCTCGCGGGGGCAACAAGTTGAAGCGATCACCCAGTTTCGGGTGGTGTTGCGCGACGCGCCGTCCAATGAAGAGGCGCAGCTCGGCTTGATTCGGGAACTCTCCAAGAGCGGCGACGCATCGGGCGCGCGGGAGGCTCTAGAAGCGGCACTGCGCTTCCATCCGCGGAGTGCGGACGTTCAATTAGAGCGCGGAAAACTGCTGCTAGCCGCGGGCGACCTAGCGGAGGCGCGAGCAGCTCTTGAGGCCGCTATTCAGTTCGCGACGGGGCCGGAGCCGAGGGCAGCCGAATACCACGTCGAACTTTCGCGCGTGTATAAATTGCAGGGACTTGAGTCCGAGCAGAGGCGAGAACTCGAGGCGGCGATACGACTAAACCCGCGTTCCTCCGCGGGACATTACGCGCTGGCGACACTGCTCAAACAGCATGGAGAGGTAGAGGTCGCGGCGAAGGAATTCGCGGAAGTCGAGAGGTTGAAGCGTGTAGATTCGAGCCGCGATTTGGCGCTTGGGGACGTGCGAGCGGGAGTGGCGCAGGCGGCGGACGCGCGGTTCGCGGAGGCGGTGGAGAGCTTCCAAAAGGCGGTCGAAATAAGGCCCGATTTCGGCGAGGCGTGGTTCGACTTGGGGGGCGCACAGATGCAGCGCGGCAAACCGACTGAAGCAATTGCCGCTTTCGAAAGGGCAATCCAGCTCGCGCCGGATTGGGCAGAGGCGCATTTTCAGCTATCGCAGGCACTGGCCGCAGCGGGGAGAGCCAGCGAGGCCGCGCGGGAGTTAGCGACGGTTTCGCGGCTAGATCCAGGCCATCCGCAAGCCGACAAGATGGCGGGTCATCGTTAAACCTGGCGGTATTGTTTTGCCGGGGGCACCGCGTGAGCCGTTTCGCGTCTGGCTCGGAAAGTCTTTTCAATACGCTGAAAGCTCACCGGGCGACATTTGCGGTTCAACCTTGACACTACAAATGGTTCACCCTTAAGATCAGTCGTGAATTTGGATTCGTCTTCGCGCGTCCGCGACTGGTTCCTGCTGCTCACCTGCAACTTGATTTGGGCGTCGCAGTTCGTGATGGTGAAGCTGGTTCAAGCCCAGATGGGGCCGGTGGCGGCAACATTCTTGCCAATGGCGCTTGCGACGCTGATCCTGATTCCAATCGTCAGCTTCGAGAAAAAGCGCACGGGCAGGTCTTGGCAGCGGATGCCGCACCGCGATATCTGGCAATTCGTTCTGATCGGCGTCGTCGGCCAAGTCGCCGCGCAATTGTTCATCACTTGGGGCATGCGTTACGCTCCCGCGTCGAATGCCGCGTTGCTCATGCTCACTCTGCCTGTATCCACCGCGGTGATGGCCTTCTTCTTCCTCGGTGAACGCATGACGCCGGTGCGCTGGGTCAGCTTCGGCCTCGCCATCGCGGGCGTGCTTGAATGCGCTGGCATCGACTGGAAGGAGTTGAATCTCACCAGTGGTAAATTCCTGATCGGGAATTTGCTCATCTTCATCAGCGTAAACGGGAGCGCATTTTACAATGCCTACAGCAAGAAACTGCTCGAGCGCTATACGCCGCTGCAGGTTTTGCTCTACAGCTATTACGCCGTGATCCTGTTTCTGTTACCGATTACAATCTATTCGGAGCCGGAAGCATTCCGCAACTTTCCGCACTTCAGCTTCGGGGTCTGGATGGGTCTGGTTGCGCTGGCTGCGTTCCAATACTGCATTTCCATGGTCATTTTTCTGAACGTCCTGACCCGTCTCGATGCCACACAGGCTAGCGTTTCGAACTATCTGATCCCGTTTTTCGGTGTGCTGATTGCGGCCGTTTTTCTGCACGAAAGCCTTACGATGTACATGGTCATTGGCGGCCTGCTGGTTCTTGTCAGCACGCTTCTGGTCACGGTATACGAAGAGCGGCGGCGCGGCCGCGAACAGGCCGCAGTTGGACGAGCCGTTTTATGAACACCAAGGTCCGCGCGGAACGAGCCGAAGTATCTTCTCTCCCGGCATTGCGGCTGGAGAATGAGTTCATATCGCTGTCCGTCCTTCCCGAACCCGGCGCAAAGATCTTTGATCTTGTCTGGAAACCGTCCGGTCGTCAGGTCTTGTGGCAGAATCCGCGAGTGCGGCCCCAAGCTTATCCCATAGAATCCAATTTCGACAATTACTGGTGCGGCGGCTGGGACGAAGGCTTTCCCACTTGCGACGCCTGCGAATACAACGGCGAAAGCTACCCGAATCTGGGCGAGTTGCGCTCTATCCGATGGACGGTTGAAAGTCTTGGCCTGAGTGACGGGGCACCTGAGGCGCTGTTGTCTGCCCTAGGCCCGATTACTTCGGTGAAGGCGTTGAAGAAAGTGACTCTCCGGGGAAGATCGGTAATCGTTCACTACGAGCTGACAAATATCGGGCCTTTGCCTTGCGACTTCATTTGGGGTTCACATCCGGCACTGGCCGTTACCGCGGCGACAGTTCTCCACATCCCGGCCGAGACCGGCATCGTTCAACTTTCTTCGTCCCCGGTATTGGGCGTCCCCGGGCAGCGCTACCCATGGCCGATGCTCGAAACACCCGCTGGCACGGTCGACATGAGCCGAGTGCAGGATGTGCGGAACGGAGTATTTTGTGGGCATTTCGCAACAGGCTTGTGGGCCGGCGCGTACGGCGTCCAGTTTGCGGGCGAGGATCTCGGAGTTGTCGTCCGTTTCTCGCGCGAGCAATGTCCGTGGTTGTGGCTATGGCTGGTGTATGGCGGCTGGCGCGGCTATCACCATTGCATCGTCGAGCCGTGGACAAGTTTTCCCATGAGCTTGGCTGACGCTGTCAAAAACGGCACGCACCAGTCGCTTCTCCCCGGGCGGAAGTTCTCCACGACCATTAACCTGAGCATCCGCTCGGGCGTCGAACATTGGAAAACAGAGCATTGGCATGAAGAACTAAGGAGGATCGAGCAGCATGAGCCTTGATCAGCGAATCGCGGTGGTAACGGGTAGTGGGTCCGGCATTGGAAGAGCCTCGGCGCTTGAATTCGCCATCGTCGGCGCGAAGATTGTCGTCGCCGATATCAATCTTGCCGGGGCCAGCGAAACTGTTGAGCGTATAGTTTCGCAAGGTGGAAAAGCCATCGCGGTGCGAACCGATGTAGCCGATCCGGAGTCCGTCCGCAACCTAGTTAGTGAAACCATAGCCGCGTTCGGAGCCGTGCATATTCTGATGAACAATGCTGCTATTCAGATCAACAAAACTGTAGAAGATACCGAGGTGGAAGAATGGAACCGGGAAATGGCGGTAAATGTGGGCGGCGTTTTTCTGACCTGCAAGTATTTCTTCCCGCATCTTCGAAAAAGCAAAGGCAATATCATCAACATGTCGTCGGTGAACGGCTTTTTCACTGAGCCGATGTGCGCCGGCTACTGCGCTACCAAAGCGGCCATTATCGGCCTTACCAAAGCTATGGCCATCGATCACGGCAAAGAAGGTATTCGCGTAAACTGCATCTGTCCCGGCTACATTGATGCCGGTCTGGCAGAAGGATACTTCAACGTTCAGCCCGACCCGGAAGCCGCGCGAAATGCGGCCGGCAAGCTTCATGCCCTGTGGCGCATTGGCCGCCCGGAAGAAGTCGGTCGCGCGGCCGTGTTTCTTGCCAGCGATGCGGCCTCATTCATAACGGGTGCAGCTTTTACAGTGGATGGTGGTCTCAGTTCCGGACTGCCACCTCAGGCCTGAGATCTCGAAGCATAAATACATGCAACAGCTATTCGATGGTGTGTTCGTACTGGAAGGTGAAGTCGGCGGAAGGCCGCTCCAGTTGATTTATCTCAAGGGCGACCGAGCCAGCCTGCTGATGGATACCGGCTGTGCGCACGACCCGTCCAAATTGATCGCGCCGCAGATCGAGCAGGCTGGCGGCAACATCGGCGACTTGACCTGGATCTTGAACACTCATCCCGATGTCGACCATATCGGCGGCAATTTTGAAATGAAGCAGCTTGCCCCGCATGCGACGCTCGCCTGCGGGGTCGCGGATCGGCACATGTGCCAGGGGCCGGAGCCTCTACTGCACTACCGCTACGACGCTTACCGAGCCGACCATCAAATCTTTTATGAGGGCGCCGCTCTTGCCTGGATTCAAGCGGAAAGTGGCCAAGCTCAACCCATTGAAGTGACCTTCCGCGGTGGCGAGCACATCAGGCTTGGGAGTAATTGGGAAATTGAGTTGATTCCCGTGCCGGGCCATGCCAAAGGCCATCTCGCCGTCTACGATCCACGGCATCACGCGCTGTACGGAGCCGACGCCATCCATGGTTCCGGCTGCCCCGGTCTCGATGGGCCCATGAAACTCTGTCCCACCTATGAGAACGTGGATGAGTATCTCAGAACCATAGCGCTTATTGAGAAGCTGCCCATCTCCACTTACCTTGGGTGTCATTGGCCGGTAAAGAGAAACGGCGAAATCGCGCAGTTCTGTCAAGAATCGCGCGATTTTGTCGACCGAACCGATCGCTTGCTGATGGAACTGCTAGCCAAGCCGCACTCTTTGCGCGAGATTTGCACTTCACTCGGGCCCTCTCTCGGTGATTGGCCCCGCGGCAGCGATATCGAGCTTGTCTACGTCCTGGCCGGGCACCTGCGGCGCCTTGTCGAGAATGGAACAGCGCAATCCAGCAGGCGCAATTTCCATCCGGCGGTGGTGGAGTATGTGCGCGCCTAACCAACCATAAAATTCATGAAAATTACCGATATCAGCACCTTAGTAGTAAACGCGCGGATGCGCAATTGGATATTCGTCAAGGTCCAGACCGACGTTCCCGGACTTCACGGATGGGGCGAGGCAACCATGGAATGGAAGACTCGAGCAGTAATAGGTTGCGTCGAAGATTTAAAACCGATGCTCATTGGTCAGGATCCCACTCGGATCGATTTCCTCTGGCAGATACTCTACCGGCACTCTTATTTTCGTCTCGGGACCATCGGTATGACGGCTATCTCCGGTATCGAGCAGGCACTTTGGGATATCCTCGGTAAGTCACTCAGCCAGCCGGTGTATAAGTTACTCGGAGGGCGGGTGCGCGACAAAGTTCGCATGTACACTCACCTCGGCGGAGGCGAGTCGAAGTCCGTGTACGAAAGCTTCGAATCCAGCGCCGTGATCGAGCGTGCCCTGTTTGTCCGCGAACAAGGCTATACGGCGTTGAAGGTCGTCTTTGTGCCGTATTCACGACCGCTCGAAGGCATACCCGCTGTCCGCCACTTTAAAAAATTGATGGTCGATCTGCGCGCCGCCGTGGGCGAAGATACCGACATCATGATCGACTTTCATGGCCGCACCACCACCGGACAAGCTATTCAGTACATCAACACCATCGAGGAAGTCCGGCCGTTGTTTTGTGAGGAGCCGGTTCCGCCCGAGAACCCGGATGCGCTCCTCGAAGTCCGGCGCAGCGTGAACGTTCCTATCGCCACCGGCGAGCGGCTTGCTACGCGCTGGGAGTTCCGGCGTGTATGTGAACTGCAGGCCTGCCATGTGCTGCAACCCGATCTTAGCCACTGCGGCGGACTATCGGAGGCCAAGCGCATCGCCGCAATGGGAGAGATGTACTTCATGGGCGTCGCCCCGCACAATCCCAATGGGCCCGTCGCGAACGCTGTGGCTCTCCACTTCGCGCTAAGTACTCCCAACTTTTTGATCCAGGAAGACATGTTGGGTGACGTGCCGTGGCGTTCCGAAGTTGTCGAGACCGATATGCGGCGCGAAGCGGGTTACTGGCTGCCGCTGGAAACTCCGGGCTTGGGGATCGAGATTAATGAGAAGAAAGCCGCGGAGCACCCCTTTGAGCAAGAGATGTTCCAGCAGTCGATTTTCCTAGAGGATGGTTCGGTAGCCGAGTGGTGAGACCGGCGCCTAGCGCACGCGGCTCGTTCACGCCGAGCCGCAGACCCATTAAACCTGCGTATTTGCGAACCAATGCCCCCAGCGTCGGCAGTTCGGACTTCGTGATCTGGTGCGTCGTTCCGGTCACGCTAATGCCGAGCCCGGCGAGAGTTCCAGGGCCTGGGACCGGTGCCGCTACGCAGGCGACTCCAATCTCGCCCTCGTTCATCTCCATCGCATAACCGAGCCTTCGGAACGCTTTCAGCTGTTTTCCCAAAGCGGTCTTGGAAGTAATGGTCCGCTCCGTCACCTCGTCGAGCTTGTACTTCTTCAGAAAGCTTTGCAGTTCAGTCTCGGGAAGTGCCGACAGAATCGCCTTTCCAACGGCCGAAGCGTGTGCCGGCCACCGCATGCCGATGTAAGAAGAAAACTGGATCAGCCCTGCTCCAGGCACCCTGTCGATATACATCGATTCGCCTTCCCGCAAAACCGCCACGTGTCCGGTGAGCCCGGATTCCTTCACCAGACCTTCGAGCAATCCGTGACATCGGCCCACGATATCGATCCGCTCCACCGCGCCCTGCGAAACAGACAACATCTTCGTGCTTAAGCAGTAGCGCGAAGTCCGCGGATCGCGATCCAGGTATCCGAGCGTCTTGAGCGTATATAGAATCGTAGCGGCCGAGCTTAGCGGCAGTTTCAATTCCCGGTGGATATCGGAGATGGTCAGTCCGGCATCCTGTTTCGCCAGCAGGTCGATTATCTCGAAGGCTCTTTTGATCGCGGGAACCAGATACGGTTTCGTCATCACCTATCGTAAACTCACCCCCTGCGCGATCAGAAGATGAATTTCAGCACGAACTCCATGGCGCGCGGATCGGTCTGAATGTTCGTAATGCGGCCGAAGCTACAACCAGCCTGGTGCACCCGGTCGGTCGTGCCGTCGGAAAGTTGCGGCAGACAGAAGTTGGTGTTCGGGATGCCCAGGTTTTGGTGATTCAGCGTATTGAACACCTCCCAGCGCAATTCGGCATACCTCTGCTCCGTGAAATGAAACTCTTTGGCGAGCGAGGAGTCGACGTTCCAAAAACCAGGGCTTCGGAGACCGGGCAGCCGAACCCCGGCGTTACCGAACTGCCAGGCGCGGTTATCCGTAGGGTCGTAGTTTGCCCAGAAATTCTGATCCGTGCCGAACGCGGGAGCAAAGGCGGACGGGTTGATCCACTGTGCGATCCGTTGCTGCTTGTCGCCCTTTCCGTAAGAGATGGGACCGGCGAGGTTGCAGCGGTTCGTGATCTCGTTACCGGGGCAGCTCACGCTGAGCGGGATTCCACTGGCGGCGTTGAAGTTGCTGGTTAAGCGCCATCCCCCGAGCACGGCATTAACTAAGCCACCGTGGTTCAGAAACGCGCGGCCCTTGCCAACCGGCAATTCGTAGCTGGCCACAAAATTAAACATGTGGGGAATGTCGTCGGCCGCAACGGCGCGGTCGGCATTCTTGTTGTCAATATCCTGAAAATTCCCGTAAATCCCGCCCGTAGCCCCGTAGCGGCCACCCACGCCGCCGCCTCTGGCATACGAGAAGGGATTGACGAGCATAGTCGCCATATTGGTGGTCTGAGCGTTAGTGATCTTCTTCGAAAACGTGTAAGCAGCGATGAAATCGAAGCCATGCGACAGCCGTTTCTGAACCCGGACGTTCATGCCGTGATAGATGCTCGTGCCGTCAAAAGCTACGTTGTTCTGGACTCCGCCGAACGCGGGATAATCCGATAACAATTGGGAAAGCTGCGTTTGAGGTCCCCAAATTTTAGTTAGGGCGTCCGCCGTCGCTCCGGAGAAATAGTCCGTGATGGGCACCGTTGCGTTGAGCTGGGTCTTGTATTTCAGCTTGTCTTTCGTGTGTACAAAGTTATACTGGCGGAACGCTTCACCCACTAAGTGCGTCCCTCGATTGCCCACATAACCGACGCTGATCATCATGTCGCCGGGCAGTTCCCGCTGTACTTCCAGGTGCCAGGTCTGCACCATCGGATCGCGCGATGGCGGCGTAAAAAATTGAATGAAACCGCCCAGCAAAGGATCTTTGCGAGCTGCGGGGAAGCCGGAGGCCTTCGGCGGCGTGGTGAGGCTGTTCTTATCGGTTGTTTGATCGCTCAGCGGAAATGCTACGCACTGCCCCGAACGAGGTGCGCAGAGGTTGGGATAAAAGCTGCCTTGCCAGTCGAACTCCTGGTTCCATCCAGGAGCGTTAGCGGCGGCTTGACCCGGCGAATTGATCATACTGAAAGCGTTGCTGTAGAAAATGTCGTAACCGCCGCGGACCACCGTCTTACGGTCGGCCGTGGGCGCCCAGGAGAAGTTGAACCGTGGGGCGAAACTGTTCTTATTTGCAGGAGCAATGTCCCCTTTGGGGAAGTGAGAATCTCCCTCGAATACCATCTGGCCCGGCAGGCCTGTAAGCGGGTTAATGCACTTCAGGCAGAAGTTCGTTGCGTTGCCGGTGCGCACTCGATAGAGGCCGTTGATATCGTAGCGAAGGCCGATGTTAAGGGTTAAGGTCTTCGTGATGCGGTAATCGTCCTGCACGAAGAAGCCCCAGTAGCGGAAGCGCTCATACGGTGTCCACATCACACCAGTGCTGGAATCGCGCCCGGCGCTGGTGACGGCCCCAAGCATGAACTGCGCCAGACCATTACCGCCGAGGCCGCTGACCGGATCGTTCGTAAGGCTCCCTGAGAAGTTGAATCCGGTTGGGAAACCGCTTTCGTAGGCGCTGTGCTCCAGCCGGTATAGGAAGCCGGCCTTCAACGTGTGATTTCCGATGATATCGGTGACGTTATCGAGAACCGTGTAAGCTTCCGAGGCCGTATTCATGTTGACCCATGCCTGAGGTCCGAACGACATATTTCCCCCGCCCGGCCCGCTGATACCGAAGTGCGGCAGCGGGAAATAGGGATCAATCGGAATTTTGGAGGCGAGCAACTGCTTCTGCACGTTGGTCTGATCGGTGATCGAGTCAGGGTAAGGGTGCGACGGGTTGGTGCTCATGAATTGTCGGCTGAAACTGCCCCGGAACTCGTTAATCAGCGTCGGCCGGAACGAGTAGGTGTGCCCGAACGAGATAATATTGCTCGAGAAGTCCACGGGATAATTGGCGCCGTAGCCGACCTGGTCCCAAGGAAATGTCGCCCCGGTCCATGGCACGCGGTAATTCCGATACGGTACCGGACTGTAGAGCCATTCCGCGAACAGCCGGCCCTTTTCACTCAACTGATGGTCAATTTTCAGTGAGATTTTTAATGGGTCTTGACTGCTCCCGACGGAGCCGAGAAAGTTGTCGCAAATTAGATACCCATCCTTGCCCACGGGGCAGCCGCTGCGCGGACTGTTGTAATTGGGCATGGGGAACGACTTCATGTAGTACATGGCCAGCGGGTCGAGCCGGCTCGCCGGAATCGTGGTCGCCAGGGTGCCGTCGGGATTGGTGAACTTCTGGCGCTTGAACAGTCCGTTCGCGTCCGGCCCTATGGTCGAGTAAGGGTCCGCGATGCCGTAATTCACCACGTTGGCATCTTCACTGAAGTCCCCGTTTCGCATGCGTGAGGTAGGGACAGTGAAGGTCTGATTGCCGAGGAGGTGCAGAATTGTTTTGTCGACTGAAACGAAGAAGAAGGTCTTATCTTTCCCGTTGTACAGTTTCGGGATCGTGATGGGTCCGCCCAAAGTCCCGCCGAAATTATTGAAGCGGAGTTGACGATCGCGTATGTATTTGCCTTGCGAATCTACCGACGTAAACGGATTGCGGGCGTTCGTGGCGTCATTGCGGAGAAACCAGTAGCCGTCGCCGTGCAGCCCGTTAGTTCCCGATTTGAGAACCACGCTGAAGATGCCGCCGCCGGTTCTTCCATATTCCGCGGCAAGGCCCGTAGTGATGGCCTGGAATTCGGCCACCGCGTCGGGTGTCGGATTGATCACCACGTTCTCGGCGAAACTCGAAAGATTTAAACTTCCGTCCAGATACCAGGCGTTGGCCCCGCCCTGTCCGCCGTTCACGGAGATGTTCGACCCAAGCGAATTCGTAGGATCGGGGAAAGTTCCGAATTGGCTGCTAAAACCGAAGTTACTGCCCGGGGGCCCGCCCACATTGTTCACCCCTGGAATCAGAAAAGTGAGTTGTTGGAGGTCGCGCCCTTGTAAAGGAATGTCCTGGATGATTTGAGTCGGCACCGTCGTGCTGATATTGGACGCTGACGAATCGATCAGGGCCGACTCAGCATTAACCTGAACGGTCTGGCTGGTGGCGTCAAGCCGAAGCCGCGCGTCCACGCGCGTGATGCTGCCCGCGCTGACCTCGATGTTTCGCAGGTCTAAAGTGGAGAAGCCCGACGACTTGACCAGTGCCGTATATCTACCCGGTACCAGATCGGCTGCACGGTAATAACCGGTCGTGTTCGTCCGCAGCGGCACGGTGACATTGGTGTCGACCGAAGTCACCGTTACTTCTGCATCGGCCACCACTCCCCCGCCGGGATCGGAGACCACTCCCTCGATAATGCCGCGATTGATTTGGCCCCATGAAGATGGGGCCGTGGTGAGTAATGCCGTCGAGAGTACTACCAGTTGCCAGCATGCACTTCTGCGGAACATAATTACCCTCCTCGATAGTCCGATTTACGTGTTACCTGAGCGGCCGCTCGCGAATTGCGGCTTTGAGCACAGATCCTAACGCACTTTACGCGATGACGTCAAGAAGGCCTGCTATTGACACTTTCGAGGGCTCGCGGGTACCATCTATTGGAAAGTCCCTTCCATATGCTGGAAGAGAGGATGTTTTTCTGAAGATTATCGGCTCGCTTCCCGTACTCCCAACGCCCTTCTTTGACGATCGAATCGACTTCGACAGTCTCGAAAGGCTTTTCGATCATGTCTTTCCGGAATTGGAGGGCTGCACTCTCGGGGGCAGCACGGGAGAGGCCGTCTCGCTTTCTACAGCCGAGCGAATCGAACTCATGCGGTGGGCGGTGGCCAACGCGCCGCGCGGCAAGACGATTGTAATGGGATTGACCCATACCAATCTGAAAGAGGCTGCCACCCTGGCCCGCACGGCGTCGGAATTGGGTGTGCATGCCGGGCTGGTTCCTTGTCCCTACTACTTTCCAAACTCGTTCCCGATGGTGCTCGAGTACCTGCGCGCGCTGGACGCGGCCTCGGATCTTCCGCTAGTGTTTTACGACAATCCGCTCTTCACCAAAACGTTTCTGACGGCGGAAGAATTGTTTCGTTTGGTGGACGCGTGTCCTCACCTGAACGCGGTGAAGATGACCGATCACAATCTGGCGAAAATATCGGCCCTGAAGTCTAAGGGTGTAGCCGTCTTCTCCGGCGACGACGTCGTCGCGTTTCGCAGTCTCCTGCTCGGAGTCGATGGCAGCATGATCATTGCACCTTCCGTGTTTCCGGCCGCGTATCAGCTTTCGGTCCGTTTACTCGCATCTGGAAAACACGCCGAGGCGCTGCGCGTTTTCTCGGAGCGAATCCTGCCTTTCATTCACCTTTTCGGCCCTGGTGACGAAGTGCAAGTGACTAAGGCCGTCTTCCACCGGATTGGCATCTTCCGATCGCCGGAGGCACGGCTCCCGTTGCTGCCTTGCGCGTCGGCGCGGCTTAGCGAAACGATGCTAGCGTACGACTTGTGCATGGCGCAAACTTCCGTTTCCCAAGCCGTCTAGTTATCGCTTTCGCCGCGATCTTGTCAAAACACTCAAGGATTCCTCGCTCCACCGGCTCCAGTCGATTCTGGTGCCGTCACGACTTTCCCCGATTTCTGTCGGATTCCTTTACTCCCTGAATCGGATATGGTAACGTCGATTGCCGCGTAGTCGTAAGTGCGCTGCAGGCTTGTTCAATCAGGCTTAAGTTCAGGAGGGTCATTGAGACCATGAATGCTTTCGGAATTACCAGAAAAATGTTGTCCGGCGCGGCCATGCTAGCCGCAGTCGGAATCGCTTTAGTTCCGGTACATGCCCAGGACTGGCCTATGTTTGGGCAGAATCTGGCGAATACCGCCAGCACAAGTTCGCCGGGAAACAGTCTCGACGTAAAACAGGTTGGTAAGCTCAAAACTAAATGGACCTTCACTACTGGCGGTGATGTCTCCGCCCGCGCCGCAGTCGTGAACGGGGTCGTTTACTTCCCGGACTATGGCGGCAATCTATGGGCTCTTGCCAGCGAGTCGGTAGTGGGTCAATTTGAAATCTGGCCGGTGTTCATTGAGGGATTTCTTACGATGGGTCGTTGGGCTCATGGGATGACCCCGCCCGCATCGCCCTCGGCGAACTCTCTATGATGCTTGCTCGCAGTTCGGCCATGGATGCACGAAGTTCAGACCTAAACCACTCTTTTAGGTCCTCCTTTGCCCGTGTCTCTGCATTGTTAGCGGACGCCTCGGTTTTGAGAATTGCAGTAGTGAGATCATTGCGAAGTTGCGACATATTCGCGATCAAGTCCACTTTTGTATCCCTAATCGCTGCGGTGAGATCGGCCTTGATGGCGTTGGTTTGGGCTGTTAAGTCCACTTTAATTTCATCCGCACGGGCTTTCCCGCTTCGATGGTTGAGTACCTGTCCCAATCCTACCACCGCGAGGGTAGTGAGGGGCGTCACTACCATAACTACAAGCAGTTGAGTGTCCATTTTGGTGTGTAATAATCGTATCCCGCCAACCCGTCAAAATGCAAAGCACTACGCCGCTAGTACTGATCTTTCCTCAACCATCGCGATCACATCAGCGACCGTCCAAAGCCGATTCGAGACACCGGCGGCCATTGCTGGACTGACGCGTAGCGTTTGGTGAATCCGCACGAAATTGTAGTGCATATAGTGAAGCGCGACAGCCGCTTCATGGTTCTCAATCTTCTTGGAAAACCCGTTCGTCAGGCGGGTGAATCGGCGCATCCCCATCCGCATTGTTAAGTTTTGGCGCTCGACGAAGCTTGTTGAGACGTGCTTCGCTTCGGGCCGTCCGATGACTCTTATCTTCTCCGTACCGATGAATTGCGCGGGGCTGTATCGGGCTTCCGTTGGCCGGTCCGCACCATAAATTTTGACGAGCATCGAATAATCCACATCGGCCCCGAACGCATCACAAACGGCATTTATGTAAACCTTGTGGCCATCGCTGGTCAACTGGATTCGGTTCGCCGAAAACGATATGAATCGGCCCACCGAACCCACGAGCCAGTTGATCGAGAACAAAAGGAGAGCACAAGTCGCCACAACAGACCATCACGTCGCAACTCTGAATTGCTACGAGCGCGGGGGCCAACTTCCAAAGGTTGTCGTGAATATCGGATAGAACCGCGATCCTCATGTGTTTGAGGATAACCCATTGGTCGCTTCTGCGGCCCTCACTTCCGGCTTCTCTGCGTCTCTGGTTCCGTCTCCCGAACGTAGTTAACGCCCGCGCTCAATCGCCGAGCCAGAGTGAGACACCTTCCATGCTCCCTGCGTATATATAGTGAACGGACGCGGAAACGACGACAATCCCACCAGACGGCGCTTCGACTGTGCAGGGCGGACATCATCGTGCGTGGCCTCCAAGGAGACCGCTCATGAACGAACGCGATGCTGCTCAGACGATCATCCTTGTAGACGCCGCGCAATCGATCTTGCCGGCGTCGATGTCGGCCAGCAATTGCTTCACGCTGGGCCGTTCGATGTTGGCACCCGTGTATCCGCCGTCGCCGTACTGGGTGGGCACCAGTGTCCAGCCGTCGTGGTTCTGACTAACTAACGAGCACGGCGGAACTCAGAGAGCGGTGGACCTGGCCGTCGTACTCGAAGCCTTCCTCCCGAACGCGAACCACGAAATCTTTACCACGGTAGCGGCGCACCAGTTCGGTGCCGCGAATCGGGAGCCGCAGGCACCTTCCGACTGTCGCTGGGCCTGACCAATGGGAATTCGCGCGCGAGCGCCAGAACACGATCAGCTCGGCAAGCTAGTCCGGTTGTTGCGGAACGTATGCAGTAACGCGCATCTGTATACATTATGCAATAGCCTTGCGAGTAAAAGTTATCGACCATGATCCCGCCTTTTATCGCGGACCGTTTGCTTCACAGGGCCCTGGCGTTCGGGGATTGTCGCCGCCTCGGCAACTGCCTTCTGGTAGCGCCCGAGCCATCCATTCCAGCCGTCTTCTTGTGGAACAATTCCGCGCCGGATGAGCCGTTGCGCGGTTTCTCGCAGGTATCGCTTGTTGCGCAAAATCGACTCCGCGTCTCCCAAGTCGTCGACCTTCAGCGCCGGATGGCCATCGGCGAATAGCTTTCGGAGCTGCACGAACGAATTGGTTCGCAAACCACCCTGGCTGCGCGCGGCTTCCAGTTCCGGCGTGTAGTAGACGTAGTGAACCTGTCCGTCCGTTCCTTCGAGCATGAAGTAGCTACGTCCGGCCTGCCGTCCGGTGTCCTCTTCCCCATGCACCAAGATCCTGCCTTCCAATGTGGTGAGACGGCGGAGGTCGAGCACCGCCAGTGGGAGCCGCTCATCGGACATCAGGACCCCGTGCGCCGCTAGCATTTTCTGCCGGTCGGCGCTTCGTTGCATGGCTCGTAGGACGTTCTCGAAGTCCTGCCGCACACGCCATGTGTTTGGACCAGCGGGCTCGGCCAGGCCCATCGATTCGAGGAACTTCAGTCGTTCCGCAGTGTGCTGTTCTACCGGCGGCGCACTTCGCCCGCGTCCAGATCGCTTGGGGTCCATGACCACTGTGAAGAATGGGGAGCCCGCATCCTCAGCCGTTTCGACGACACGGTTGATGATCCGATCAAGAGAGGTGAATCGGTGCTGATGCACCTCACGACGCTGAGCCATGGCGGCATCCAACTCCGTGCGATGTCCGACCTGACGAGTGCAAAGGTCTTCCGCAATCTCGCGGATGCCCTGCTTGACGTAATCCTTGCTGAGATGCAACGCGCGGCCCTCCGCGTCAATTCCCCGCAGCGCCATGTGTACGTGCGGATGCTCCGTGTTGTAATGGGCTGCCGCCACCCATTCGACGTGCGTGCCCAGGTCTTTCTCCATTCGCGCGACGAGATCGCGGGTCAGCCGTTTCAGGTCGGCTCTATCGCCAAACTCCGGCGATACGATCAACTTCCAGAGGCGTTCATCTCCCGCTTTCTGCCAGCTTTCGAGCCGTGCCGCGATGTCGATAGATTCTCCGCGATCATCGAACCCCACAGCCTTGGAATCGCCCTGCGTGGCGCTCTCTCGCGCAACATAGCGTCCATGGGCTCGCCACTGTCCGGCAATGGTGTTCTTCGCGTACATAACCCGCACCGCACATCGCTGGTTGTAAGTCCGAGTCCGCTTCGGGCCCGCGCCACCTCCAGCAGAACGGCCCTTCCGGCTCCCGCTCATTCGGGCATGATGCATCAGGATCTTGTAGGCTGACGCCCAGGCCGCGCGCTCGTTTCGCGCAGGCGGTTTCCGCGGTCGCAGTCGGAATTCGCGCTCGTCATCCTTC
>JANYJA010000097.1 GCA_025358575.1 Terriglobia bacterium
GCTAGCGCTGATTTGCGATTCATCGATTCCCTTGAAAGACTGGGACAATTATAAGCGCGCGCCGCCCATCACGGTTACTTTCGCGCTACTGCTGTCCCACTTTTGGGCGGGATTTTCGGGAATAGAATGATTCCATGAGTAACTCCTTCCCGCGCCGCCGATTTCTGCAAAGCGCCTCTGCCGCCGTTCTTCTACAATCCCGGAAAGCCGTTGCCGCCCCTTCCGATCGCCTCCGCTTTGCCATGATCGGCGTTGGCATGCAAGGATCTGGCCTGCTGGGCACGGCCATACGCCTGCCTAACGTAGAATGCGTCGGGGCCGCCGATCTCTACGATGGACGGCATACTCTGGCCAAAGAGATCACGGGAAATCCGAATCTGCTCACGACGCGGCGGTACCAGGAACTGCTGGACCGGAAGGATATCGATTGTATTATTGCCGCGGTCCCCGATTTTTGGCACAAACGCGTGGTCGTCGACGCCTGCAATGCGGGTAAGGATATCTATTGCGAGAAGCCTATGTCACACACCGCTTCTGAAGGCTTCGAGATGGTGGAGGCGGCAAAGAAGAACCGTCGCATTGTTCAGATTGGATCGCAACGGGTCAGTTCGGCGCTTTGCGCGAAGGCACGCGAACTTTACCATGGCGGAGCCATCGGGGACGTCACCATGGTGGAGCTCAGCCTCGGTCGCAACAGCCCTAACGGCGCGTGGCAGTATCCGCCGCCAACCGATCTATCTTCCAGGAATCTCGACTGGGACACATGGTTGAACGATACGCCCAAGATTCCCTTAAACCCGGAGCGCTTCGCGCGCTGGCGATGCTGGAAGGATTACGGTACGGGCGTAGGCGGAGACCTTATGGTGCACCTGATCAGCGGTATGCTGTTCACCCTGGGGTGGAACCGGCCGCCGCGATCGGCTTCGGCACTGGGCGGCATCTTCCGCTGGAAAGATGGCCGCGACATGCCGGACATTCACGCCGTATTGTTCGACTATGACGGAATTCCGGTTTATGTACGCCTCGGGTTGCAAACCGAAACACCTGAGTTGGCCCGTTTCATGGGTCCGAAAGGCATTCTCGATGCCACCGGCTCGGAACTTCGACATTCACCGCAGAACGGTGTTGATACGTCGCCGAGTTACTACAGCGGAAGTTTTCCCGCCCAGATGCGCCAGGAATACATCAGGCAATGGCATGCCGACCACCCCGCTTCGACAGGTCCCGAGCCAGTCAGCCAAGATCCAACTTATCGAGGCGAGGATTGGGATGACTTACACCCGCACTTGTGGAATTTCTTCCAGGCGGTCCGCACCCGGAAACCCGTTGCGGAAGACGCCGTTTTCGGAAACCACGCCGCTATTGCGTGTCATATGGCGAACGAATCTTACTTCCGCAAGAAAGCCGTGTTTTGGGACCAAGCGTCCCGCAGCATCAAGAGCTAAGGCGCAAAGCGGGAATGGCGGAGAGGGGGGGATTCGAACCCCCGGTAGACTTTAAAGGCCTACGACGGTTTAGCAAACCGCTGCTTTCGACCACTCAGCCACCTCTCCGCGAAGCGTCCAGCGCGTCCTGAATGAGATGGTATCATAGCCGCCGGTTTGAGCGGCAAAAAGCCCCGCGATTCACGCCGGTCCCGCCAATGGCACCAGCAGATGGTCGCGCACATATTCCAGCACCGCAGCGGCGTTGTTTGGCCCATCTAGCGGCAGGCGCAATAGGCCGGCCGGAGTAAATTGCGCGCCTGGGGTTTCACTGACGAGGCGCATCAGGCGCTCGGCGTCCACGCGGGTTTCCTGGTGAAATTTGACATTTAAGACGTTGTGACGACGGTCGACGGCTTCGATGCCGATTTTTTCGGCTAATGATTTCAGGCCCGAATATTCCAGGAGATTGCGGACTTCATCCGGCACCGGGCCGTAGCGGTCTTCGAGTTCCTTCTCGGCTTTTTCGCGATCGGCGGCATCGGTCGCGTTAGCGATGCGCTTGTAGGCGCGGAGCCGCTGGTGCTCATCGGTGATGTAGGTCGGCGGAATGCGAATGTCGAGACCGAGATTCAGGGCCGAGTGAATTTCCGGCGCGACTTCTTGACCCTTCAACTCACGCACTGTATCCTCCAACATCCGAACATACATATCGAACCCGACGGTGTTGATGTGGCCGTGCTGCTCACCGCCAAGCAGGTTGCCAGCACCGCGCAGTTCCAGATCGAGTGCGGCAATTTTGAATCCGGCACCGAGGTCGCTGAATTCCTTGAGCGCTGCGAGGCGCTTGCGCGCTATCTCGGTTAGTTCGGTGTCGGGGGGCACCAACAAATACGCGTAGGCACGGCGATTGCTGCGGCCCACGCGACCGCGCAATTGGTAGAGTTCCGAAAGCCCATAGCGCTCGGCATTCTCAATAAACATGGTGTTGGCGAGAGGAATGTCGAGGCCGTTTTCGACGATGGTGGTGGAGACGAAGATGTCGAATTCGTGGCGCATGAATTGGAGCATCACTTTTTCCAGCTCGGCTTCCGGCATCTGGCCATGACCGACGCCGATGCGCGCGGTAGGGACCAGTTGCTGCAACATGGCGGCGCGGGAAAAGATGGAATCCACGCGGTTGTGCACGAAGTAAACCTGACCGCCACGACCCACTTCCAGCTCCAAGCCAGACCGGATTAACTCGGTGTTGAATGGCGCGACCACGGTTTGGATAGCGAGGCGGTCCTTCGGCGGAGTTTCGATGAGGGACATGTCGCGAAGACCCAGCAGCGACATGTGCAGCGTGCGCGGAATCGGCGTGGCGCTCATGGTCAGCACATCGACGCTGTGCTTCATCTGCTTCAAGCGCTCTTTGTGCTTCACGCCGAAGCGCTGCTCTTCATCGACGATCACGAGCCCGAGGTCTTTGAATTCGACATCTTTCGAAAACAGGCGATGCGTGCCGATCGCAATATCGATTTTGCCATCGGCCAGGTCGGCGATTCCGGCCTTAAGATCTTTGGCCGAACGAAAGCGGCTGAACATTTCGATGCGGACTGGGAAGGGCTGGAACCGGCGTTTGAACGTCTCGAAATGCTGAAAGGCGAGCACCGTGGTGGGGGCCAGGACCGCGACTTGCTTGCCATCGCCTAGGGCTTTGAATGCGGCGCGCATGACCACTTCGGTCTTGCCGAAGCCGACATCGCCGCAGAGCAGTCGATCCATGGGCTGCGGGCTTTCCATGTCGCGGCGGATGTCTTGAATGGCGGATTTCTGATCGCGCGTCTCGGTGAAAGCGAAGGCATCTTCGAATTCACGCTGCCAGTTGCTGTCGGCGGAGAAAGAGAACCCCTCGGCCATTTTGCGTCCGGCGTAAAGTTTAAGAAGTTCCTCGGCCATGTCGCGCATGCGCGCTTTGACCTTGGTCTTGGTCTTAGCCCAAGTCGCGCCGCCCATGCGGTCCAGCGACGGCTTGCCTTCGCCCTCGCCGCGGAAGCGCTGCACCAGATCGATGCGAGTGAGCGGGACGTAGAGTTTACTGCCGCCGGCATACTCCAGAAGCATGTAGTCGCCTAGGGCATCGCCTTGCGAAATTTCGCGCAGACCCAGGAACTGACCGACCCCGTGCTCGGCGTGGACCACGTAGTCGCCCGGTTTGAGGTCGAACTGATCGGCGGAAAATGTGGTGAGGTGGCTCTTCGCGCCGGGATGCGCGACGAGGTCGGAGGGATCAAACAGATCGTCGGAGCCGAAGACGACGATACGCGCGTCGGTAAACGCCACGCCGCGATCTATCGAACCGCGGATTAAAAATACATTGGCAACGGAGCCCGCCATGTAGGCGCGGCCGGCGAGGTACTCAGGGGTGCTTCCCGACTGATCGAGGCCAAGCTGATAGGGGAGCCCGTATTCGTTGAAGATGTCGGCAACACGCTCGACTTCGCCGGCTGTTCCGGCGAAGAATGCCACGCGCTGCCCGTTCTCCACCAGCGTGCGCGCTTCCGCCATCGCTGCCTGCATATTGCCGTGGAAGGCCATGGAGGGGCGAGTGGGCACGTGAAGGGAATCCTGGGCCGCGGACATGTCGAGTTCGCGGATCTCGACTTCCGAAAACCCTTCAACACCCGCGCGCATTTCGTCCCACTCGCGGAAAACTAAATCGGGGGGACATAGCGAAGGGCGGTCGGGAGCTTGCAGCCGCTTCCATAAGCGGTCGGCGGCAGCGCGGCTCAGTTCGGGTTCGTCCCAAAGAACGATGGGCCGATCAAGCAACGAAAACATGGAGCCAGTGCGGGGCCGCACCAGCGGAAGCAGTAACTCCCAGCCGGCAAAGGACTGGCCATCGATGGGAAGTTCGCGCGACGAAACGCCGGAGACTCTGAGTTTCTCCGCTAGTTCCAGCAGCACGCCGCGCGACTTCTGATATTCCGTCAGAGGCAGCAGGGTGCATTCGCGAATCTTGAGAATGGAGCGTTGCGACTCCACTTCAAAGCGGCGGATGGATTCAATCTCGTCGCCAAACAATTCAACGCGGACAGGCTTGCCGGCTTCCGGCGAGAAGACGTCCAGGATACCGCCGCGCACGGAATATTCGCCGACCATCTCGACGGGTTCGCGCTTTTCGTAACCGATGCTCTCCAGATGAGCGATGAGGTCTTCGAGCGGAACTTCTTCGCCCACGCGGAGGGTCTGGGCAAGCTGACGATAGTAGTCGCCCGATTCGATGCGCAGCAGAGCCGACGCCACCGGCGTGACTACGATGGGAACATGCTGCGTCGCCAGCCGCCACAGCCCGGTCGCGCGGCTTTCCAAAATTTCCGCGTGCGGCGACATGGCTTGGCCTGGCACCACGTCCAGAGCCGGGAGCAGCAGCGGGCGCGAGCGGTCACCGGTGGGATTCAGCAGATCGAAGAAAGTATCGATGGCCGCAAACAGAACTTCAGCCTGTTTGTTGCCGTCCACAACAAGAACTAGAGGCCGGTCGGTCAATTGCCAGAGCAGGACCGCGTAAAGGGCTTTAGCCGTGACGGTCAGACCGGAGAGGGAATGACGCCGAGCAGGCGCACCGGAGTTGAGGCGCTGCACCAGTTCCTGGAACGCCGGATGGCGGTTCAGGTTCAGAAAAAGCTCGCGAATCGAAGGATGGATCAAGTTAGCGCAAGAGAATCGCTTCGACGATGCCGGTGGTGGAGTAGCCCGGCTCGAGCGCCAGCGCCAGCACCTTGCCCCCGGCCGCCTCCACTTCTTCGCGGCCGGCGATGAAGTGCGCCCAATCGGCTCCCTTGATCAGGATATCGGGAAGCACCTCGGCGATCAACTCGCGCGGCGTGTCTTCATCGAAAAATGTCACGGCATCGACGGCGGCGAGCGAGGAAGCAATCTCAGCGCGTTGATCTTGGGAGAATAGCGGGCGATTCGGGCCCTTGATTCGCTGCACGCTGGCGTCGGTGTTGAGGGCCAGAATTAACAGATCGCCCAGCGAGCGGGCTTGCTCGAGGAGCCGGATATGACCGGGATGCAGCAGGTCGTAACAACCGTTGGTGAAGACCACCGTCTTCCCCTCGCGCTTCCAGCGCGCGCGCGCCTCGACCAGCGCCGGACGTGTGTAGAATTCCCCCATTCGACTCGATGACTCAGGCCATCTTGAATTTGTCGCGGCAGGCGATGGAACAAAAATAAACTACTTCTCCATTCACGGTCTTATTCAGCGACGAAGTGGTTGAAACGAAGGTTCCGCAGACCGGATCTTTCTTCAGGTCGCCACCCGATTGGATGTCAACATTCTGGCGCGCGGGAACGGGGGCTTTCGGGGAGCGAAACACCTCCCCGAACAGTTTCCATACCATGGAGATTACGTAACGGAGGACGGCAAAAGCGGCGAGGAGAGCCAGGAAGCGGAAAGCAAGTTTGAACATGGGTAGGGGCCGGCCGAAACCGGCCCAGTGTTGCAGGCTACTTCTTCTTTGAAGATTTCTTCGGAGCGTCCGGGTTCACGTACTTGGTGGCAATGGTGGTGTCGAACGCGGCGAGCATCGCTTTGGCCGAGTCCGCGAAAGGCCCGGTGGGCTTCAAATCGAGATATTTTTGAAAAGCTTCTTTTGTTCCGGGCGGGGGAATCTGCTTGCCGTTTGCGTCCATGGTGACTTTTGAGAGCAAAGTGATGCCGTACTGATATTGGGCGTCGGCATAGTTAGGGTCGGCGTCAATGGCCTTCTTGAAAGCTTCGCGTGCGGCATCCACCTGATTCGCGTTTTCCAGAACGGCGCCCAGATTGTAGAAATAACGGCCGGCTCCGGGGGGATCGAGCTGTGCCGCTTTGCCAAGAGCCTCCTGCGCCTCGGTGAGTTTCTTAGCCTTCACCAGCGCCAGCGCGTAGTTGTTGTAATAAGCCGCGTCGGAAGGCTGAAGCTCAATGGCCTTCTTGAAGGCATCCAGACCCTTTTCGCGGAGGGCGTCGGCCTCGGTAGGCTTCTGCGTCGCTTGGCCCATATAGGCTTCGGCAAGTTGCGCCCACACGACGTGTTGATCCGGAGCCATGACGCTGGCCTTGGCTAGCGCATCCGCGGCGGCATCATAATTCTTAGCTTCCAGGGCGCTCTTGCCAGTGTTGAAGGCATCGTTCAGCTCTTTGTTCTTGGCCATGGTGGCCTCGCGAGCTTTATTGGCCTTATCGAAAGCAGTCTTCTGCTCGGCCGACATGCCGCGCTCCTGTTCTTTGGTTAAGGTGCCAGTGGCGGCGGCCTGCTGTAAGGCTTGCTGCTGCTGCTTGGATGCTTTTAGATCGAAATTCTGGGTCAATGGGTCGCCGAGGCGGGTGCGGACATTGTCAATGGAATCACGGACTTGGCCGTCGACTTCGACACTGATTTTATAAGTTCCGAGGGGCAGGCCGTAGTGCCCGTAGTGGCCTTTCTTGTCGGAATTAACCTTGTAGGCCCCTTTGATATCTTTGCGATCGAACTTGATGACGGCACCTTTAATGGGCGCGCCGTCTTCCCCTTTGACATCACCTTCCACGGCGGAGGTTTGGGCCGACGCGAGAGCGGCGAAAGCCAGGAACACGAAGGCGGACAGGGCCGGATTTTTAAACTTTTTGGACATTTAGGCGTACCTCGACGAACTATAGTTTGCTAGCGTGAATGACCAGCATACTACAGGGACGCCGCTGGGGTGTGCCGCGGTTTCGCGTCTCAACCTTAAAATGGCTTCACGGGGCACTTGCCATGCGGGCGAAGAGCCTCAGGAAAATCCGAAGGCTCCCCCCTGCTAAGTCGGTCTAATTGACCGTAAACGTCAAGTTGGCGGCGCCGTTTGGCGTGGTCACGATCACCGGGCCCGTGGTCGCGCCGGCGGGGACTTGCGCATAGACGTAATTCACGCTGATGTTGCCGAAGACAGTCGCGGGAACGCCATTGAAGCTCACGGTCGTTGCGCCGAGAAGATTCCTGCCTTCGAACAATACTTTAGCGGCTACGGAGCCACTGGAAGGGTAGCTGACGGACACCACGGGCTGCGGCTTCGGAAGCCCCAGGTCATAAGTCCAGGCCGTGCCGATGTTGCCAGCACCAGCGTTGGCGGCACTGCCATAAAACAGCCCATCGCTTCCCTGCATGAAGATGCATAAGCATTGCCCCTGGTTGAAGTTAATCATCTTGTGGATCGTCTGAAACGCCCCCGTAGAGGAGATCCTGAAAAGCGAACTTTGCCCACCCAACTGCACCTGCCCGAACGCAGAGCCATACAGATTCCCATCGCTGGCTTGCAGTAGCCAGGAAGGAATCCCCGTGAGATAATTCGGGAAGCTGTAGATCGTCGTGAACTGCCCGTCGAGCGTTAATTCGAAAATACTACCTCCCTGGTACTTGCCTCCCATCGGCGTTGTCCCGTATAACTTACCATTGACTCCTTGGATGAGCCGGACCTGGAAGGTAGTGGGTGAGATATTCCTAGCCAAGTTCTGATAGGCCGCGACTTGGGTAAGTGTTCCGGCCGGAGTTATTTTGTACACCATTGCCATCGTATTGCTGATTGCAGATATCCCATAGAAGTTGCCGTCGTTCGCAAGCAGCGGATACCCAAATGGAACGCCTTCTGCGGCGGAAAACGAATGTAGAATGGTGATGTTCCCCTTGAGATCCATTTTCACGAAGGCGCCGGGGGTCAATGGTGTGAAGTTGTCCGCGAAGGTGCCATAAACAAAACCGTCGGGACTCTGGGCCGAGAAAAAGGGTGATCCTGGAAGACCCGTCACCGGGTAGGTCTGGACCTTGCCGGATCCATCTAGGCTCACTGTGTCGTTGGGCACCCCTGGCATGCCGACGCTGCCGCTATAGATTGATCCATTTACTGCTTGTGCTACCTGATTGCCTGCAACCTCCCAGTTGCCGGGAAACTGATAAAACACGTTGAGGGCACCCGTGCTCGTCATGCTGTAAGCCGTTCCGAGATACAGAGAAGTACCGCTCAGGGAGGAAAAACCATAGAACATACCCGGACTTACTTCGGTTAGTAAACCCGGGCCACCCCATCCACCTGTGAATCCGTTGATAACTTTGAATGTTCCCTGGTTTGCGTCCGCAGTAGTGCCAGCCGATGAAAACGCTGGTAGTGCAGCCACGCTAGCCAGTAAAGACAGAATTATCCACTTAGACGTTTTTGAATGTATGAGCATAGGACCCTTTAGTTTAGTAGTAAACAACGACGCCAGAATCGTAAGTCGGGACATATACTTTCCCGTTAACAACCGTAGGCACTGCGAACGGCGATGCCAACCATTTGTCGGTTGATGTACCGCTGGTTGGCGTGTTATAAAGCAAGCCGAAAGATCCGGCGGTCGCCGGAGAGGCAACGGGCAACGTAGCCGAGTACGCGTACAGATATCCCCGGCCGTTGTTAGCAAAGGTCGGGATTGCTCCTCCGGAATTCGACGCGCCGGTGATTATGGCCCACATCACGGGATTAGCAGTGGGGTGGGTGGGATCAGCGGTCACCGCGATCATGCCGCCCGGCCACCCTACTGGAAAAACGCCGGTGGAGAGGGAATGAGCGGGATAGCAGACAAAACCAACGCCCGTGCCCGTATTCCAGGCGCACATGTCGTGGTCCTCATGAAAAGGCCAGTGAAAAAGCGTGTTGTTGTAAAAAGCAATGTTATGCGTCGAGTCGCATCCATGGGGCGTGCTCAGGCCATAGTTACTGTTTGAGCTCGTGCCAACGCAAGCTGTGTTCGCGCCAGAGGACGCACCGTTGAACTTGCTCTGGACGCCAGTATCGCCGGACAGATAGCCACCCAGGCCAGTCCTGAAAAGCACATAACCCTCGCCGCTCTTATCCATGGTTGCGACAAGATACTTTGTAGATCCGGCAACTGTCGCCTGGAAAACTAGCTGACCGCTAGTGCCCATGTCCTGGTCATTGGCATTCAGCGTTGTCAGATTAGAAGTAGTGAAGGAGTCTGAGGGGCTCGATGCCCCGTTGACAGCAAATGCCATTTCGGAATCACCCCAGTTATTGTATCCGCCCGACTGGTAGCCGCCATTGCCTGCGGCAATAAAAACACTTGCACTGGACAGATCGGTTGCAAAAGGTTTCCAAATTCCGCCGCCGTGCCCGCACCAGTTACTGTAATCCAAAGCGAAAGGATTGCTGCACGCTGGGGTATAGCTGTTACTGGCTAGGCCAGTTGGCGTTGTAGCGAACGTCGTCTGTGGAGAAGATTGCCCCGCGTTGTAACCGAATAACCAGCCGTGATATTTATTATTAGCGTTCTTTTCGGAAAGATCACTTGAAATTCCGAACCCGGCGTAAACTTCATTCACTCCAGATACGTCGTTTCTAGTTTGGAGAAGTGCCGGGCGCTGGAGTTGATAGGTCTCATTGAATGATAAGCTGCAGCCAGTTGCCGGGTACGCGCCGCAGGTTCCGCTGGAGCCATCCGCATTGTTGGAAGAAGATACGGAGCCGGAAATGCGCACGGGGTAGCCGGTTGCATCGAGGCCGGTCGTCAGCACGAGCGCGTGAAGGTACCATCGGTCTCGGCCTGAACTGTCTTGGCATCCGCTAACCGCATATATCAATCCGGCGGCCTTATCAACGACTGGTGTAGACAGGATACCTGCTTTCGGCAGTGTGGCAATTGGACCTGGGATAATAACAGAAAGTGCTCCGCAGTCGGAGATGAAATTCCTTGTCGTCCACAAAACTGAGGCAACAAGGCTATCGGCGTCATATGCGTAAAGGGAATCGTTGAGCGTCGCTACGATCAGCATATTCTTGTAATTGCCGCCGATCAGGATTTGGTTTACGTAAAGTGGTTGTGCGTAGACTGGCCCATCAGTGGAATACGACCCTTGATTTTGAAAACTCGTATAAGAGGCGCTTGGCGTCAGGCAAGTCTCGTTGGCATTTACACCAGTTCGCTGTGCATCATACTGCGCGGTCAGCACGTTAGGAGCGGTCCCGGTGAAGCAAGTCGTGGCGCTAGCGTTCAACGCCATACAGGCTAAGAGCGCTGCCCCTAAGAAGCAGCTTCTGAGAATCCCCC
>JANYJA010000116.1 GCA_025358575.1 Terriglobia bacterium
CAGCGCGCCGGTCTGATCGACTGTGACGACGGCGGGATTGGAGGAGGTCCACTTGGCCGTGCGCGTCCAATCTTCTTGATGATCGGCGGCGGCGGCCTCGGCGAGAAGCTGGTGACGGGATTCCGGACCATCGAGCGTCACTGCCTTCGGCAGAAGCGTGAGAGTTTGAGCGCTGAGGGCCGAGAGGGTGAGCGACCAAGTGAGCAACAGACGGGGTTTGGGCATTGACGTTCCTAATCAGGCGAACAGTTCTTTGATTGCTTCGGTGCCGCGCTCGACCAGCGGAATGGGGCGGCCCTGCGAGCCGGGGATTTCCAGTTCGAGCGGGATGCCGAGGCTGTGATAGATGGTGGCGGCGACTTCGCCGGGCGTGGTCGGACGATCGCGCGGTGCGGCTGCGATTTCATCGGATGCGCCGACCACCTGTCCGCCCTTCACCCCACCGCCAGCCATCAGGATGGACCAGCACTGCGGCCAATGGTCGCGCCCGCCTGCTGGATTCACTTTGGGCGTGCGGCCAAATTCACCGAGCGACACTACCATGGTGTTGGTTAGCAAGCCGCGAGTTTGCAAATCTTCGAGCAGCGAGCTGTACGCCATGTCGTACATGGGGCCGACCAGATCGCGGTAACAGCTAATCGGGCTGAAAGGTTTGGAGCCGTGGATGTCCCAAGTGATTTCGTCGAATACGGTTTCGAACATATTCACAGTGACGAAGCGAACGCCGGCTTCGATCATGCGGCGCGCAAGCAGGCAGCTCTGGCCGAAGCGATTGAGACCGTACTTCTCGCGAACATTCTCAGGCTCTTTCGAGAGGTCGAACGCCTCGCGCGCTTTTTGCGACGACATCAAGGTGTAGGCCTGATGAAAGGTGGAATCGAGCAGGCGGGCGTCTTGCGAGGTTTCGAACTTGCTCACGGTGCGGTCAACCATCTCGCGCCAATTCTTGCGGCGGTCGACACGGAGGGCGCTGAGGTAATCCGGGGGGAGCATATCCGGCACCTTGAAATTGGGATCGGAGGGGTCGGCGTTGAGAACGAAGGGGTCGAAAGTCTTGCCGAGGAATCCGGCGGTCTGGCCGTGGGGCATATTGCCGCCGGTGTTGCCGATGGGGCGCGGGAGCAGCACGTGCGCGGGAACATCGCCTTTGGGACCACGAAGTTTGGAAAGGACGCACCCGACGTGCGGATACTCGATGCCGCCGGAAAAAAGGCGTCCGGTCTGCATCATCTGGTGACCGGTGTCATGCACGGCGGCGGCAGTGTGATACATGCCGCGGATGATGGCGTACTTATCGGCGTGCTGCGCCATGCGCGGGAAATTTTCCGAAATCTCGATGCCGGGAACGTTGGTCTTAATGGGCTTGTAGGGGCCGCGGATTTCGACGGGAGCGTTGGGCTTCATGTCCCAGGTATCGAGCTGCGAAGGGCCGCCGACCAGGAAGAGCATGATGCAGGCGGCATCCTTCTTAGACTCGTCGACCGCGCCCATGGCCTTGAGGCTAAACATGTCGGTGAGGCTGAGGCCGAGGAAGGAAAGCGAACCGGCGTGCAGGAAATCGCGGCGGCGGAGTCCATCACAGAACTCGGCGGGTTTATCGGCATCCAAGCGAATCATGGCTGGAGCGCTCCTTATTGAACGGGATTTTGTTTGATTTTATCAGGTTGGAGGGGGGAGGGGGTTACGGTGATATCATCGGTCCCATTGCCAGGAGCAAGTGCCGATATGCATTCTAGTCGAAAATTTCTAATTGGATTCTGCGGTAGCGTGACTCTGCTTCTGCTCGCGTCGGGCTGCGACCGGAAGCCGGCCGTGGACACGCGCGCCGCGGATGAGAGCACGGTTCGCGATTTGGATGCCCAATGGTCGAAAACCGCAGGAACCAAAGACCTGGATGCCACCGTCGCATATTACACCGACGACGCTCAGTTGCTGCCGCCTAACGCCCCGATCGCCATTGGGAAGAAGGCTATTCGCGAGGTGTGGACTTCACTGATCGGCCCGAATGTTTCAGTGTCGTGGCAGGTTGGCAAGGTCGAGGTAGCGAGGTCGGGCGATTTATCTTATATGGTGGGAACTTACCGGGTTGAGACAAAAGATCCGCATGGCAAGCTGGCTACCGACATCGGCAAGCTCATCGAGGTTTGGAAGAAGCAAGCGGACGGGAAGTGGAAAGTAGTGGCGGATATTTTTAATTCCGATTTGCCGGAATCCGCGGCCAGCGGAAAATAGCTCGTCACAACCCCGCATACCAATCGTACCCCTGATCCGCCCAATAATCCTTCGGCCGAGTCTCGGAGTAACTAATGCTTCCGATCTGCTTGATATTCTTGATCCCATACTTAGTCGGAATCACTAACCGCAGCGGGGCGCCGTGCTCATCCGTCAGAGGCTGATCATTCAGTTCATAAGCCAGCAGCGTCTGCGGATGCATCGCACTCGCGAGATCCAGGCCGACATAATACTTCCCGTTCGCCGTAGCCATACTGACATAACGCGCTTTCTCTGGTGGCGGAAACTGCTTCGCGAGATCCGCGAACTTCGCCCCGCCCCACGCCGCCACCTGACTCCATCCTTCGATGCACTTCAGCTCCGTCACGTGCCCCGAATGAGGCAGCTTCTTGATATCGTCCAGAGCAAGCGTAACGGGAGCAATCGAAGCGGAAGACCCCGCCACCTGCATCCGCCAATTCTCCGCGTCGATGTCGTCATCCATCCCGATGTCTTCATTCACTCGAAGCTCAGCAACCGCCGCCGACCTTGGAAACGTCGGTGCCAGCCGGCTTTGGCTAAAATAACCGCGCGCTAATTTCTCATTCACGCGCAGCACCCGCCGGAGGGGCCACTGCAATTCGTTTTCCAGTTTGCGACTCGCAATCCACGCCCATCCGGCCAGCCCCGCCATCGTCGCAATACCGCCTGTCAGAAACCCGCGCCGTGTCTTGCGCGCCATTTCAGTTTGAATGTCGGGTTGCCGGCTCACAAAGCTTCCTTGTCGGAGTTGACTACTTCATACCCGGTCACCATCGACCGGAAGTTATTCCATCCCGCGCGAACCACCTGCGCGATGTGAACCAGAAAGAATGCCACATACCCCATCGTCAGCCAGAAATGCAGCCAGCGCGCCATCGGATAACCGCCCAGCAGCGCGGCCAGCCAAGCAAACTGCACGTACTTATATATTGCCAGTCCGGTAATCAACGATCCGAATCCCATCAACACCACACTGGTATAAGCAATCTGCTGCGCGCCATTAAATTTGCGTGCCGGTGGATGGGCCTTACTAAGCCCTAGATCGTAAAGCGTAACCTGGATGGCCTCGCGAAACGAATGCCGGTTCGGCACCAGATACCGCCACTCCCCGGAAATCGCGGTGTACGCCACATACAAAATTCCGTTGATCGCGAAAAGCCACATGAAGAAGAAGTGCCACGCCATTCCTTTCGACAGCTTGTGATCCCACCCGAGAGCCTTGTATACCGGGTCGGGAAAGAAATGAAACAGGGTCACATCACCCGCTCCCACCCGATACACATCGTTCGCCCAATAGATCCACATACCCGTCCAGATCATCGCGAACAAAAGCGGGAAATTGACCCAATGGAACCAGCGCGTCGCCCGAAGGTGCTTCAATTCAATTCGCTGCATAGCGGGAGCATACCTGTTCGCGTGGCAAAGTCAATCGCGCCGCGGTTCTTTCCCCGGCAATCCCGCCGGATTCTCATGCGTGCGCTCACGAAACCTGCCTTTCATCCCCGCCGCCAACGACACCGCCGATTCCCCATATTTATCCCGCAGCCGGTCCGCCGCATTCAAAGCTTCGCGCCACTTATCATGATGTCCGCCGTCCAGCAAATCCATTTGCCCTTGTAATTTTTCGAACGACGAGGTTTGCACGCCCAGCAGCCGGATCGTCATTCCCGCTTTCCAGTTGCCGCGAAACAGCACGCGCACTTGTTCGAACAAATCCGTATCGATCTGCGTTGCCCGGTCCATGGAATGCGCTCGCGTGATCGTCGTGAAATCCGAATAGCGGAGTTTCAACTGCACCGTCCGGGTGTACAGCCCGTGCTCGCGCAGCCGCCGCCCCACCATTTCGGAAAGTTTCGCCAACGTGGATTCCAGAGTGTCCACATCCGCCGTGTCGACATTGAAGGTGTGCTCGTGACTGATTGATTTCGGATCTTCCCGCTCGCCCACCTCTGTGTCGAACCACCCGCCAGCGTCAAGCCCTTGTGACTTTCCCGCCAGCGCGAGCCCCCACTTCCCGAAGCGCCGCTCCAGATATTTCTCGTCAAGCGCCGCCAAATCCCCCACGCGTCGCAGGCCCAGCTCATGCAGATTTTTCTCGGTCACTTTCCCAACGCCGGGAATTTTGCGCACCTCGAGCGGCGCCAGAAATCTCGCTTCCTGCCCTGGAATAATCCACAATATTCCATTAGGCTTCGCCTGATCCGACGAAACCTTCGCCACCAGCCGCGACGTTGCAATCCCCACCGAACAGTTCAGCCCGGTTCTTGCGTGCATCGCGGAATGCAGCGCATGCGCCGCGCGAAGCGGAGGCCCATGCAGCCGCTCCGTACCGGTCATATCCAAATAGGCTTCGTCGATAGACGCCATCTCGACCAATGGGCTGAAGCTCTGCAGCACCGTATAGGCGCGTTTCGAATACTCGCGATATCGTTCCGGATGCCCATCCACAAAGATTGCCAGCGGGCACATCTTGTACGCCGTGCGCAGCGGCATCGCGGAATGCACTCCGAATTTGCGCGCCGCGTAGGATGCCGCCGACACCACCCCTCGCTCATCGTACTGGCCGCCCACCACGACCGGCTTGCCGCGCAGCGACGGATCGAACAGCTCTTCCACCGACACGAAAAACGCGTCCATGTCGACATGGAAGATGGTCTTCATACCGCTAACTGGCAGACTAGCACGCGAGCGATGCCGGCCAGATCCGGAATTGTTCTCACATCGCGCCAGCGTGCAAGCATCGGTGCAAGCATCGGTGCAATCAAGGGCAGGCTGTCGAACCCGAGTTCAAGCACTAGCCATCCGCCCGGCTTCAAAACCCGCCTAGCATCCGCAATCAGGCGCGCGTAGATTTCGACCCCGTTGGTGCCCCCATAAAGCGCCAACTCCGGCTCCCAATCGCGCACCTCGCGTTGCAGCGTGTCCCGCGCAGCCAACGAAACATAGGGCGGATTCGAAACCACCATATCCATCGAAGCATGCGCAAAGGCGGAGAGTAAATCAGCTTGAGTGAACTGAACGCGCGCTCCAAGCCGTCGCGCATTGTCAGCAGCCACTCCCACCGCTGCGGCCGAAATGTCCGTCGCGACCACGCCCACTCCGCGCTCCAGCGCCAGTGTCACCGCGATAGCACCCGATCCGCATCCCACGTCCACAATACGGTCGGCCGGAATGCAGAGCACCGCTTCCACCACATGCTCAGTTTCAGGGCGCGGAATTAGCACATCCGGCGTTACCCGAAACTCGCGCCCGTAGAACTCCTGTTTGTGGGTGATGTACTGCGTGGGCTTGCCCTGAATGCGCTCGTGGAGGTAGCGCCCGTAATGGATCCACTCCACCTCGCGCAGCTCCTCCTCGGGATGTGCATATAGAAACGGCCGCTCGTGCGCGATCGCGTGGCACAGCAGGACTTCCGCCGTCAGCCTCGCGGACCCAACGCCGCCCTTTTCCAGTAGTTCCGTGCCTTGTTGAACCGCTTGTTTAAGGCTGAGGAAGGGCACGGAGTTGCCCCGGTGCGCTTACGCGGCGGCCGAGTCCTTCTTCAACTTCTCGGTTTGATAATACGCGGTCAGCGAGTCGAGGAACGGCTCTAGCTTCCCATCCATCACCTGATCCAGTTGATGCAGCGTGAGCCCCACGCGATGATCGGTCACGCGGTTCTGCGGAAAGTTGTAGGTTCGAATCTTCTCACTGCGATCGCCCGTCCCCACCATCCCGCGCCGCTCCGCCCCTACTGCCGCCTGCTGCTTTTCTAACTCGATCTCATACAGCCGCGACCGCAGCACGCGCATTCCCTTCGCGCGATTCTTGATCTGCGATTTCTCGTCCTGACAAGACACTACCGTGCCCGTTGGGAGATGCGTGAGCCGCACGGCCGAGTAAGTAGTATTTACCGACTGCCCGCCCGGTCCGGATGAGCAAAACGTATCGATGCGGATGTCCTTGTCTTCGATCTTGACTTCAACCTCGTCCGCTTCAGGCAGCACCGCCACCGTGATCGCCGAGGTGTGCACGCGCCCCTGTTGCTCGGTTGCCGGCACGCGCTGCACGCGGTGCACGCCGCTTTCATACTTCAGCTTGCTGTACACCTTATTGCCGCTCACTAGCGCGATGACTTCCTTCAATCCGCCCACCGAAGACTCGCTGCTCGACGTGATCTCAATTTTCCAGTGCTGGGTCTCGGCAAAGCGCGAATACATGCGGAAAATCTCCGCCACGAACAACGTCGCCTCATCGCCGCCCGTGCCCGCGCGAATTTCCAGCACCACATCTTTCTCGTCGTTCGGATCTTTGGGCAGCAACAGAACTTTCAGCGCTTCTTCGAGGCGTGTCAGCTCGGGTTCCAGACGCGCAATCTCTTCCTGCGCCATCTGCTTCAATTCCGGATCGGCTTCCGACATCATCGAACGCGCCTGCTCCATCTCGCCCGAGGCTTTCTTCCACTCGCGATACCGCGCCACCACATCTTCCATGTCGCTTCGCGTCTTCGCAGTCTTGCGGTACTGATCGCCGTCGCCGATCATAACGGGGTCGGTCATCTGGCGTGTCAACTCGTCAAAACGAGCTTCAGTCTGTTCGAGTCTTTGGAGGAACTGCATGGCCGTCGATTAAGCGATTACGAGTTCGCCGCCCTGCTTCGCTTCCATCTCCATCGCGCGGTTCAGCGCTGCGATTGCAACTTCGGCCTGCCCGTCGGAGGGCGGCTTGGTGGTGATCCGCTGCAACCAAAGCCCTGGGGTGGTGAGTGTCGCCATGAATGAACCCTGACGTTTTGCGGCGAACCGGATCAGTTCGTAACTCAGCCCCGTGATCACCGGAAGCAGCACAATGCGAGAGATGAGTTTCGCGGTGAATCCTTGATACGGAATCAACATGTAAGTCAGCATCGAAATCACCATCACGACCAGCAGAAAACTGGTGCCGCATCGCGGGTGAAACGTCACGAACGATTGCGCGTTCTCCACATTCACCGGCTGGCCCGATTCAAAATTAAAAACCACTTTATGTTCCGCGCCGTGGTACTCGAACACCCGCCGTATATCCTTCGCGCGTGAAATGAAGTACAGAAAACCCAGAAAAATCGCAATACGAATCACCCCGTCCACCGCGTTTGACGCGATCTGCCCGCGCAACGATGGATAGTGCTGCGCCAGAATCGTCGCCAGCTTCAGCGGGATGAACTTATACATAAAGATAAAAAACGCGAACGACATCAGCAGGTTCAGCGTTAGCATCCAGGACGACACTTCCTTCGGCTTCTCCTCGCCTTCATCCAGCGCCGCGTTGGC
Organism: Terriglobia bacterium; assembly: GCA_025358575.1. Taxonomy (GTDB): domain Bacteria; phylum Acidobacteriota; class Terriglobia; order Bryobacterales; family Bryobacteraceae; genus JANYJA01. Next base: position 7,542 of record JANYJA010000116.1, read on the forward strand.
CGAAAACTTCAGTGCCTTGATTCCTAGAGACATCGCCTGTCCCAGCGTCCCGATCCCGCGAAAAACCGGCAGCTTGAAAATTTTATACTTCTCGGACATGCGAGGCACCGGCATTTCCTCGGTGACGATTTCGCCGTTCTGTTTCCGCACTGCCACGCAATAGCTGTGCGGCGCACGCATCATTACGCCTTCCATCACCGCCTGCCCCCCGACCAGCGTCTCCTCACCACTCTCGAGAACCGGAAGCATTTGGATATGAGCAAATAGACGCAGGAATGTTCGGACGGACACTAGAACCTCTATAGCGATTATAGCAAGGCCGTCAACGCGATCCGTTTCGAGTGGAAGATACAACCTTCCGGCGAAGCGGGAAGCTAGTGCGCGGCTGGTGCGGCAGCCGGCGCGATCACCGGAGCCTTCGCACCCGGCGGAATCGGGGCCAGCATTTCTTCCTTGCGCCACACCAGCGTCGAATTGTTGTAGCTCGCAAGTTCGAACCCGTGTCCGTGCGTGATGGCGTCGGTGGGACAGGCTTCCACGCAGTAGCCGCAGAAAATACAGCGGTTGTAGTCGATGTTATAGACCTTGGCGTAGCGCTCGCCGCCGCTGATCCGCACCGTTTCGGTGTTCTCCGCGGCTTCGATGTAGATGCAGTTGGAAGGGCATGCCGCCGCGCATAGAAAACACGCGACGCACTTTTCCATTCCGTTTTCGTCGCGCTGCAGCACGTGCGCGCCGCGGAAACGCTCCTCAAACTTCGGTGGCTCGTCCGGATAATTTTCGGTGACGGTGGGGGACATCATCTCTTTGAAAGTGACGCCCATACCCTTGGCGATAGCCCCAGCCGCGCCCAGAATTTCTTCGATCTTGTTAGCCATCTGTTCTAGCTTCGCACGGAAGCCTCAGTTTTTGGAGCCTCAACCGGGGCGCGCTTCGGGAACGCGTTCAGCAGCGCGAAACAACGCAACTCCGAAGCGTTTCGCGACCGTCTCCAATTCCACGCGGTGGAATCCTTCTTGGGCCCATGCGATTGTGCCGTCGGTTTCAACCAGGAAGAGGGAAGGCACGGATGCGATGGCATATCCATTGCTCGCCGGATAATTCTCGGCTGCTTTGTCGAGCAGCGTTGGAATAGTGATTCCAAATTCTTGGTGAAACTCAAGTGTCGCTTCGCGTGTGTCCTGCGAGATGGCGATCACACGCGGTGTTCCGGTCGATGCGGCTCGGTGAAGTCTCTCTAGAAACTGAAACGTAAACTGGCAGGTGGGGCAAGAAATCTTGAAAAACGCCAGCAGCACCGGACCGGATTTCAAGACATTGCTCAGCGAATGCGACTTCTGATCGAGATCGGTCAACACAAATGAAGCAGCTAAATCGCCGCGTTCCAGCATAGTCCCATGCTGGCATAATAGGCGCATGGACAAGACGGTCCGCGTGAATTCCAGTCTGAAAGAAATGAAGGCCGATGAATATTGGTACTGGCAAAGTCGGTCGGTGCAGGAACGCATGGACGCCGTTTCGGCGATGACACTGGCAGCATATGCAATGAAGGGCGTGACCGATGTTCCGAGTTTTTAAAGAACTGTTGTCGTCATTCAACGCCCACCACGTTAAATATCTTGTGGTCGGAGGCTACGCGGTCTCCTTCCATGCGCAGCCGCGGTCCACCAAAGACCTCGATTTGTTTTTGAAAGCGGACGAGACTAACGCGAGGGCTGCTTTTGCCGAACTGGCTAGCTTCGGGGTTTCGCTCACCGGCATTACGATTGAGGACTTCGCTAACCAAGGAAATTCTTTCGGTTCAGCAACGAACCGATCGCCATCGACATTCTTCCGCGCATTGATGGCGTTGATTTCGAAGCGGCGTGGGAGAGGCGCGTCGAGGGGACAATCGACGGTCAGACCGGCCTCAAGGCGTTTTTTATTTCTAAGCCCGACCTCATCGCTTCGAAACTGGCGGTTGGCCGGATGCGCGATCTTGCCGACGTCGAGGAAATTCGAGAGGCCGAGAACTCTTGCATTTCGTCTACTTGACCCCCGCAGCGGCGATGTAAGCGTTCACCCGCGCTTCCAGGACATCCAGGGGGATCGAGCCGCCGCTCAGGACCAGATCGTGGAATTCGCGGATTCGAAATTTCGGGCCAAGCTCCCGCTCCGCTTTCGTCCGCAACTCCCTAATTTTTAGTTCGCCGATCTTATAGCCGAGCGCCTGCGCGGGGTTCGCAATGTACCGGTCTACCTCCACCACAATGTTCTGCTCCGTAAGCGCAGTGTTGGCTTTCATGTAATCGATAGCCCGCTGCCGCGACCAGCCCATCGCGTGCATTCCCGTATCCACCACCAGCCGACACGCGCGCCACATCTCGTAACTCAACTGTCCGAAGCGCGAGTATGGGTCTTGGTAGAGCCCCAGTTCCAGACCAAGACTCTCGGCGTACAATCCCCAGCCTTCGCTAAACGCAATGATGTACGCGTCCTTCCGAAACCGCGGCAGATTTTCCAGTTCTTGCGCAAGCGCAAATTGCAGATGATGACCGGGCACCGATTCATGCAGCGATAGCGCTTCCATCTCATACTTTGGGCGCGAATCAAGCTTGTACGTGTTCACTACATACATGCCCGCGCGGCTGCCATCGGCGGCGCCCGGCTCATAACGCGCCGTGGTCTCGGAAGGCGCCACATGCGCCGGTATGGGCTCCACGCCGTAGGGCGTTCTTGGCAACTTTCCAAACAGCCGCGGCAACTCCGGGTCGATGCGCTTGCAGAGATCGCGATACGCCATCACCAAATCGCCCGCCCGCGTGAAGTAAAACTGAGGATCGGTCCGGAGAAAATGCACGAACGCGGCGAAGTCTCCTTTGAACCCGGTCTGCTGAATCGTCGCGAGCATGGCTTCGCGAATGCGCGCAACCTCTCGGATTCCGATGTCGTGAATCTGCTGCGCCGTTAGATTCGTCGTGGTCATCTCGCGCGCGCGAAATTCATACCAGGCCTTGCCATTCGGCAGCGCGGAAACCGCGATGCTCTCGCGGCAATTTGGAATGTAATCGCGAAGCAGATAATCACGCAAGCGGCGCAATGAAGGGCTCACACGCCCATCCACCTCAGCGGCGGCGGCACGGCGCAGCCTCGCCTGCTCTGCCGCGGGAATCCCCAACGGGAATTTGCCGAACGGCTGCATGAGCGGGCTGTCCGCTAACGAGTGCGCCAGTATGCTATCGATCTGTGCTGGCACGTCGCGCATCACGACGCGCGGCTGCGTCACATGCCGTTCAACGCCTCTTTGCAACAGGGCGACGCTCTGCTCAATCAACGCCGGCAGAGCGCGCAACCGCGCCAGAATATCTTCGTAATCCTTAACGGTATTGCGCGGATTCTTCAAGAGGAAAGATATCGAGTCGCGATGCACGCCTTCGAACAGCGGGTCCATATGCAACAACTCGCCGGGAAACCGATCGCGTTCGATGTCCTGCAGCGTCTTGCGCCGAAACAGCGAGTAATTCAATTGATCGTCGCGTAATAGCGCATCTGCATGGATCGTTTCCAGCACGCGCAGATTTTCGCGCGGATGCTGGCGCCTGCGCTCAATCGCGTCCAGACTCCAATCCGTCCAGCGATCATTTCCACCGGGCGCACCTTGGCTTGTGGCGAATTCCGGATACTCCCGCAATTGCCACGCATAATCGTCGGCGAAGAGTTTCAGCAGACGAGCGCCGTCGTCTGCCGCAAGCACTGCGCTTGTCAAGAGCAGCAGCCCTAAGACGAGTCTCATGTAGCGATCACTCGCCGACGACCGGCTCGAAGATTTCTTCCGGGCGAGGCTTCAGCGCCTTGTTGCGCATCAGAAGTCGCGCGCACGTGTTCCATCGCAAAATCGAATCGTCGTTTCCCGGTGGCCGCAGCTGCTCGGCCTGCTCGTATAACTTCATCGCCTGCTGAAAGCATTCGAACGCGCTGTAATCGGAGCCGTGCGTTGCCTGTCGCAGTTGCCAGTGTCCGCTGCGCTCATGCACAATCCCCGCATAATACGCGCGGTCGTACTCGCTCCCGAGCCGCCCCACCACCGCCTTCGCGCGCGATGCCGCCACGCCCGCCTCGAACTGATCCGTAAGCGCCAGCAGCAGCCCCCGCAACGCATCCTGATTTTCCTCATCGATGCGCAGAATATCCTCGCAGATGCTCTCGGCCTGCCACGGTTCGTTCAGCAGCCTATAGCGCTCCACTTTCTCAAGAGCCTCCGGAATCGCGTCTCTGGAGATCGGCTTGAGCTGAAATTGCATGCTCCCTCCCTACCCCTTATGTCTGCGGAAAAGCTTCGCAAGCGGATCGAAAAATTGATCGACCACCCGTTCCTTCAAGGGAATAATCGCATTATCCGTGATCGTAATCCCCTCCGGGCAAACCTTCGTGCAGCACTTGGTGATGTTGCACAATCCGATCCCGTGCTTCTTGCGCAAATCACCCACGCGATCTTCTACGTCCAGCGGATTCATTTCGAGCGCCGCGGCATACACCAGAAATCGCGGCCCAATAAACTCGCTGTGCATATGATGGTCGCGCAGCACGTGGCACACGTCCTGGCATAAAAAACACTCGATGCACTTGCGAAATTCCTGCACCCGGTCAACGTCGTCTTGCGCCATTCGCCACGTGCCATCGGGAGCGTCAGCCGGCCGCGGACGAAATTTGCGGATCGTTTTCTTCACTTCAAAATTCCACGAAACGTCCGTCACCAGATCGCGAATTAACGGGAAAGCTTTCATGGGTTCTACCTTCACGGGCTTGTCGAGCGGAATCTGATTGAGCCGCGTCATGCACATCAGGCGCGGCATACCATTAATCTCCGCCGAGCACGACCCGCACTTGCCCGCCTTGCAATTCCAGCGAACGGCCATATCACCGGCCTGCTCGGCTTGAATTTGATGAATGGCGTCGAGCACCACCATCCCTTCCGTAACGCTGGTGGTGTAATCGCGAAACTCGCCTGCATCGCGTGTTCCGCGCCAGATCCGAAACGTAGCAGTCGCGCTCATTTCATCTCCTCGATCACTTGCCGCATATCCGCCGACATCGGCGGCAGCGGTTCGCGCCGCACGTCCATCGATCCATCCGGCTGTTTCCGAATCACGATATTGAATTTCGCGGCTTCTGCATCTTTCTCCGGATAGTCGTCCCGAAAATGCGCACCCCGGCTCTCCTTGCGCTCAATCGCCGCGCGCGTGATGGCCTCCGACACGGTCAGCAAATTTTGCAGATCGAGCGCCGTGTGCCATCCCGGATTGTACTCGCGATTTCCGGGCACGCTCACCTTCGCCGCGCGGGCGCTCAAGTTCTCAAGCCCATCGAGCGCGCGCTCCATCTCATCCTGACGCCGCACGATGCCGACCAAGTCCTGCATCATCTCCTGAAGCTGAAATTGCACCTCGTACGCCGCCGGCCCCGCGGCCCGCTCGAACGGCGCCAGCGCCCATTTAGCAATCTCATCGAGCTTTTGAGGGTCTACGCTTCCCGCACCGGACTCGCGCGCGAAGCGCGCGGCATATTCACCCGCGCGTCTGCCGAACACCAGCAGATCGGAAAGCGAATTCCCGCCGAGCCGGTTCGCCCCATGCAGCCCCGCCGCGCATTCGCCCGCCGCAAACAACCCGGGCACGCCGGACATCTGGGTGTCCCCGTCCACGCGCACGCCGCCCATGGCGTAGTGCGTGGTCGGCCCGATTTCCATTGGAACCTGCGTGATGTCGATATCGGCAAGCTGCTTGAACTGGTGGTACATGCTTGGCAGCTTACGTTTGATGTATTCCGCGCCGTTCGGAATGCGTTCCTTTATCCATGCGATATCCAGAAACACGCCGCCATGCGGGCTGCCGCGCCCCTCACGCACCTCACGCATAATGCAGCGTGCAACGTGATCGCGCGTGAGCAGTTCCGGCGGACGGCGCGCGTCCTTATCGCCCTGGGTGTAGCGCCAGCCTTCCTCCTCGTTATCGGCGGTTTGCGCGCGGTAGTTCGCGGGAATGTCGTCGAACATAAAGCGGCGTCCCTCGTTGTTGCGCAGCACCCCGCCTTCGCCGCGCACTCCCTCGGTCACCAGAATTCCGCGCACGCTCGGAGGCCAAACCATCCCCGTGGGATGGAATTGCACGAACTCCATATCCATGAGCGCGGCGCCAGCGCGATAGGCCAGCGACTGGCCGTCGCCGGTGTACTCCCAACTGTTGCTTGTAATTTTGTAGGCGCGCCCGATGCCGCCCGTTGCGAGCACGATTGCCTTGGCGCGAAAAAGCTTGAACCGCCCGCGCTCGCGATCGTAACCAAACGCCCCGACCACGCGGCCGTCATCGGTCAATAAATCGAGCACCGTGCACTCCATATGCACGTCCACCCCCGTATGAATGCCGTGATCCTGCAGCGTGCGGATCATCTCCAGACCGGTGCGGTCGCCGACGTGCGCGAGTCGTGGATATTTGTGGCCGCCGAAATTGCGCTGCAGAATTTTGCCGTCTTTAGTTCGATCGAAAAGCGCGCCCCAAGCTTCGAGCTCGCGCACTCGATCCGGCGCCTCCTTGGCGTGCAACTCCGCCATCCGCGGATTGTTCAAATACTGGCCGCCGCGCATGGTATCGGCGAAATGCACGCGCCAGTTGTCGCGATCATCCACGTTTCCAAGTGCCGCCGCCACGCCGCCTTCGGCCATGACTGTGTGCGCTTTGCCCAGCAGCGACTTGCATACCAGCCCAACGCTTACGCCAGCAGCCGACGCTTCGATGGCCGCGCGCAATCCCGCGCCGCCCGCGCCAATCACCAGCACATCATGTTCAACCGTTTGGAATTCCGCCACTAAAACAATCTCCAATCCGTCCAGATGCCCATCGAACACATCCGCACATACAGATCGGAGAAGGCTACCGAGAATAGACTCAGCCAAGCGAAGCGCATGTGGCGGCAATTTAGGCTGCTTACGCAATCATAGGCCCGCTTGCGAACGGGCGATCCCGAAATGCGGTCGCTGAATCCGCCGATCAGGTGCCGCAGCGAATGGCAGCCGAGCGTGTACGATCCCAAAAGAATCGTATTCGCCAGAAGAACCAGCGTGCCCACACCGATTCCGAAATTGTTATCGAACCACATGGCTTTCCACACATCATGCGCCAGCAAGAAAAGGAAAATCACCGCGAGATACAAGAAATAGCGATGGACATTTTGGATGATGAGCGGGAACGAGCGCTCGCCCCAATAGGTTTTCCGCGGTTCTCCCACCGTGCATGACGGCGGGTCGGCCCAGAACGCTTTGTAGTAGGCCCCCCGATAGTAGTAGCAGGTGAACCGGAATCCGCCCGGAGCCCAAAGGATCAACAAAGCACCCGAAAACGGAAGCCACGTTGGAATCCAAGAGGGCTTCGCGCCGAACAGGGCGTGCTGCGCGTCGCCCACTAATTCCGGCGAATAGAACGGCGAGAGATAGGGGCCGAAGCGATAGTGGTCGCCCTGAAACGCCGCCCATGTGGCGTACACGATAAAAGAGGAAAGGCCCAGGAACACGACCGCAGGCTGAATCCACCAGAAGTCGGGACGAGAAGTCGACCCAAACCGCCCCTGCACGAGCGGCACATCAATCTGCGGCATAGACGCAACCTTATATAAGGTCGCGCCTCTGCGTCAAGTTTAAGGATTCGCGGCTTGAACGTTCAGGCGGGGTAACGGCCTGAAATGTATTGGTTGAGCTGGTTGATGGTGTGCTCCTGCGTCGAGATCACGGCCTTCACCAGATCGCCGATCGAAACCAGTCCGACGATTTTGTCACCGTTCATGACCGGAAGGTGCCGGATGTGCTCGGCGGTTACAATCTGCATGCACTCCTCAATGGATCGGTCGGGCGTGACGGTAATCACGGGGCTGGTCATAATTTCGCCCACGGTGGTCTCCTTCGACGATTTTCCCTTCAGGATCACCTTCCGCGCATAGTCGCGTTCGGAAATGATACCCACCAGATGGCCCTTCTCAACGACTAACAGGGCGCCGATACTCCTATCCGCCATGATAGCAATGGCGTCATATACGGAGGTCCCGGGCGTTACGGACCAGATTTGCGTGTTCTTGCGTGCGAGGATCGAAGCCAGCGATTCCGTCATCATAGACAGTTCCTTTCCGACAGATCGGTCCAGATCATATCAAAGCGGGAGCCAGAATACCTGGGAAAATTCACCCCACCACATCGCGCAAAGCCGCGCGAATCTCCGGAAAGGTAAATTTAAACCCGGCCGCTTCCGCCGCTTTCGGCAGCACGCGTTCGCTGCTTAACATCACCTGCGCCATCTCGCCAAACAATAGTTTCAACGCCAAGCCCGGGACCGGAAATATCGCGGGACGGTGCAGCACGCCCGACATTGCCTCAGTGAATTTCGCATTAGTCACCGGCTCCGGCGACGCGCCGTTGAACACTCCGGCAATCTCGTGCTCCAGGGCGAAGCGCAAGAGCCCCACCAGATCGTTAACGTGAATCCAGGGCATCCACTGCTTTCCCGATCCGAGCTTGCCGCCCACTCCGGCGCGAAACGGCGGAAGCATCTGCTTCAACGCGCCTCCATCTTTTCCAAGCACCACCGAGATGCGAATCTTCACAACGCGCATGCCGAGAACTGCCGCGCCGTCCGCTTCTTGCTCCCACTCCCGACAAACGTCGGCCAGAAATCCTCTGCCTTGGCCCGACTGCTCGGTGAGAATTTCTTCACCGCGATCCCCGTAATACCCCACGGCTGACGCGCAAACGAGTATCGATGGCCGGTGCCGCACTTTCCCAAGCGCACTTACCAGATGCCGCGTTCCGAGGACGCGAGTGTCGCGAATCCTCTTCTTTACTTCGTCGCTCCAGCGCTGTGCCACCGGCTCGCCCGCGAGGTGAATCACGGCGTCGAAATCGTTCAAACTCTCCTCGGCTGGCTCCCCCCCGACCGTGTCCCAATAAAACGAGCCCACCGCTGAGCGCGTTTCTTCCCCCGGATTCCGGCTCCAAACCGAAACATAGTGATCGTCCTTCAATAAGGAATCCACTAACTTGCGCCCAATGAATCCGCTGCCGCCTGAAATGATGCATTTCATATTCGAAACTTGTCTTTCCCCGTTCGCTCCAACGTTGCGATCTCTTCAATATATGCGGGCACCCTGGTCTTGCGCTGCATTCCCCCGAGTGACATGTAACGCAGACTCCCGAATATCGCCCGAGTTCCCCACGGCCGGTCATGCAAACCAAAACACCAGAGAATATTTGTGTACGTGTTTGGATCGCGGCCATCGAGGGCGTAGCGGTCATGCAGGTAAATCATCGCGGCGAGCGCCTCTTCATACGTCGCGGTCCACTCGATAATTTTTTTGCCCCAATACATGCGGTAGTATCCGTGGATCTTGCCGCGCAGCAGCAGTTCTTTCTGCGTGGCGTTCCAGAGTTCGTCGTAAGTCTGGGCGCGCTCCAGTTGCTCGCGCGAATATAGCGGGTCGCGCGCGTCGCCCGCGTGCTGCCGCATGGTCGCCTTCACCCAATCGGGAAGCACATCGAGCGATTCCGGATCGGCGGCCCACCGAGTGAAATTGAACGCCAGCTCACGCCGCACAATCAATTCTTCCAAAAATGCGTCCGCATTCAACTCATGTTCCGCCGCATAATCCTTCACGCGCAGAGCGATCTCCAATGAAGAAATTTGTCCGAAGTGAAGGTAGGGGCTCAAATGCGAAGTCGCGTGATTGCTGGGCTCGTTGCGCCCTTCGTCATAGCGCCGCAGGCTGTTTTCCAGAAAATGCGTCAGCAGCTTCTCCGCCGCCAGCCTGCCGCCGTCGTAGGTTGTTGAGGGCGGCACCGAATGGTCAATCTCACAACTCGCCACGAGGTCGGCAATATTTGCATCGGTAACCACCGTGTGGAAATCCAGCGCTTTCTCGCGCCAATGCACCAGCGCCGCTGTCCGCTCCAGCGGCCGCAAGTATTCCGGAAGCATCTTGCGAATCTTCGGACGGATGGTATACGCCGCGTACTCGCGCTTCTCGTAGCGGCTCATCGGCACGATGCAACTGGAATCCACCGCATAGTAGGCCACGCCAATTTTGCCTGGCACGCGCGAATTATGAGCGGCGGCGATGAAGGTCGGATAGTCGTCCGTGACCACCACCGCAGCGCGCTCCGCCAGACGATAAAGCACGTCATTCGCATCCGATTTTCGCCGCCGCAAATAAAACACGTATCCGATTCCGCGCGCCGCCAGCCTCTTGTGTGTTTCGGGAACCCCTTGGAGGATAAACGTGTGCAGCCGGTCGTTCGCGTAGTGGTAGGTGCAGGTGAGCCCTTCGTAAAACAGAATTGGCAAACCAAGCTGGTTCGCTAATTGAATCGCATACTCAAGAGCGTGGTTCGAATCTACCCGCCGGTTCATCTGCGACCAATAGAGAACGTAGGAAGCGTCCTCGCGCACAGACGCCTCGTTCAACTTGCGAACACGATCTTTCAATTTTTCAGCGCCGGATATAGGCAGCGCAGAAAAGTGCTCGGACCTTGCGACCGCACCAGCACCTCCGCCGCGGGATCAATCTTCCACACCTGGCCCTGCGAATATTCCTGTTCTTCAATCGCGCCCTTCCCCGCTATCACGATGAGCAACTCACCCCCAACGGCAGCGGCGCTGTTAACACGAAATTCGCCGCCGAACATGAGGCGCTCCGTACGAAAGTAAGGCGACTCCACTAGCAGCTCCCGGCCTGGCCCGAGCGGCTCTGGCGTAGCGGCACCGGGATGCTCCCAATCCAAGAACGCCACATCCAAAGATCGGTCGATATGCAATTCGCGGCCGCGCCCGTAATCGAAAAGCCGGTAAGTAACATCCGAATTCTGCTGGATCTCGCACAAGCTCATGCCGGCGCCAATGGCGTGGATCACACCCGCCGGAATATAAAACGTATCGCCCGCGCGCACCGGGACCCAGCGCAGCAGTTCCATGATCGATCCGTCGAGCGCTGCCCGCTCCAATTTTTCACGAGTAACCGGGCGCGCTAAACCGAGAGCGATTTGCGCGCCCGCTTCCGCGGAGAGAATATGCCACATCTCGGTCTTGCCGGCCGAACTCTCGTGCACTCGTGCGTATTCATCCGGGGGATGCACCTGCACCGAAAGATCGCCCGTGGTAAACAGAAATTTTACTAACACTTCGGGAGTCGCGAACCACACCTCTCCGGTCAGTTCCGGAGTATCCCGAAACCACGGCTCCAGATGGCTCGCGCCCCAAATTTTTTCGTGAAATACCGGATTGAGCGGCGCGGGTTTCACGCCAGTTCCGTGATGAACTTATCCATGCGGTCGAGTCCGCGCTCGAGCTCGTGCATGGATGTCGCGTAAGAAATCCGGACGTGCTTCTCGGTTCCGAAGGCTTCGCCCGGCACGACGGCGACGTGCGCCTGTTGCAGCAGCTTTTCGGAAAATTCCAGCGGGGTGTTCACGCCCCCGCGACCCAGTACTTTGCCCAAATTCGGATACGCATAGAACGCGCCCTGCGGCATCGCACAGCTAACTCCCGGAATTTTCCGCAGCCGCGCAATCACGAAATCGCGCCGCTTCCGATACTCCGCCAGCATAGTCTTGACCGATTCCTGTGGACCGCGCAATGCTTCCACTGCCGCCTTCTGCGCGATCGAGGTTGGGTTTGAGGTGGAATGGCTCTGTAATTTCGTCATCCCCTGTACCACCGCCGGAGGCAGCAATCCGTAACCAATGCGCCACCCGGTCATCGAATAAGTCTTCGAAACCGTTCCCGCCACCAGCACCGTCTCTTTGTGCCCCGGAATCGCAGCGATTGAAAACGGCTCGCCTTCATACAGAAAGTGGCTGTAGCATTCATCCGTCATCAAATAGACGCCACGATCCGCCGCCAGCTTCAGAATTTTCTCGAACTCGCCGCGCTCGACCACCGCGCCGCTTGGATTTGAGGGCGAATTGATCATGATGAGCCGCGTTCGGTCGGTCAGATGCTTCTCGATCATCGCCGCCGTAAGCGCAAATCCAGCCGCCTCGTCCGTTTCCACGAACACGCATTTGCCGCCCGCGAAATTCACCACATCCTTATAAGTCACCCAATACGGGACGGGGATGATCACTTCGTCGCCGGGATTGAGGACAGCCTGCGTAATCCCGAAAATCACATGCTTGCCGCCTACCGAGATGATACATTCCGAGGGCTGATAGGCGGTTCCGAACTCCAGCTTGTGGCGCTCGCAAACGGCCTGCTTGAGTTCCATGGTGCCGCCCGCCGCCGTGTACTTTGTAAAGTTCTGGTCGATGGCGCGAACCGCAGCCTGCTTGATGTTGTCCGGCGTCGGAAAGTCAGGCTCGCCCGCCCCGAAATCGACTACGTCAATGCCTTGCGTCCGCAGTTTATCCGCGTCCGCCGCCACTTTCATGGTTGAGGAAACGCTAATGGCCGAGATCCGCTCGGCAATGGTTGTCTTCATTGTTGATGTCATATATTGTTACTCGCCGCGCGTTGCAGGCGATTCCGTAAACGTATTTCGACCGATTGAGGCACCAGCCCGGCGATGCTTCCCCCGAGTCCGATGACCTCTTTAACCAGCCGCGAGCTGATAAATGAATGCGCTTCTCCGGCAATCAAAAATACCGTCTCGATATCGGGTTGCAACCGGCGGTTCATCAGCGCCATCTGCCATTCATTTTCATAATCCGAAATTGCCCGGATGCCGCGCAGCACCACAGTCGCCTGCTTCGCCGCCGCATAGTGCACCAGCAGCCCGTCGAAACAATCGACTTCGACGTTCGGAAAGTCCCGCACCACATCCCATAACATCTCCATGCGCTCCTCCACGGAGAAAAGCGGCTGCTTGCTTTCGTTGCGCAGAATGGAAACAATGAGCCGATCGAATAGGCGCGAGCCCCGCTCGATCAGATCCAGATGCCCGTTAGTAATGGGATCGAACGAACCTGGGTAGATGGCAATAACTTTGGCCGGTTTGGTCGTCATGGAACAAGCGGTGATCTTTGATTCTATCGAATGTATGGGGCAGCCGCCTTTGAGGACGGAAAAAGGACCTGAATTTCGATTTTCCGCACTAAACGGCAGGGATGGGAAGTGCAGTCACGGGGCTTTTCATAACTGTTTTAGCGAGTGATTACAACGAGATGAAGGAATTTTCGTTTGCCAGCGCTTGCGGATTCTGATACTATTCGGTAGGCAACAGATCGGAAACGTTCCTTTTGAAGTGCCACCATCCAACCGACGGAGTTAACAAAACCACTGAATGAGCTCTACAGTATTTCTTGGCAATCTACCTATGTGGGTCACCGCCGATGACATTAAGCAATGGCTTAGCGCGGAAGACCTAGTCGCGGATTCGGTAAAAGTAATCCGCAATCACGAAACGCAAGAGTCGAAAGGCTTCGCATTCGTGGAAGCGCCCACCGCGGAGGAAATGCAGGCGATTATTCGCCGCTTTGACCGCGCACCGCTGGAAGACAAGCTGCTCCGGGCCAATCCCGCTCAGCCTTCCAAGGGCAAAGGACAACCTATAACCATGGCAACCGCAACCACGAACCGGGATACGCGAGGCGGAATACGCAAGCCGAAGCGGTCACGAGAGCGTGAAAACGAACCCAAGAGCGCGTTCGCGGCTGAACTCGCAAAGGTGCTTTAAATCCTGCTTAGGTTTTCGAACGGCATCCCACACCTGTGACCGACAGGCACACCTGTTTTTTCTTCAACTTGTTCACTCCTTAGCTCTTTACAGCGTGGTATTTGTGTTGCAACGTGTTGCGGCATGAGATTCTTGCGGCTAGGCTCTCTCTCTGGCGGGGGAGCCTTGGTGTTTTTCGTTGGCTATATTTCCTCGCTGGCCGCCGGTCAAGCTCCTGCCACTCGCGTCGCCGCCGAGGACAACGTCAATACCCGCTACACCGTTGAAAGCATCGAGGTTTCAGGCGATGTGAAACCGGTTTCCTTCAGCTCAACCCTACGCGAAAATATCCAGTCTCTGGTAGGCGAACGCTTCAATCCCGATCAACTCCAGGAGTTGGCTCGCCAGATTCGCAAAGAGCTTCGCCTTAAGTCCGTTACGCCGCGGCTGGTGCGCGGCAGCACGTCCGACCAAGTCCGAGTCGTCTTTGAGATGACTCGCCGCTCCATTCAGTTCGACGTCTCGGTCCCCAAATTTCTCTACCATTCCAAACAAGGCGGGAGCGCGCAGGTTGAAGCCAGCACCACGGTCGCCCACAACTCATTCACTTTCGGCATCGTCAGCGATGGCGATGAACTCACCGAGCGTTTTGCGGGAATCGTCGCCCGTTATGAGAATATCCACGCCGGTTCCGACCGCGTTCACCTGGGCTTCCGCTTCGAGAGCTACCATGAACAGTGGAATCGGGCGACGCTTCTGGCCATCGACCGCCCCTACGCCTTCGATTCGGGATCCACCGTGCCAGGCATCTATCGTACCCGCCAGAATTACGAACCCGTCGCCACCTTCGTGATTTCCAAACCGCTCTCGATTACGGTTGGCGCCTCCTTCGAACAGATGGGACTACAAAACGGCGGTACCCAATCCGCCAATGCCATGCTAGGCGGCATTCGCTACCATCGCGTGGGCGAACCGTCTCCAGAAGGCCGCCAGGACATCGATGCCACCTATTCCCTTCGCGCGGCCAGCCGCGACTTTGGCAGTGACTTCTCCTATACCCGGCATCAGTTCGTGGCGCGCTACGCCATAGCCCGCGGTCGCAACACCGTTTCCGACGAAATTTCGGCTGGATTTATTTCCGGCCAAGCTCCGCTCTTCGAAAGATTCGTGCTCGGCACCAGTTCTCTGCTGCGGGGGTGGAATCGTTACGAAATCGATCCGCTCGGCGGCAATCGCATGGTCCACAATTCAGTCGAATATGGCTGCCGCATGGCCGAAGGGGTGGGCCAAATTTTCTACGATGCCGGGACGCTTTCGAGCCGGGGGCAAAGCGCCACCATTCGACATTCGCTCGGCGTGGGTTATCGTCAAGGTATATTTTCGGTCGCACTTGCGTTTCCGCTCCGGGAGGGCCGGATGGATCCCATCGTTATGGTCGGAATGAATTATTGATGCAAACGGTCGGCAGCGCATGGTGGCTGATCATGAGCTTCGGCGTGCCGTTTGTTTTGGGCCTGAACGCCCAGCCGCTATTGGTGCGTTTGGATGGCGACAATCTCCGCATCTCCGCGCCGCAACTTGAGTTTCTGACCGGCAAACCGCTGGCCCGTTTGAAGGATGGAGCCGCCGTTGGGTTTCTCGGCCAACTGACGCTCTCAGTCGACGCGAACAAGACGATTGAAGCCCGCGCTATTGCGCGCTTCGCGATGAGCTACGACATCTGGGAAGAGCGCTTCACCGTCACTCAAATCGAAAACTCCTTGCACACCACCGCACGCCGGACCCTCTCGCACCTGAACGCGCAAACCGCGCAAGCTTGGTGCCTGGAAAGTTTGAGCCTCGATCTGTCCCGCGTTCCCCCGGATAAGACGTTTTGGGTTCGCCTTGAATTCCGCGCCGAAGATCCGCGCGAGTCGGCCGGCGTGATCGGGGAGCCGGGCATCAATCTCACGCGTCTTATCGAGATTTTTAGCCGCCCGGCCAGTGCGAAATCGCCAACCTGGACCCTTGATTCCGGCCCCCTCCACCTGGCCGATCTTAAGCACGCCGAGCCAAGGCGGACCGGATGAACGGCCTTCGCAATCGTCTGGTTCTCGTGTTCCTCGCCGCGACTCTGGTGCCGCTGCTCGCCACCCTTTGGATGACGACGAATCTGTTGGAGCGAAGCTTGAGTTACGCCTCCACGCGCGAGCTCGACGAGATCTCGAAATCGCTCCAAAGCACCGGCCGTGAGTTCTATTTGAATGCGCGCGAGAGCTTGAAGACGCAAGCCACCGCCGGAACTGTGAAGCCTCAAGCATTCACCGCCGCGAGCCGCGCCACGTGGCCCGATTCCGTGACCGAATTCTGGGAGAGCAACGAACCCGAGCGCTTTGTCTTCGCCGGCCCCTCCAACGACCGTCTCGACTATCTAGTGCGCAGCGCGGTCCAAGTCTCGCTTTACTCCAAGAGTCTGCCGGTCAACATGCGCCAGCTTTCCGAGCAGTACAGCCGCGCCCGCAATCTGGTGGACAACGCGCGGGTCCGCGATCTTCGTCGCGGGTTCACCTACACCTACGTCTTGCTCACGGCCGGAATCTGGCTGCTCTCGCTCGGGCTGCTGGTCTTTCTCGCCAATCGCGTCAGCCGCCCGATCCGCCAGTTGACCGCTGGACTTTCCGAACTCGCCGCCGGCAACTTTTCCGCGCGCATATTAAACGATCGCGAAGATGAAATCGGCCGCGCCACCGAGGCCTTCAACCGCACGGCTGGCCAGCTTCAGCAGAGCCGCGACCGGCTCGTCTACCTGACTCAGCTTGCCAGTTGGCAGGTTCTCGCTCGCAAAATGGCGCATGAAGTGAAGAACTCCCTCACACCCATCCGGCTCACCGTCGAAGAGATGGTTGCGCGCCATTCGGAGAGCAATCGCGCGTTTCTGGAGCAGGCGGCGCAAATCGTGGTGGATGAAGTGGAATCGCTGGAACGCCGCGTCCGTGCCTTCTCTGAATTTTCCGCCGAGCCGCCCGTCCATCCCGCGACCATCGACGTCAACGCTCTGCTCGAAGAGCGCATTGCCTTCCTGCAAACCGGTCATCCCGAAGTGAGCTACGTGGTGCGGCAAGCCGAATCCATGCCTACGGCGATGGCCGATGAAGACCTGGTCAAAGGAATTCTTATGAACCTGCTGGAAAACGCCGCCGAAGCCGCCGGCCCCGGGGGACGCATTCTCGCCGCGACCTCCGCGATAGACGGGCGCGTCGCAATCGAGGTGCATGACTCCGGTCCCGGACTCAGCGAGCAGGCGCGCAAATCCCTTTTTCAGCCGACCATTTCGTTTAAGAAGCGCGGAATGGGCCTCGGTCTTTCCATCGCCCGCAAAAGCGCCCTGCTGTCCGGAGGCGATATCCTGCTCGTCGCCGGGGAACTGGGCGGTGCGGGTTTTCGTGTCCTGCTGCCGGTAGCCGCTAATGGCCAACAAACGCATCCTGATCGTTGACGACGAAGAAAATATCGGCCGCTCCCTGCGCATGATTCTCGAGCGCGAAGGCTACATGGTGAACCTATGTAAGTCGGCCGATGAGTTTCACAAGTTCCCCGACATCGGCCGCGCCGACGCCTTCATGTTCGACGTGCGGCTGCCGGACGGCAATGGGATCGATCTCCTGCGGGAAGTGCAAAAGCGCGAGATTTCCGCGCCCGTCGTGATGATCTCGGGCCATGGCACCATCGCGGACGCCGTGGAAGCCACGCGCGCGGGAGCATTCGATTTCCTCGAAAAGCCGCTCAGCCGGGACCGCGTTTTAGTTGCCCTGAAGAATGCGCTCTCCCAGTCTGCTCTGAAGCAGGAAAATACCCGCCTGCGCGAGATCGTCGGCTCGGGGCCGCGCATGATCGGTTCCAGTCCCGCGTTTTTGCGCACTGTCGATCAGGTCGGCATGGCCGCCCGTTCGGACGCGCGTGTGTTGCTGATCGGCGAATCCGGCACGGGCAAAGAACTCCTCGCCGCGCATCTGCATCAGCTCAGCCCGTTCGCTTCCGGTCCCTTTATTAAGGTGAACTGCGCAGCGATTCCGACTGAATTGATCGAGAGCGAGCTCTTCGGACATGAAAAGGGCGCGTTCACGGGCGCGACGTCGGCCCGCCGCGGCAAATTTGAGCTGGCCGATGGCGGGACGCTTTTCCTCGATGAAGTCGGCGACCTGCATGCCGGTTCGCAAGCTAAGCTGCTGCGCGTGTTGCAGGAGGGCGAGTTCCACCGCGTCGGCGGCGAACAGACGATTCGCGTGAATGTGCGCGTGGTGTCGGCGACTAATCGCGATCTTGCTGGATTGGTCGCGCGCGATAAGTTTCGCGAAGATCTCTACTATCGAGTGAGTGTGGTTCCGATCCGCGTGCCCGCGTTGCGCGAAAGGCCGCAGGATATCCGGCCGATGGCGGACTACTTCCTCGAAGAATTTTGCGCCCGTAATAACTTCCGCCCGAAGGTGATGGACGAGGATGTCTACGCGATGCTAGAAGGCTACTCCTGGCCCGGCAACGCGCGCGAACTGCGCAATGCGATCGAGCGGATGGCGATCTTGACGCCGGAAGACACGCTCACGCGTGCGGCGATCCCGGTCGAGATTCGGGTGCAGAAGGAGAGCGGGTCACGGTCGAGCGTGCAGGAAGCGAGGGAGTCTGCGGAGCGCGACCATTTACTGCGGGCGCTGGAGGAGGCGAGTTGGAACGTGTCCGGAGCGGCAAGGGCGCTGGGGATGGAGCGGACGAATCTGCATAAGCGGATTCGGGCACTGGGGCTGACGCGGGGGCGGTGAGACACAACAGAGAAACACGTGGCTGACACGTTCCTGCACACTTGTAGGCGGGAGTTTCAATTTAGTCCAATTCTTTAAAAGGTCAAGATAGATATTTATATGGGACAGCCGAAACTTCGACATGAGCTGCGAATCTTCGCTGCCTCGCCAAATGATGTTGCAGAAGAACGTAAACGCCTCGGCACCGCGGTTAACGAAGTAAACGAGATGTTACGGTCTTCTGGAATGCAGACAACCCTGCGTCTATCCACATGGGAAAACGTTCCGCCATCTTTTGACATCCTAGGTCCCCAAGGGGTCATTGACTCTACAATTCGCCCCGCTGAATCAGACATCTTCGTGGCAATTTTTTGGAACCGATTTGGTACTCCAGTATCTGGTTCCGGGTCGGGAACCGAACACGAACTGCGTGAAGCAATTGAGCTATGGAAACTCACGGACAAGCCCAAGATAATGCTTTACTTCTCTCAAAAGCCTTCTACGCAGAAAACGCGTGCCGAGGCACAGCAGCTGGAAAAAGTCCTTGAACTCAAGGAGGAATTCTCGACCCAGGGCCTACTTTCGGACTACTCCGACCCGGAGGATTTTGAGAGACGTTTCCGGGACCACCTGTGGAAGGTCAGCGTTACTCATGAAAGCCTGTTAAATCGTGCAGAATCCCCCCAGCAGGGCTTGCTATTTGTGGTGAGCGGAGAGCCGCGTTTGATCCGCCATGACGGCATAACCGAGCACTTAGGAGATTTAACTATTTCGCCCCAAACAACTCGTTTTGCAGCCGTGAAGGACCAGGATCTTCTTTTTGATATTCAGGTCTCTCTGAATTCTGCAATCACGTCACGCATTACTGCCAATGGTCACACTGAAGCCATTCTCACGTTTACAAATACGACGGGTGCCAATGAGCGCGCTACAGTAGCAGGTAATTTGATTGCTATTAATTCCGTCATATTTGAATCGGTCGCTTTAGACTTTGGAACTGTCTGGAAGATTTCTGGCCTTCGAGCCAACGCGAGCGCGCCATCAATAGACACGCCAATATTAGCTTTTGTCTCCATTAGACAAAGACTACCATCCCCATGCGATTTTATTGTTTTAAACGTGCCGTTAGCCCTCGGTATTCAGCAGAGCACAATGGCGTTCCGGGTTTTACCGAATTCGGATAGTCTTTTGCCTGTAGAGCTAGATCAGGCGGGCGGCGTAAATTCGAGAATTCTTCGAGGCGAGGCGAGCCCAACCTTCATACTCAGCTTTCGAGAGGAATTTTCGCGCGCGTTTAAAACAAGAGACCAGGAATCAGGTCTGGTGCCCGCTGATTGTGGAACCCTTTTGTACGTGTACTTTTCGTGCGTTGGCAAGGGGGTCTCGATCTTTGTTTCGCGTGACAACGTGGCCGGATTCCGAGCTCCCAAACTTGCTGAAATCCAGGCGACACTTCGAGATACAACGCCACCACTCCAATTCCCGGCCATTCTGCGAGATGAACAGTTGCCGCCGCCTCACGACGTCAATGCCACCAGCTTAACCAAGTGCATCGTGGATGGAATCGAGCTAATACAACTGAACGTCGAGAACGGTGTCGCAACCGCTGTTTGGGAATGGGTCGGCCGCACGAAGGATTTCCCCTTTCGATGTGAGGAGGTTAAGTTCTCTGTGTTTTTGTCCTTAGCTAAACATGAATCTGGACTTGAAAGCTCCGTTTCTCTTGGCACGTCTTTAGTTTGCGGCGGGATCGGGCCTGTCAGCTTCACCACTCACGCAAGCCCAGGTCCGATACCAAGATTCACAAATCTGGGATCGGATCTTCTTCCCTGGTATTCAATTATTTCAACTTCTCCTACACGAGCCGCCGTAAAGGGTTCGCTGCCAATCGCCGTCACTCAACCCCCTTCGGAGTGAATGTGTCGTCCTGAATGGGCTTGGGTGGCGACGTCGCGGTATGACAACTGAGCCTGACCGATTCCTTGATAGCCATTTGTAGTCTGGATCGTACCCCGCAACGCCCGCAAGGAAGCCCTGAATACGCGCACGAAACTCGCTGGTTTCTAAAGCTCGTCTGAGCCCGTGAGGACATCGCGAAGAGAGCTTAGATTTCATTCCTTCGTTTCCGCGGAGCTAACCGTTCCCACCCTCATCCTACCCGCCAGCCAACCAAGGTCTCGGCGCTCAGGTTCTTCAACCGCCTTTGGAAAATCTGCCGCATATGCCAGCAACAACCTCATCGCCCAATTCACGGCGAGACCGACGGCCACCTCGCGATCTTCTCGATTGAGCAAGCTTGTGCGATCAAGGAATCCGGCCTGTTCGATCGCAGCATTGAGTTCCGTTTTGAACCGCAGCGCCGGGCTATCCGACGGAAGACCAAACGATTCCAGCTCGGGGGTTTCTTCCGCCAAACAGAGATTTCCCAGCGCCGCTCGCCAATGCCCCGCGCCCAAGGTCACCCGGAGATGACGGCACGCGGCCACCAAAAAGAAACAGAGCGGCGAATACAACTTACCTTCGCTGTCCAACTCGGCGTTATAGATAATCCGGCCATTCCGGATCATAGAATCCACTGCAATGGCATCGCGGTGCGGGCCTTCCGGAGCGATGCCGAAGAGGCTCTTCTGCGCTACGGCTGAAACATCGTCGAACCATTGGGCAAGCTCCAGTGGCAGGCCGTTGAAATCTGCTTCCATCTCAGTCCCCGGCCGAGAGGATGGTCGGATGATTCGCGTCGAAGCCCTCGTAGGACCATGGCTCAGGTTCTGCGATCCACCGGGCATCCTCGAATTGCGGCGGCAAGGCCGACGCATCCCCGGGCCAACAGCGCGGCCCTTCCGCTCGCAGGATGGCCTGCTCTCGACCGGTGAGCTGCCTCCACGCGCCGTCCATTTCATCGAGGACCTTATCCTCGGCGGCGGATTCTTCTCCCGCGTTTTGCCAACGAACCATCCAGAGTCGGCGCTCCAATCGTCGATAGTGCACCAACTCCCTGGTCACGTGAGACGTCTCAGTCATGCGCTTTGGCTCAGAATAGACGAGTCGACGATAGATTCTCTTGATACTGCTCGAACCCACAGACGAAGGCGGGCTCAATTAGCGCATGGGGATATCTGTCCATGCGAACGAACAGACTGGACGGGAGCGCGGCGGATAAAATACTGAACACTGGGTCACGGCCATCACCCCCAAGCGATATGGGCAGACGGTGTTTCGGGAGGTTGAGAGCTGCGTCAAGCGCTAACGACATTCCGCCGGTCTCGGGCAATACCGTTCCATCCGGAGAAATCGGAATATCGCGATTCAGCCCCTCAGTTCGCACCCCCAAATTGCGGGCGGAAGGTCCGACTACAGGGAAGCCATCGGCTCGTGCCTTCATGGCGCGGAACATCGATTGCCCCGAGATAGCTAGTTCGATTCCCCTGGATAACTCTTCCCTAAGCACATAAAAATGCTAACAGAACGAACAGGCCAGGTACATGACATATCAGATCAGGCGCAGCAGCAAACGGACGGTGCCAGATCGGCGTCGAAGACCAGATGTCCTTCCAGCCACCCGCCTCACGCCAGCGCCTTCCTATACAGCGCGAGAAGGCGGCTCCAAGCCTTCTCGGCCTGAGGCTCGTTGTAGACCTTCGAATCCGGAGGGCACCAGCCATG
>JANYJA010000181.1 GCA_025358575.1 Terriglobia bacterium
TGAAAGCGATGGTCGTGGATATCGAATCTTTCGCCGTCCAGACCGCGTTTGAGCTGATCGAACGCGCGCTGCCGGATAACGGCAAAGACCAGAACATCGCCATCGTCGACGTTGGAACCACGATGATGAATCTCAACGTGCTGCGCAATGGCCAGTCGATCTACATGCGCGAACAACCGTTCGGCGGCAATACCCTGACACAGGAAATCCAGCGCGCGTTCGGGATGTCGCCGGAAGAAGCCGAGGCGGCAAAACGCGCCGGCGGCCTGCCCGACAACTATGACGCCGAGGTGCTGGCGCCGTTCATGGATACGCTGGGGCTGGAAGTCGCGCGCGCGCTGCAGTTTTTCTTCACCTCGACCCAGTTCAATCAGGTAAACCACATTCTGCTCGCGGGCGGCTGCGCGGCCATTCCCGGCATTGATGAAGTCGTGACGCGCCGCACCTCGGTCCCGTCCATGGTCGCCAATCCGTTCGCGAACATGGCGCTGTCCTCGAAAATCAGGCCCAAGAATCTTGCCACCGACGCCCCCTCGCTGATGGTGGCGTGCGGCCTCGCGATGCGGAGATTTGACGCATGATCCGCATTAATTTACTGCCGCACCGCGAAATACGGCGCAAACAGCAGCAGAAAGAATTCTTTATCATGCTGGGCGTGATCGCGGGACTCGGCGCGACCGTCTGGTTCGCAACGCACAGTTTCTTGAGCGGCCAGCTCGAGGAGCAGAACGGGCGCAATACCTATCTCGAAACCGAGATTGCGGCGCTCGACAAGCAAATTGAAGAAATCAAGAAAGTCCAGGAGCAGACGACCGCCCTCTTGCAACGCAAGAAGATTGTCGAGTCGTTGCAGGCGAACCGGGCCGAAACGGTCTATCTGCTAGACCAACTCGTTCGCCAGCTGCCGGACGGCGTGTATTTGAAGGGCGTCCAGCAAAAAGGCAACAAGGTCGCCGTCAACGGCTTTGCGCAATCGAATGCCCGCGTTTCCACTTTCATGCGAAATCTGGAGTCGTCGCCCTATCTTGAAAAGCCGAGCCTGGTAGAAATCCATGCCGTTACCGACAAAACTTCGCGCCTCAGCGAATTCAGCTTGAGCGTGTCGCTAACGCGCAGCAAGGAAGATCCCACCGCCGGCAAGAAGCCTGCCGTTGCCGGGGCGGCCATACCCACCGCGCAAGTCGTTGCGCCGGGCAAACCTGCCGCCGCCGCGCCTGTTCAGGAAACCAAAAAATGATGACCCTGGACGACCTGCGGCGTCTCGACCCCAAGAGCATCGGCAGCTGGCCCGCGCTGCCCAAGCTCGGCATATTGGCGTTGGCCTTCATTGGCATTATTGTCGGCAGCTATTTTTTCGACTGGCAAGGCCAGCTCGAAGCCATCGATACCTCGTTGAAAAAAGAACAGACTTTGCGCGGCACATTCATCGACAAGAAAAAACAGGCCATCGACCTCGAGGCCTACCGGAAACAACTCGCGGATATCGAGAAGTCCTTCGGCACTCTGCTCAAACAACTGCCCAGCAAATCGGAAATGGAAGCTTTGCTGACGGATATCAATCAAGCTGGACTCGGCCGCGGGCTGCAATTCGAATTGTTCAAGCCCGCGGCCACTGAAACCGTGTCGGAGTTTTATGCTGAGTTGCCGATCAATATTCGCGTCACCGGCAGCTACCATGACATGGGGGCTTTCGCGAGCGATATTTCAAAACTGTCGCGCATCGTGCTGTTGAACGACGTAAACCTGTCTCTCGCCACTAAGGGGGACAGCGGGCTCACGATGGATGCCATCGCGAAAACCTACCGCTACCTCGATGAAGACGAAATCGCCAAGCAGAAGAAAGCCGCCAAGGATAAAGCAGGCGGAGCGGCCAAGAAATGAGCCGGCGAATTCTCATCTCTATCGCGATCTGCTGCGGACTTGCATCCTGCGGCGGGGAGCAGTATTCGGACCTTCGGCAATTCGTGAAGGAGTCGGAGAATCTGCCGCACGGCAGAATTCCGCCGTTGCCGGACGTCAAGCCGTACGAACCCTTTACTTATGACGCCTACAACCTGATAGATCCCTTCAAGCCGCGAAAGATTGAACCGCCGAAAACCGCCGCCGGTGGCGGCGTCCAGCCGGACCTGGCGAGGCGCAAAGAACCGCTTGAAGCGTATCCGCTGGAAAATCTGCGCATGGTCGGCACGCTGCAACAGAACAAAGCGACGTACGCTTTGGTGAAGAGCCCCGACAACAATCTGTTCCGCGTCAAATCCGGCAACTACCTCGGGCAGAATTTCGGGTTAATTACGGAAATTTCGGAATCGACGATCAAACTGAAGG
>JANYJA010000210.1 GCA_025358575.1 Terriglobia bacterium
TCTTCAGGCCAATTCTTCGATCCAACGGTGGAAGTGCCTTTGCCAATCATGTGTTCAAACATATGGGCCATACCGGTGCGGCCGCCGGTATCATTGACTGACCCGGAATTGATGTGCATGTAGAAGCTGGCAACGGGCGCCTGATGGCGTTCAAGCACGATGAAGTGCATGCCGTTAGGGAGCGTAAATTCGGTGACATTCTTTTCGAAGTCTTTGAGATTTTGAGCTGGCAAAGCGGAAACGGTCATGAGCAGGAAGACGACAAACTTCATGAACTCAATGTAGCAGGAGACCCCAGTCATTATTAGATTTCCGCCGACCTTCCCGTGGCGCCGAATCAAATATGAGCCACGGTGGAATTCTGGAGTCCCCTCCCGGAGACATCGCGCGACTGCTCTCCGAGTTGAAGGAGGGTAGGCAGCACCCCGCAAACGCTTTGATGCCGATGGTTTATGACGAATTGCGACGCGTCGCCGGGAACCACATGAGGCGTGAGCGCGCTGACCACACGCTCCAGCCCACTGCCTTGGTGCACGAGACCTAGCCAAGCAACCTACCAGCCCGCTGTTTTCCCCCGATTTTGTTCGTCAAGCCATATTTTTAACGGTGCAAAGTAGTCCAGGATGGCAGTGGCGTCCATCTGTTTCGTGCCAGCGATGGCCTGCAATTCGTCGGGCCAAGGACGGCTGGTGCCCATTGAAAGCATCGCATTCAAGCGGTCGCCTGCCGCTTTGTTGCCATAGATGGAGCAGCGGTTCAGCGGCTCGGTGCAACCCGCGGCTTGAGCTAAGGCACGATGGAACTGAAACTGAAGGATGTCGGCAAGAAAATATCGTGCGTAGGGGACGTTGGCGGCTACGTGGTATTTCGCAGCGGGGTCGAAATCGGCTTCCGTGCGCCCGACGGGTGGCGCGATTCCCTGGTACTTCAAACGCAATTCCCACCAGGCTTTGTTATAGTCTTCCGGTTTGATCTCGCCCGAAAATACCTTCCAGCGCCATTGATCGATTAGCAATCCAAACGGAAGGAAAGCGATCTTTTCTAGCGCTTTGTGCAGCAACAGGCCGATATCCTTCGACGCATCTGGCGCTTTTGCCAGCAGCCCGATCTTAACCAGATAATCTGGCGTGACCGAGAGAGCAATGGTGTCGCCCACCGCTTCGTGAAACCCGTCGTTCGCACTATCGCGGAAAAGCAAGGGCTGGGTCTTATAGGCCCGCTGATAAAAGTTGTGACCCAGCTCATGATGAATCACCAGGAAATCTTCATCGGTGATGTCGATACACATTTTGATGCGCAGGTCGTCCAGCGTGTCGATGTCCCAGGCACTCGCGTGGCAGACGACCTCGTGATCCGTCGGTTTCACAAACAGCGATCGCTCCCAGAAAGTCGGCGGCAGCGGAGCGAAACCGAGTGACGTGAAAAAACTCTCGCCATAACGAACCATCTGCTTGGGCTCGGTTTGACGCGACTTCAGGACTTCGGTGAGATTGTAACCGACGCCCGTTTCCTTCGGAGCGACGAGCGCATAGATGTTCTCCCACGACTGCGCCCACATGTTCCCCAGCAGATGCGCCGGGATGGGCCCGGTGGCGGGCACCACGCTCTCGCCGTAATTCTCGCGCAGTCGGCTGCGGACATAAGTGTGGAGCGCCAGGTACAAAGGCCTGACCTGATCCCATAGGCGGTCCATCTCCTTGGCGAACGCGTCGGGCGGCATGTCGTATTTTTCGCGCCACATCGCGCCGCTGTCTTTAAAGCCGAGTTCTCGCGCGCCTTTGTTGGATAACTCAACGAAGCGCGCAAAAGGCTGCCGTATGGGCGGCGAGATAGCGTGCCAGCCGCGCCACGAGTCAAGCAGCCGATTAGGATCGCGGCTGTTGGCCATGATCTTCGAGAGGTCTTCAAGATCGAGGCACTTCGACTGCCCTTGTGGGCAGTACTTGCCTTTGCCATAAGTGCCTTCCATGCCGGCGACGATGCGAGTTAGTTCTTCGCTCTCTTTAGGATTTGCAGGAGTCGCCATGGTGAGCGAAAGCTTGAGCAATTTCATCTTTCGCGCCATGTCTTCGGGCAGCGGGACGCCATCGAATTTTGCCGCCTCCTTTGCCAAGACCACGCCAGCGTTGATGGCTTTCTCATCCGCATGGGCGGCGAGGATTTCGGTGTCGTCGGTGATGTAGGTAGACTTTACCCAGTCCGCGCGTGCGGCTTCGACGCCTAGTGTGAGCAACTGCTTTTCAGCGTCATCCAGAAAGGTTCTGGCTTGCGCGATAGTGGGCCGAGGCGCGCCAAGTGCAACACCAGAGATGAGCAGGGCGAGAAATGGAGCAAACGAATACGGCATGTTGAATAGCTTACATTGTGTCCAAAACGTTAAACTGGAGGCGAGCACATGGACAACTTAAACAGTTTCGGCTGCGCGGCTACCTTGCGCGTTGCCGAAGCCGATTACCAGATTTTCCGCCTCGCCACGCTGGAGGAGAAGGGAATCGCCAACGTTTCGCGGCTGCCGTTCTCGACCAAGATTCTGCTGGAGAATCTGCTGCGGCAAGAAGATGGCAGGAAGGTGCAGGCCAGTGACGTGGAATACGTCGCGCGCGGCGTAGGCGGTCCCAATCCCAAAGAAATCAGCTTCATGCCCGCCCGCGTGCTGCTGCAGGACTTTACCGGAGTCCCGTGCGTGGTGGATCTTGCGGCGATGCGCGATGCTCTCGCGGCAATGGGCGCGGACCCCACCCGGGCTAATCCGCTGCTCCCCGCCGACTTGGTGATCGATCACTCCGTACAGGTTGACCAGTTCGGCACCAAGGATTCATTCTCGATCAATGCACTGCTTGAATTTCAACGCAATAAGGAGCGCTACGCTCTGCTGCGCTGGGGTCAGACCGC
Organism: Terriglobia bacterium; assembly: GCA_025358575.1. Taxonomy (GTDB): domain Bacteria; phylum Acidobacteriota; class Terriglobia; order Bryobacterales; family Bryobacteraceae; genus JANYJA01. Next base: position 2,893 of record JANYJA010000210.1, read on the forward strand.
ATTTCAGAACTTTCGAGTGGTCCCGCCCGACACCGGAATCGTGCATCAGGTGAATCTGGAATATCTGGCATCCGTTGTTTTTCGGGCGAAGACCACTTCAGGCATCATGGCGTACCCCGACACACTGGTTGGCACGGATTCGCACACGACCATGATTAATGGGCTCGGCGTTTTGGGCTGGGGCGTAGGCGGAATTGAGGCGGAAGCGTGCATGTTGGGGCAGCCAATTTCAATGCTGCTGCCTCCGGTAATCGGGTTTAAGCTTCACGGCAGGCTGGATGGTGGCTGCACGGCGACGGATCTGGTCCTTACGATCACGCAGATTCTCAGGAAGAAGGGTGTGGTCGGCAAGTTCGTTGAATTTTTCGGTCAGGGGCTGAGCGCTTTGAGCCTTGCGGATCGCGCCACTGTCGCTAATATGGCACCGGAGTATGGAGCCACCATTGGCTTCTTCCCGGTGGATCGGGAGACAATCAATTATCTGCGCGTAAGCAACCGCGACGCGGACCTCCTGAATCTGGTTGAGTCTTATTGCAAAGAACAGGGGTTGTTTCGGACCGATGAGACCAAAGATCCGTTGTTCTCCGAATCCCTGGAACTCGATCTCTCAACCGTGGTGCCATCCATGGCAGGCCCGAAGCGGCCGCAGGATCGCGTGACTCTTCCGGAAGTGTCCAAGAATTTCACCGACGCTTTCAAGGACGCGACCAAGAAGCATACCGATCTCGAAATGGACGGCGTGAAAACCACGCTTGACGGCGGTGCTGTTGTGATCGCTGCAATAACGAGTTGCACCAATACCTCAAACCCGTCAGTGATGGTCGCAGCCGGTCTTCTCGCTAAGAAGGCCGTGCAGAAAGGCCTCAGGAGCAAGCCGTGGGTCAAGACCAGTCTTGCGCCAGGATCGAAAGTAGTCTCGGATTATCTCGACAAGGCGGGTCTCACGCCCTATCTGGAAACGCTGAAATTTAACCTCGTGGGTTACGGCTGCACGACGTGCATCGGCAATAGCGGACCCCTTCCCGATGCTGTGTCGGAAGCGGTGACGAAGGGCAATTTGACGGTGGCGGCGGTGCTGAGCGGGAACCGCAACTTCGAAGGCCGCATCAACGCGCAGGTGAAGGCGAATTATCTGGCATCGCCTCCGCTGGTGGTGGCGTATGCGCTGGCGGGCACGGTAAATATCGATCTCCAGAAAGACGCGTTAGGCAGTGACGACGCGGGGAAGCCGGTGTACTTGCGTGACATTTGGCCAACCACCGAAGAGATTCAGGAGACTGTGCGCGCCACCATCGATTCCGAAATGTTCCGCACTTCTTACGCCACTGCGCTTGACGGCGATGCGAACTGGAACGCGATGGCCGTTCCCACCGGCAATGTTTATTTGTGGGATTACGAGTCTACGTACATTAAGAAGCCGCCGTACTTCGAGGAGATGACCGACCCCAGCGCGATGGTCGAGTCCATCGATGGCCTTCGTGCACTGGTGATGCTGGGCGATTCGGTCACGACGGATCACATTTCACCGGCAGGGAACATCGCCATCGACAGTCCCGCGGGAATGTATCTGGTCGCGCAGGGCGTCAAGCCAGCGGATTTCAATTCTTATGGAGCGCGCCGCGGCAATCACGAAGTGATGGTGCGCGGAACGCTCGCGAATATTCGTTTGAAGAATCAACTCGCCCCGGGCACCGAAGGAAGCTGGACGGTGCATTTGCCGGATGGCGCGCAGATGTATATTTACGACGCCTCCGTGCAGTATCAACTAGAAGGCGTGCCGCTGCTCATTCTTGCCGGCAAGGAATACGGGTCGGGCTCGTCGCGCGATTGGGCCGCAAGGGAGTCAAGTTACTGGGAGTGCGTGTCGTGATTGCGGAAAGCTTCGAGCGTATTCATCGCACGAACCTGGTCGGCATGGGTGTTCTGCCGCTGCAATACCAACCGGGAGAGAACGCCGCCAGTCTGAAGCTGACGGGCAAGGAATTATTCCACGTCAACGGAGTGCGAAGAGCGCTCGCCGGTGTGGGGTGCGCCAACGTGACTGCCGTCGCCGCGGATGGCAGCGAGAAGAAATTCGACGTGCTGGTGCGCGTCGATACACCGCAGGAAGCCGAATATTTTCGCCATGGCGGCATTCTTCCCTATGTGTTGCGGCAGCTAGCCGGAGGCGCTTAGTCGCAGATGTCCTTTCGCCTCCGCACCGCGCAAGGCAAGCTCAAAATTGAGCACAGCATCATTGACGGCGTACGGGAAATGCTGGAGCGATTGTTGAAGCAAAATCCGGAAATTCGATCTGTGATTCCTGGAGTCATTCGCCCCGTGCGCGACGCGAAAGGGAAAGTCCGGGTGCGCATCACGGTTCAAACCCAGAACGGCTGGAAAGCGATTGCGCTCAGTGCGGGTGCGCGTCAGGAATTGTTCGTGAGCACGACCATGGGAAAAGCTGAATTGACGAAAGCATTCGACACAGCGATGGAAGGTCGATGAATTACCAGGCGGCCGGAAAATGCTCTATGACTGGCGGCGTCGAGAGCACGATTGTTACGATGTCAAACCGGGTGTCCAGCCAGTCTGTATCCGTGCGGCGGGCGTAATCGCGGGCGGCTCTTTCGAGCGTGCGGCGCTTCTGCGGTCCCACGGCGCGATCGGGAAAGCCAACATTATCATTGGCGCGAGTCTTCACTTCCACGAAAACCAGTTTTTCGCCATCTCGCGCGATGATGTCGATTTCGCCCGCGCCGGCTCTCGGGCGGAAATTACGCGACACGATAACGAATTTGCGTTCGCGCAGAAATCGATGGGCCAGATCCTCGCCAACCACTCCGGCGGCACGCTCAGTCGTCCACTTTTGGCGCTGAATCCGATGGCGCAGACGGTCGGCGATGTGAGACAGGAATTTCATTTGCCAGCGGCTCGAACTCGAACTCCATGGATTTGCCGCGCACCACGAAACACAAGTAGTGTTCCCAGAACCGCCGGTACCGGCGTGAGTGATTCACCAAAAATTCGAAGCCGAGCCATCGCCAAAACGCTAGTAGCCGAACATGCAGAAACTTCTCACGAAAACGCGCCGCCGAGTAGTAGCCGAATCCGGCGTGGTCTTCGCCGAAATACCTGAAGGAAAAGCTGTTTAAATGACTGCGGTGCGTCGGATCGCAGAAGGAACTGAAATCCGTGTAGTGCGGGGTCTCGATGCGCACACGCCCGCCAGGTCGTACCAAACGGTGAAACTCTTCCATGGTGCGAATCACATCGGAGACGTGTTCGATGACATGAATAGCGTGAAGACGATCGAAGCTCCCGTCGGTAAATGGGTACGGAAAATGGTCTAGATCCACCAGCACATCGGCGTCGGTAGCGGCGTTGCGGTCAATGCCGATGGACCCGGGAAACTTGCGAATGCCGCAGCCGACATCGAGAATCTTGAGCGTGCGTTTTAATTGCGGCGTTGAACGGTCGTCAGGCAACTCTCCAATGTATCAAGCGCGAACTCGGCCTGATCCGCGGTGATATTGAGCGGCGGGCTCAGCCGGATCGTGTTCTCGCCCGCGCCAAGAATCAATAGCCCATGTTCGAACGCCAAATTCACCAGGTCGTCCCGCTCCGTGGATGCGCGTTCTTTCGTGACCCGATCGCGAACCAGTTCGATTCCAAGCATCAGTCCAAGTCCGCGCACATCACCGACTATCGGGAACCGTGCGGGCCACCCTCGCATGCGGTCCATCATGCGAGCGCCGATCCGCGCTGCGTTCGCGATGAGTTCCCGCTCCAACAGCTCGATTGTGACCAGAGACGCCGCGACCGACACCGGGTTGCCGCCGAAAGTGGAAGCATGCGCGCCTGGTGGCCAATTCATAATCTCCTTGCGGGCGATGGTGGCGCTCAAGGGCATTCCGCTAGCGATGCCTTTCGCAGTGGTAAAAATATCGGGCACCGTTCCGAAATGTTCCGCGGCCCACATCTTTCCAGTGCGGCCCATCCCGCATTGCACCTCATCGTAGATAAGATACATGCCGTGGCGATGCGCGAGGTTCGCGATCTCCTCGTGAAAACGCTTCGGCGGCACAATGTACCCGCCTTCTCCCTGCACCGGCTCCAGCACAATCGCGGCGACTTCCTTGGCGGGTAGGATGGTCTTTAAAAGCTGATCTTCAATGGTGCTGGCGCATTCTACATTGCAGGTGTCGGGAGTCTTGTTAAACGGGCAGCGGTAGCAATAGGCGTAGGGAACGTGATGCACCCCCGGCACGAACGGCGCGAACCCCTCGCGCTGCACGGGACGCCGCGCGGTGAGCGAAAGCGCGCCCATCGTGCGGCCGTGAAACGCGCCGTAGAAGGCGATGAACTTATCGCGACCGCTGGAATATTTTGCCAGCTTCAGTGCCGCTTCCATGGCCTCCGTTCCGGAGTTGCCGAAGTAAACGCGCCGAGCCACATTCCCTGGAGACAGCTCCGCCAGCTTCTCCGCCAGCGCAACCATATTTTCGTAATAGAAGTCCGTGCCCGACATGTGAATCAAGCGCGCCGCTTGCTGCTGGATAGCGTTGACCACCTGTGGATGGCAGTGCCCCGTGGCGGCCACCGCAATGCCAGCGTTGAAGTCGAGGAAGCGATTTCCATCGACGTCGTGAACCATCGCGCCCTCGGCACGGTCCACCACCAGCGGGTATCCGCGAGTGTAGGAAGGCGATAGAACCTGCTCATCGCGATGAATGATTCGGCGCGCTCGGGGGCCGGGAAGGGGACCGCTGATGTACGGCAGATCGGCGCTCACTGGAAGTACAGTGGTGCTCATGCAATTCTCCTGAAATTTAGTGTGATGGTGGACGGACGAAGAGACGCGCGAGGGCGGAGAACTAATCGGAACCGAAGAGACTGGGGCGTGCCTGCGATGGCATGTCATGAGTGTAGCAGAGTCTTACGCTACACTCATGTCATATGCCCGGCTTGATCGCCAATCTTGTTTCGGAAAAAGACTATCTTGCCAATCCCGAGTACAAGCATTGCGAATACTTCGATGGCGAAGTTATGGAGCTTAATTTGGGGTCTAAACCGCATTCGAAAATTCAATTAAGGTGCGGCGCCCGCCTCATGAATTACTGCGACGCGCACATGGGATATGCTCTTGTTGAACCGCATTGCCGGCTTCAAGTCGGTGCCCGCATTCGCTACTTGCTGCCCGACGTCGGGGTGGTTCTGCATGATAACGATCCGGATGCTCTGTATTTGAACCGCGCGCCCGATCTAGTCGTCGAAATCCGCTCGCCTGAGGATTCCATCGTGATGATCCATCGCAAGATGGCCACTTATTTCGAAAACGGCGCGCAACTTGGATGGATTGTCCTCCCGGAAGAGAAATCAGTGCTGGTTCTGTCGCCTAACGCCCCTGTGCAGACCAAAATTTGCGGCGAGTCGCTGGACGGCGGCGCTCTTCTGCCCGACTTCCAACTCGCCGTAGACGAACTCTTTCGCTAGCCCTTGGCTTTCTTGAGCTCTTCGATCAGCGCCGGCACTACCTGAAACAAATCGCCGACAATTCCGTAGTCGGCAATCTCGAAGATCGGAGCCGCCGGGTCTTTGTTAATCGCAACCACAAATTTTGATCCCTTCATTCCAACGAGATGCTGAATCGCGCCAGAAATCCCGACAGCTAGATACATCTTTGGAGCAACTGTCTGACCCGAACTGCCGACCTGCCTCTCCATCGGCATCCAGCCGTTGTCGCAGATTGGCCGCGACGCCGCCATTTCCGCTCCTAAAACATCTGCCAGCTTCTGCACGATCGGAATATTCTCCGGCTCCTTGATGCCGCGGCCGACCGAAACAATGATCTCCGCTGTGCCAAGATCCAATGCGCGTGCGGATTCGCGAAACAACTCCAGCGGCTTTGTCCGGATCTGCGCCGCACTTAATTCCGGCGTGAAGGTTTCAACCTTAGCAGTGCCGTCAACCATTTTATCCGCGCGATATGCGCCCGCCTGCAGCGACGCAAAATAGGGAGCATCGCCGACGAACTCGACATCCACATTAATCTTGCCTTGAAATAACTGCCTCACAAACGTCAGCTTGCCACCAGACGATTTGTGACCGACTGCATCGCTCACCAGCACCCGATTCAGCGCTGTCGCCAGCTTGGGCGCAAAATCACGCACGCGATAGGTGTGGGGGAACACTACAAACGTTGGCTTCATAGCCGCAATTAAATGCTGCAACGCAATGCTGTACCCATCAGGCGTGAAATTGGCGAGAAGCTCATGCTCCACGCGATGCACCGTTTCCAACTTCTTTCCGGCGATTTCCCGCGCCAGCGCTTCAACGTTCCTGCCCACAACAGCCGCGTGCACCGGGATTCCGGCTTCTTCGCCAAACTGCTGCGCCGCTGCCAGCGTCTCGAACGACATCTTGTGAAACGCGCCGTCCTGCTGCTCCAAAACCGCCAGAATGCTCATAGGACCCGCGCTTCGAACTTCAATTTCTCTACCAGCTTCGCCGCCGATTCCTTGGGCGGTCCATCGAAAATCTGCGATTTCTTGCTACGCTCCGGTATATAAATGTGTCCATTCTTCACCGACGCCGCCGACATGCCCCCCAAATCCGCCGCCGTGAGTCGTCTAATCTCTTTGGACTTCGCCTTTTTAATACCCATTAACGTCGCATAGCGAAGTTTGTTGCTTCCCGATTGCATCGTCAACAGCGCCGGAAGCGGCATCTCCACATGCTGGAACCAGCCGCCCTCCAACTCTCGTTTCACGCGCACTGAAGTGCCTGTTACTTGTACCTCCATGATGATCGTGGCATGCGGCAGACCCAGCAACTCGGCTAGAATCACGCCGGTCTGCCCGTACCCCAAATCGTCCGACTGCAGCCCCGTCAATACCAGATCCGGTTTCTCCGCCTCCAGCGCTTTCGCCATTAGCCGCGCCACTCCCAGTGCATCGGTCGCGGCGAAATTTTCTTCTTCAATGTGCAGCGCCCGGTCCGCGCCCTTTGCTAGCGCCTCACGAATCGTCTGTGACGCCCTTGCGGGGCCCGCGCACAGCACGACTACCTCGCCGCCACCGGATTTTTCTTTCAACTGCAAACCCGCTTCGAGCGCGTAGGCATCCGGCTCGTTGATCTCGTACGAGAGATCGCCGTCCTGAATCCATGAGCCATCCGAATTCACCCGAAGCAGCGAATCTCGCGCTGGCACTTGCTTGACCGCCACCACAATTTTCATATGAATCTTACGCTACGTAACGCTGGAAAACGAGCGCGCCGTTGGTGCCGCCGAAACCAAATGAATTCGAAAGCGCGTGCTCAATTTTCATGGAGCGTGCATGTCCCGGCACATAATCCAAATCGCAATCTGGATCTGGGTATTCCAAATTCATGGTTGGCGGCGCGATCTGGTCTCGTATGGCGAGCACCGTAATTCCAGCTTCGAGCCCGCCTGCGCCCCCCAGCAGATGCCCCGTCATCGACTTAGTCGAACTCACCGCGACCTTATAAGCGTAATCGCCGAAAACCCGCTTCAGCGCAACTGTCTCGATTTTGTCTCCAAGCGGCGTCGAGGTGCCATGAGCGTTCACATAGTCGATCTGGTCGGGATTCAGCTTGGCGTCGCGAAGAGCATTCCGCATCACGCGAAACGCACCGTCGCCATTTTCCGGAGGCGAGGTCATATGAAACGCGTCACCGCTCATCCCATAGCCTACGATTTCCGCCAGAATCGGCGCGCCTCGGCGCTTCGCCATCTCCAATTCTTCCAACACCAGGATGCCGGCACCCTCTCCCACCACAAAACCTTCACGATCCTTGTCGAAAGGCCGCGATGCGTGCTCAGGGTCGTCATTGCGGGTAGAAAGAGCTCGCATTGCGGCGAAGCCCCCGATGCCCATCGGCGAAATACAAGCTTCCGTGCCGCCGCAAATCATAACATCCGCGTCGCCCCGTTGAATAATTTTGAAAGAATCGCCGATCGAATGGGCGCTGGTGGTGCAGGCCGTCGCAGTCGCTGAATTTGGACCCTTTGCGCCGGTCCGGATAGAAACATATCCCGACGCTAAGTTAACGATCGTCGCCGGTATGAAGAAGGGCGAAATGCGCCGCGGACCGTGCTCCAGCAGGTTGCGATGTTCGCGCTCTATCACGTCGAAACCGCCAATTCCACTGCCGATGTAAACCCCGACAAGTTCTTCATTCTCGGGCGTCACCTTCAATTGCGACCCCGACAGAGCACATTCAGCAGCCGCAATGGCGAGCTGAATGAACCGTCCCATTTTCTTAATTTCTTTTTTGTCTATGAACTTTTGCGGATCGAAATGTTTGATCTCGCCAGCTATCCGGCAAGCAAATTCAGTTGCATCAAAAGAGGTGATTTTGGAAATTCCGCTCTTGCCCTCGAGGAGCGACTTCCAGGTCTCCTCGGTATCCATTCCCACGGCCGTCACCAAGCCGACCCCGGTTACTACCACTCTGCGCGATATACGCCTTACCTCCTGTGCCGTGCACGATCGCTATTTTTTCGCGGATTTCGCTTCGATATAATCGACAGCATCCTTCACGGTGCCAATCTTTTCGGCATCTTCGTCCGGAATTTCCAGGCCGAAAGCCTCCTCAAAAGCCATCACAAGCTCAACGATATCAAGCGAATCGGCCCCCAGATCGTCAACGAACGAGGCGCTGTTGTCCACCTGGCTTTCGTCCACGCCGAGCTGTTCGACGATGATCTGTTTTACCTTCTGTTCTACTGCTTCCATGCTTCCTCCAGGTACATTTTAGATGTCAGTATGCAAACTCCCGATTCTAACGTAGTTTTGCAGCGGCCTCAAAACCCTTCCCACACGCACGCTGGAAACTGACGGATCGAACGAAATCCGGCATGTTCATAAAGCCGAATTGCATCTCCATTTGCCGAGGTCACCGTGAGGCTTGCGTGGCGGCATCCGTGCTCGCGCAATCCTCGTAGCGAACTGCGCAAAAGTTCGTAGCCTACCTTCAGGCCTCGCACATCGGGGTTCACGCAGATTTGGGTGATGTGGCCGCAATCCGGCTCCACTAAGCTCGTGAGCGCGATTCCACAGAGGTAACCCGTCGCCATGTCGTAGGCGGCAGCGGAGGCACCCTTGAAGAAGGTGCCACACCCCGGATATTGGACAATGTTGTATAAGAACTTTCGGGCTCCCGCCACCGAACGGTATTGGTCGTTAATCTGGCTGTCGATATGGTCGCGGTAAGCGGAAGCGATCACGTGCGCAGCCGCCTCCTGATGATGGTCGGCCCAGCGCTCAATTAAGAAACGGCTATGTGGGTGCGGTGGTAATTCTTCCGTACCGTCAAGATTTGCCACCATGAACTCACGCCGGAATACCTGCATATGCCGTTCGGCCCGTGAGGCGCGCGGGGCCACCGCGTTCGCTATCTGCCCGATCATCATGAGTTGGCTCTCAATGCGCCGCACCTGAGATGTCGCTATCAAACCTCCTACCACGCCTCCAAGAAGAAGCTTTACGTTCTCGGCAGTTTGAAATCCCTCCCGCAGGTAAAGATCGCCGATTAAGCCCTTGTGATCTTCGAAAACAAAATAGGAATAGCCGGCCACCGCCCCTCGAACCATTAAAGCCGACCCATTCAAGGCGCGAAGTTGAATGAATTTGCGCACCAGGTCGGCCGAACGCTCAAAGTCCCAGCTCAATTGCTCGCGCCAGACCCGTGCTTCCTCCGTTAGAAGTGGATGAAGATCGTCCGCCGTAAGCCGGCGCAGATCCCATAACTCGGGAAGCGGCGCACAGGGCACCGGTTCGATCAAGGCCGCCATGCTCTGGTTGTAACATATCGACCCTGTGGGGAACTCTCATCCCAGCCATGCGATCCTCACATTGCGGCCTCGCGGCGCCCAAACCAGGGGATCGGTATTCCTGAAGATTGCGATCACCGGAATACCCGTCGCGGCTGCCAAATGCGATATACCGGAATCGTTCCCAACATACAGCCTCGCCCCCGCCAGCCACCCGCCCAATTCATCTAGCGATTTGAACCGCAAGCACTCATCGAGTTGCTCCTCGGGCCCGCAGCACCAACGCACTAACATGTATCGCGAGATTCGGCGAGCAAGCTCGCGGAAATTCTGTATGGGCCAGTTTTTGCGCGGATTGCCGGAAAATGGGTGAATCGCGGCGTAATTGCCCGACTCGCTGTCGTACTGCAGGCGCGGTATCGCCCCCGGACTGAGTCCCACTTGCGCGGCGAAAAAGTCCACCGCGTGCACCGCTCCATTCGCGGGAGGAACAGCCTCATGGAATTGGAACGGAAGCTGCGCCACCTCGGCGCGGAAATCGGGTCTATTCGTGCCGTACCAGGAAACAATCGAATCGAACTGCTGAAGGCGGCTAATTACGTCGTACGCGTTCGCCACGCCAACGCGGTCCAAGCCCGCGGAAGTAATGGATTGCGCCCGGTTCGCAAACCTGGCAAGCGGCACATTTTGCGCCGCCGTCCAGACCTCCGTATAATCACCCTTCAGATGCTCCAGCGCTGGCAGCGACACGATGAAATCGCCCACGCCGCCGGGGCGGATCAACAAACGTCTCACGGCGTCGTTAGTAGGCCCAACGCCACAAGCTAGCGCCCGCCGTATAACCCGCTCCCACGGCTGCGTAGATGATTAGGTCTCCCTTCTTAAGGCGACCCTCCTCCAATGCCGTGCCGGTCGCAAGCGGGATGGTCCCCGCGGTCGTGTTTCCGTAGCGTTCGATGTTGATCACCACTTTCCCGGCCGGCAGCCCCAGGCGCTCTGCCGTCGCGTCGATGATTCGGCGGTTCGCCTGGTGCGGAATCAAGAGTGCCAGGTCGTCAATTGTGAGTCCGTTGCGCCGCAGCAGTCCATCGCACATGTCGAACATCTTCCGAACCGCATACTTGAAAACCTGCTGCCCTTCCTGGTGCACGTAATGCATCCGGCCTTCCACGGTCGCGATGCTGGCGGGCACACGGCTTCCGCCTGCGGGCATCTTGAGAAATTCGGCGCCGCTGCCGTCGATCTGCCCCACGAAATCCACGAAGCCGAGTCCTTCTTCCCCATCCTCCGCCGGTTCAATCAGCATCGCTCCGGCGCCATCGCCAAAGAGTATGCAGGTTGACCGATCGGTGTAGTCGATAATCCGGCTCATGGTATCCGCGCCGATCACGAGCACGTTCTTGTGATGGCCCGACGCGACCAGAGCGGCGCCTGTATTTAGACCATACAGAAAACCCGAGCATGCGGCTATCAAATCGAACCCCCACGCGCGCGAGGCTCCTAGCCGCTCCTGAACCAGGCAGGCCGTCGCTGGAAAAAGCATGTCCGGCGTGACTGTACAGACCAAAATGGCATCTACGTCCGCAGCGTCCATTCCCCTCTGCGCCAGGGCGGCGCGAGCCGCTTCAAACGCCAGGTCTGACGTTGCCATCTCCGGGGGGGCGATGTGGCGTTCGGCGATTCCAGTGCGCTCCAAGATCCAGTCGTTATTGGTCTTAACCATTTTTTCAAGATCGAAGTTGGTCAGAACTCCGGGCGGGGTGTAGCAGCCTAGAGCTGTAATTTTGGGTTGGCGAAGTGGCATGAGTTAACGGAAAGCGTACTCACCTTGATATGTTAAATTCGAGGGAAATGCAATACCGCAGCTCCGAGATTCAGAGCGGACTCTTGTTCGAAAGCCCTTCCGAAATCTATGCCCGGATATTTCAGGAACTGAAGCCGCGCACCGCCGTGCCGCCGATTCAGGTTTGTTTCCGGCGGTTCGCTAACGCCAACAGCTTTATTCGGTTGGCCCAAGGCGGCATCGAAGTGCGCATCACGGATCTTTTAGAGGGCGCGCCCGCACCCATCGGCGAGGCACTCGCCTACATCCTGCTCGGAAAGCTATTGCGTCGAGAAATCGCGGGCAAATATGCTCACCGCTACCGCCTGTATTTAAACCGCCGAGATATGCGTGGAAAGATGCAGTTGATCCGGCAGATTCGCGGACGCAAATTCATGTCCGGGCCCATCGGAAAATATCACAATCTAGACGATTTATTCGAAACACTTAATCGGGAATATTTCAGCGGATTGATGGGCCGGCCGCTTCTGGGTTGGAGTCGGCGGTTGTCGCGCACAATGCTGGGTCACTTCGACCCCTCTCACAATGCCATTATTATTAGCAGGATCTTCGATGATGAGCGGATTCCGAAAGTCGCCCTAGAATACGTGATGTTCCACGAAATGCTGCACTTATGCCATCCCGTGGAGCACGCGGGCTCTCGAAGATGCGTGCATACTAAGCAATTTAAGGAAGCCGAACAAAAATATCCTCACCTTCGCGAAGCCAAGGAAATCCTCAAGAGAAATCTGTAAAGCGATTATACGGTAGCGGCGAATTGTCGGGGTGCCAAAACCTGCAATTGGCGGCGCATGGAATCAAGGGCTTCGACCAGCCCGTTGATTTGCACGGTTCCGACACCAAATGAATGCACGGCGAGCTGGAATTCCACTCGCATCAGAGTCTTGGTAAACAATACTTTGTTCTCAAAAAGAACCTTCGCTAAATCCGGACGATCCACGGCGGAATCCAGCATCACCTTCTTTAGTGTGAACGTGAGGCGTGAGTAATCCATCCGCAAGCTTCTTAAATACGCACGAAAAATTTTTCGGCGTTCATTTCTCAGTTGCGAAACCATCTTAGGCGCAATTCGCTGAGCGGCGATAAATTCGAAGTCGGATTCATCCAAGAGTCTTTCCATTGGACGATAACGGATCACCAAATCTTCGCCAGGAGGAATCCCAGACTCTTGCTGTGAGCCTGTCGAGAAGACCCGAAGGAGGGCGAGACCCAAACCTAGTGAGACAGCTAACAGAACAAAAGTTAAACACAGCAAAGTTGGAATCATCTGTTTTTACTCTCCGAATATCGACTAACTGAGAGTAACGCAAATATTCGTGGAGTTGCAACAGAAATCGTACTCATTCCTGCGAGTTTCTCCCGAGTTTCACCCTTATAAAGCAGTAGGTCGTTCCGTGCGGCGCGCCCACGAGTATAAAATTACGCCAGATCTTCGTGGGCGTTGGGCGTAAAAAATCGGCATGTTTGCCCCATCGGACGGATTAAGCGGGCAAAATGGCCAATGGGGTCATGTAAATTCGAATCGGTTTCGCGAGGCCGACCCAATCAGCGCCAATCGCCAAAACGGGGCCAATTCGAAACTGAAAAACTTTCAACCCGTCCGATTAATAGGGGCAGGGAGGGTTATTGGGAGTTCCGCAAGTCGGCATCGGTGGGATGGCCTCCGAGACCGTTGGGGCGACGAATAAGGCCGCGATTGCGAATAGGGTGACCAGAGCGACTTTCCGAATCATGATGTTGGTTCCTTCTTGGTTAGGGATTTAACTACATTCAAAAGTCTAAAGAACCGTTCTGCAAAGGGGGTGAATTCTTAGAACTTTTTTCAATTTCAGAACGGGAGGCTGCGGCGGTAAAGCTCGAGGCGCTCCCAATTGGGGTACAATCAACTTGCATTATGGCCCAGGACCGATCCCCAGGTGACGATCTTTGGCGCCATACTCTGTCGCAGATACCAACAGTTTTTGGCCGACTCTTTTATCTCGCATCTCTTCGCGACCCGAATACCGGACAGTACGCGCATTTCGGATTTGCCCAGCGCGTTGGCCTTGACAATTCGGACGCGATTCTCAGAAACAGTCATTTTTCAACCTTTCAGGATTGGCTTTGCTTGAACCTGGCCGGTCAAAAAGACGATCTGGAAGAATATTTGGCCTCGCTTCGCGACGACCGTTCGAGTGTAATCGCGACTTGGTTGAGCCTTGAGCCATACCGCGGATGGATACCTTTGGAAACCCGGACGGCGGAGCGTGACCTTTATATGTGTGACTTGCGTGCCATCCTTGAAATCCTCAGGAACGCATATGGCGTCGCTTCCCCTGATCCAGACGCATAGCCAGTCCCGTGACTTGGCCGATGACTTCCACCTCTTCGGGAAATTTATAAACTTCGGGGTGACACATCGACGCCGGGTGGGGCTGAAGAACCAGTTGATCCTTGCGCTCATTCAGGGTGCACCAGCCGCAGGCATACCCTTGCCGATGCTCGAAGAAATAGATTGGGCGCTCAAATTCATTCGTCCATCCCGAATCGACAATCTTGCGGTGGGTGTCATCGATCAAAATCAGTGCCCCCGGCTGAATTAGGGGATACATGCTCCAATCTTCGGAACCGATAAACGCATACCTGTAATTTTTGAGGTCAACCCCGCTGAGCAGCGACATCGGAAGCTTCCCCCAACGCTGGATTAACCGGCTCAGATAAGTTGTTTTTCGCATGTCTAATCCTGGATCTAGAGAAAGAGGCACTTGAACATCACCCATCTCGTTTGCTGAGAATCCAATCAAATGGGTCTTTCCCACCTCGATGCTGGCCGCGTCCGAAGGCTGCTCGGACATCTTGATTCCATACCACTCGAGGACCTCGGTGAGATCGAGACGGTATATTGTACAGAGCGAATAGAGCCGATAAATTGACGGTACTGTTCCTTTGTTTTCAATATCCGACAAACGGCTCAATGCGATGCAGAATTCATCGTTTTTTTGACGATCGGCAATCTGACCGCTGGCGTCTTCGACATCGCGATAGCGCAAGTTCAACCGTTCGCGAGTTCTCTTCAGCCGCTGTCCGGGCTCTTCCATGATATTATCCTGGGTTTAGGACACGCGAACACTGGTGGTACTGAGCGATTAAAGTACTAGTACAAGCGAACACCCTCACACTACTTGGATTGTATCCATCGTTAATGAACGCGAGCAAGCTTTTTGAGGCAGTATTGTTCTGAAATTAGAACAGAATTCTATCTAACAGGTGAATTTTGAAAATAGTGATCGGTGTTTCAGGCGCGAGCGGCTCCATTTATGCAATTCGGCTTCTAGAACGCCTCCGGGACTGCAAAGCGGCGGAGACTCACCTCGTGGTGAGCCGATCTGGAGAGAAGACGCTCTTCTTGGAGACGGGAAAACTCGTGGCGGATCTAAAGGGGCTCGCGACCTATTCCTACCCGATTGAGGACATATCGGCGCGTCTCGCTAGCGGCTCCTTCCGTACCGACGGGATGGTGATCGCGCCATGCTCCATGCACACCATGTCGGCCGTGGCCTCCGGCATCTCGTCTAATCTGCTGATACGCGCCGCCGACGTTGCTTTGAAAGAGCGCCGCAAGCTGATCCTGATGGTGCGTGAATCGCCTTTTCACCTCGGACATTTACGGTCGATGGTTAATTTAGCCGAGATGGGCGCCATCATCGCTCCCCCCATCCCCGGGTTCTACAACCGTCCCGCGTCTGTCTCCGACCTTGTAGATCACAGCGTCGACCGCATCTTGGACCTTCTCGGTTTGCCAGATGCTGCCATTCAGCGATGGGACGGCCCGAGACCGCAAGACTAACGCGTATGAGAAAGAAGCCCGAACTGATCGCCTTCCAAGGAGAGAGGGGTGCCTTCAGCGAGCAGGCCGCGCGTCAATTGTTGTCGTCTTCGGTTGAGGTGTTGCCATGCCAGAGATTCGACGATGTTTTCCGCAATCTTAGGGACGGTGCGGCGAGCGGCGCGGTCGTCCCCATCGAAAACACGCTTCACGGGTCGGTCCACGAGAATTACGACCACCTTCTTCAATACGATCTGCCCATTGTGGCCGAGACGAGCGTGCGCATCGTCCATAACCTTATTGCGCCGCCCGACATCTCGTTCGCCAAAGTAAAGCGCGTATTTTCGCACCCCGTGGCGCTAGCCCAGTGTCTGGATTTTTTCGAGCGCTATCGTAATATCGAGCGCGTTCCCTTCTACGACACCGCCGGCAGCGTAAAGATGGTGATGGAAAAAGAGCTGACCGATGCAGCCGCTATCGCCTCGTCCGTCGCCGCCGAGAATTACGGCGCCCGAATACTGCGGCGCTCCATCGAAGACGATCGCCGTAATTTCACGCGGTTTTTCTTGTTGCGCCGCCCCGAAGACGTTCCCGCGAGCCCGCGGAAATCTAAGATCGCGTGGAAGACTTCGTTAGTGTTCACCACGCGCAATGTGCCGGGCGCGCTGTTCAGATCGCTAAGTGCATTCGCATTGCGCGATTTAAGCCTCACTAAAATAGAATCGCGTCCGCTTCGCGGAAAGCCGTGGGAGTATCTTTTTTACTTGGATTTCTTGGGGCACGTGGAGGACACCAACGCGCGTAACGCCATCGGCCATCTGCGCGAAATTGCCGATCTGCTGCGCGTGCTCGGCTGCTATCCCAAGGGCTCGTGAGCTAGTCGTACTTCTCGAAGATGATTCTCTTTCGCTCGAAGCCAAGCTCCTTGAGCATGCCCCTGGTCTCATCGACCATTTCCCGCAAACCGCAGATGTAAACGTCGACATCTTGCCGTTCCCTAACGGCTTCAAGCACATGGAGCTGCACGCGACCGGTACGGCCCGCCCATGCCGACTGCGGCCGCGTGAGGGTAGGAACAAAGATAAAATTCGCGTGGCGGGCCGCCAATTCTTCAAAATCCTCGCGATACAAGAGGCCGTGTTCATGGCGAACTCCGAAAATGAGCTTGAACTGGCGCGTATCGTCGTGTGGGAGCACTGCTTGTAGCATCGCCCGGAACGGCGCAACCCCCGTCCCGGTTGCCACCAAGACGCTGGATCGCACCGGGTTGCGAAAGTGAAACGCCCCGTATGGTCCTTTGATATCGACCGTATCTCCCCGCCGCATGTCGAACAGGTAGGGGGAGATACGGCCTTCGGCCACGCGATTCAAGCAAAGCCCGAAATGGTTTCCATCAGGAGGGGAGGCTATGGAGTAGGCCCGCGTAATTTCATCTTCGCCGAGCGTCGCAATGATTGAAACGAACTGGCCGGGCACAAAACCAAAGCGCTCGACGTCGAGAATCTCAAAATCGAAATGACGCGTCTCTGGTGCCAGTTCGCGCCACGAAATCAAGCGAGCTTTCATGACTGAACAACAGGCGCCTGGAGAGCTTCGCGGGCACGTTCAACCAGAATTCCGCTCAGCGCCGGATGGCCATCGAGCGGAGGCGTCACCACAATTTGCAAACCCCGGTGAAGGCGGGAGATTCCTTCCACAATTGCCGGGAGATCGCGCTGCAGGTGGATCCCTAAAGTTAGAAAGTAAGGAATCACCAGAATCCGCTCGGCCCCGCGATCGACCAGGCTGGCCACAGCTTCACGCAATGTCGGGGTCGCCTGATCTAAAAATGCGGTCTCGAATAGCGAAAAGCCGCCGTCTCGCGCCGCCTGCCGCGCCACGGCGTTCACGGCCTCGTTGGCCGACGAAACGCTCGATCCGTGCGCAAAAATAATGACGCCCGTCATGCCGTTCCGTGTATATAGGCACGCATATGGAGCAATTCTTCGGTTTTACGGTTCAACTCGAAGTGCATAAGGTCGCGCATGGAGAGAAATCCGGTAACCCGTTCGCCGTTCAGCACGGGCAAATGCCGACAGTTGTTGACGCGCATGCTCTCCATGGCAAATTCGAGGTTGTCGGACTCGTCGACGGTTGCGACGTCGCGCGTCATCACCTCGGCGACCAGGGTCCTGGCCGGGTCGCATCCCAGCAACACCACGCGCGTTAAAAGGTCCCGCTCGCTGAAGACGCCGCAGAGCCGCTCCTTCGACAGAACCACGATGGCACCGACGTTAAGCTCGGCCATGCGGCGCGTTACCTCTTCCACGGTCTGCGCTTCGTCGACCGAGTAGAGCACGCGTCGGGCGAGTATTTGGTTAACGAGCATTGCTTACGTCCAGTGTACGCCCGAGCGGGAATTCCAAGAATTCCAAGAGATTGTGGATTTCATTTACAGTTTGATACGGTGACAGCCGATATTTGAGGTATGGCCGCCCTAAACGAGCTATGCAACCCCGATTTGTACCCGCTCGAAGCTGCCGTCACCCAGGCGAAAGAGCTAATGATTCTCAACCCCAGGTTGGATCTTGAGCTAGCAGCCATGGCACCCCGCAAAACCACGGAGGCGGCGGACCGCCTGGCCGGCCCCAGCGTGGAGAGACTGCTGGATCTGCTGGATACAATTTCTCCCGGCGTCCGCACCTTGAATTCCTTGGTGCACCTTCTCGACGATCCAGATTTGCGGATTCGTTCCAAGGCCGCGATTCTAATTGGGCGTCGGGTGGGTAATTTGCATTGGGCCGAGAGGGTGCTGGAAGACCAAAATCCCCGTGTGCGCGCGAACGTAATCGAGGCTCTTTGGGAGAGTGCGCTGCCCCAATGTCGTGAAGTTTTTTTTCGGGCACTGAATGACTCGGACAATCGGGTCGTGGGCAATGCAATCTATGGAATCTACCGGCTAAGCCCGGAGGAAAGTGTGCCTCTATTAATCGGACTCGCCGCGCATCCCGAGCCCGCCCGACGCGTCACGGCTGCATGGGTCATGGGAAAGACGGGCGACCTGCAATTCCGCCCCCACGTTCAGAAAATGGTTCAAGACAAAGAAAAGCAGGTGCGATCTCTCGCCCTGAAGGCGATGTTCAAACTCAAAGCCGCGCAGAATGCGGCTTAAGTCTTCCACAATGGTGGGCGCTCACGGGATCGAACCGTGGACCTCCTGCTTGTAAGGCAGGCGCTCTAACCGGCTGAGCTAAGCGCCCTTAGTGGATACTCTTCCACTTTACCAAAGAGGGGCCGCCCCTTAGCATCCCTTCGTTTGCCCTGAGCATCAAAGCCTTGTTAAAATAAACGATTACGCTTAATTACGGAGACCTGTTGAAATCAGCGCTATCAGTTTGTCTATTCGCTTGTAGTTTGTTCGCCGCCAGTCATGAGGCTTTGGAAACGGTGCCCAATGTCCTGGGGAATTTCGAATCCGCTACGAACACTGGAGAGCTTCGGCTTCGGGGCGCGTCCATGGACATCGAGATCGACGCTTCGCTACCCAAACTCCATCGCGAAGGCCGCTTTCACGCTTTACGCAAGATCTCGCGCCTGGGCCGTATCTCATACGAAGCATTGCGTTTTGAAGGCGATCGGTCGGTGGAACGCGACGTGATTGCGCGGTATTTGACCGCTGAATCAGAGGCACAGGCAGGCAATGCCGCGTCGCTGGGCCTCAATCATAAAAATTACAAGTTCCACTTTAAGGGTGTGGCCCAGCTTTTCGGTCGCCAAGCGTACGTCTTTCGGCTAACCCCGCGTCAGAAACGTGTGGGCTTGTTCAAGGGCGAAGTCTGGATCGATGCCAAAACTTCAATGCCGCTCCGCGAGTCGGGTTATTTCGTCAAGAACCCCTCCGTTTTTTTGCGGCGCGTTTCGTTTATCCGGGATTACAAGATTCAGAACGAAGTAGCCGTTCCGCAACATATTGAAACGGTGATAGACACATACCTGGTGGGTCGCGCCGAAATGCACGTGGACTACACAAACGTTTCGTTTTCAACGGATTCCGCTCCAGCCGACTCTGCGTTAGTGCAGGCCTTTAGCCTACAATAAAGAGACCTCATGCGAACTTTATTTCTAAATCCACCTTCCTTCGAAGGGTTCGATGGGGGAGCCAGTTCGCGCTGGCCTGCCTCCCGCGAAATCGAGTCTTACTGGTACCCAGTCTGGCTGTGTTATCCCGCGGGAATGCTGCCTGATAGCCGCGTGCTCGACGCGCCGCCGCACAAAATATCGATCGAGCAGACCGTCGAGATTGGCAAAGACTACAAATTGCTGGTGCTGTTCACTTCGACGCCAGGTTTCGAAGTCGACGTCAAGATGGCCGAGATGATGAAGATTGCCAACCCGACCATGAAGGTCTGCTTTGTCGGCCCGCCGGTCACGATCGAGCCCGAAAAGACGCTGAACGCGAGCATGGCGATCGATTTTGTGGTGCGCCGCGAGTTCGATCATCAGATTGTTAAGTATGCGCAGGGCACCCCTCTAGAAGACCTGCCTGGTGTCAGCTTTCGCAAGGATGGACGCATCGTCAACAATCCCGAAGGCCCCGTTATTGAAAATCTTGACGAGCTTCCATGGGTTACGAAGGTCTATAAGCGCGATCTCGACGTCACCCGCTACAACGTTCCGTTTCTTCTAAATCCCTTCATTTCGTTTTACACGTCCCGCGGGTGCCCGGCCATGTGTACTTTCTGCCTGTGGCCGCAGACTCACTCCGGCCATCGCTGGCGCCTCCGTTCGTCCGACGACATTGCGGCCGAAGTGAAGTACGCGATCGAAGCTTTCCCGCAGGTTCGGGAAATTTTCTTCGATGACGACACATTCAATTATCAGAAGGCACGCACCATCGAGCTCTGCTCCAAGCTGAAGCCTTTGAATTTTACATGGTCATGCACTTCGCGGGTCACAACCGATTACGACACGCTGAAGGCCATGAAAGACGCAGGCTGCAGGCTTCTCATCGTTGGCTATGAGTCGGGCGATCCGCAAATCCTCAAGAACATCAAGAAAGGCGCAACTGTCGATATGGCTGAGCGTTTCACAGCCAATTGCAAGAAATTAGGTCTGCTGGTTCACGGCGACTTCATTGTGGGGCTTCCCGGCGAAACGCGCGAAAGCATCCGCAAAACTATCGATTTCGCGAAGAAACTCGACAACGAAACCATTCAGGTTTCCATTGCGCACCCGTATCCTGGCACCGAATTCTTCGAGTATGCCAAAAAGAACGATCTTTTCTCGATCAGCAATATGACCGATGAAGCCGGGCACCAGCTTCCCAAGGTTATCTATCCCGGCTTAAACGAGGGAGAGCTGGTGGAATGGGTGGAGCGCTTTTACGGTGAGTATTACTTCCGCCCGCGGGTCATCTGGAGGGTGGTTCGCAAGGCGATTTTCAATACTCAAGAGCGCAAGCGGCTCACGAAAGAAGCGCGCGAGTACATGGCCCTGCGTTCCAAGCGCAAGCGCTTCGTCTCCGATCACCGCCAAGCCACCATTTCCGCCAATGCTGGTGACTAGCTTGGCTTTTCCCCGCTCGGAATGATACCCAGTTATCGAATCAAAACCCGCATCTTCACCGTCATCGTGATCCTCACGAACGTCTTCGGGAATTTCCTGCTGGGGTTGGGCCTGCGGCAGGTAGGCAGTCTTGTGGGCAGGTCCCCCTTGGCGTATATCTTCGCTTTGTTCAACCCGCTCGTGGCGGTAGGGGTCGGCCTGCTAATCGCGTGGATGCTGTCGCATATGGCGCTGCTCAGTTGGGCCGATCTCAGTTATGTTCTGCCGATTACTTCGATAGGATATGCTCTGACCGCTTTCATGGGTTGGATCTTTCTCCATGAGCTGGTTTCGCCCACGCGTTGGGCGGGTGTGGCGCTGATCGTTTTGGGCGTTATTATGGTGGGCCATACTGCTCCTCGGAGCCCAAAACCGGACGCCGTTGCGGAGCCCGAAACCGTTCTCGAAGAGGTATTCACCAGATGAAGTGGCTGCTGGTCGCGATTGTCGTTGCCACCACCACCGTGGGCGAGGTCGTGCAAGCGATGGGCATGAAGCATCACGGGGAAATCCACGACTTTTCACCCACTGCGCTTGGCCGCGTTTTAGCCACGCTTACCCGAAACCGCTACATCCTGATCTCATTTCTCGCCATGGCTTTTTCATTCTTCGCGTTCATGGCCTTAATTTCAGTGGCTGACCTGAGCTTCGCCGTTCCGGCAACCGCAGCCAGCTACGTCATGGAGACTATCTTGGCGAAGGTGCTCCTCAAAGAACACATCGGCTTCAAACGCTGGGCCGGAGCGCTTTTGGTCACCGGCGGCGTCACGCTGCTCTCCATGTGATCTGGCTAGCGCTGCCAGCCGTTGCCGCGTCCTGCTATTACGTTCTGGCGCTTTTCGGCGCGCTCCAGGCCGCGACTAAACGAAGACACCAAACCGACTTTACGCCTCCGGTCTCAATCCTGAAACCAATTAAAGGTCGCGACCCTCTTTTCTACAACGCGATTCTCTCTCACGCGACTCAGCGTTACCCACTGTTCGAAATACTGTTTGGAGTCGCAGATCCAGGGGATCCTGCCCTGCAAGATATTAATCGGCTTCAGGCGGAACATCCTGAAATTCCGATCCGCATCATCTCTACTTCTAACCCCACGCCCAACGCCAAAGTTGGCGTGCTGGCTGATTTGGTTCCGCACGCTCAACACGAAATCCTGCTGGTCAATGACAGCGATATCTGCGTGGATCCAGATTATCTTTGCCGTGCCGTGGCACCTTTGGCCGACCGGGCGGTGGGTCTTTCCACCTGTCTCTATCGAGCGCGCGGCGGGTCGTTTCCCGCCGTCGTCGAGGCGCTCGGGATTGCCACCGAATTCACGCCGAGCGTTCTCGTCGCGCGGTTGCTCGGTGTCGCGGAATTTGCGCTTGGATCTACAATGGCGTTTCGCAAACGCGACCTCGCACGAATCGGAGGGTTCGCCGCGATCGCGGATTACTTGGCCGACGATTACCAGCTAGGCGCGCGAATCAAAAAACTTGGGCTTTCAGTCGCATTCGCGAATACGGTGGTTCAAACCAACGTGGGCGAGGCGACATGGCGCGGCATCTGGAATCATCAAGTGCGGTGGTCCCGCACCATTCGGGTGTCGCGGCCAGCTGGATACTACGGCTACATCGCGACGCAAGCCACCGTTTGGTCTATCCTCGCCGCGATGGCCGGCTTCGGGTTCCTCGCGGGCATCTCTCTTGGTTTACGAGTCATCGTGGGAATTTTAACGTCGGAATTTGTTCTTCAAGACCGGAGGTCGCTCGCCTATTTCTGGCTGATACCGCTGCGCGATCTATTCGGCTTCGCCGTTTGGCTTGCGGGCGTCACTGGAGATTCCGTGGAATGGCGGGGCGAAAGACTGCGGCTTTCCCCGGATGGGAAATTGACGCGGCAATGATAGTCTATTAGGTGCCTTGGAACGACAATCCTTCGACCAGGAGTACGTTCGCAAGCTAACGCAAGGCGATCCGGAAGTTTCGCGGCACTTCACCGACTACTTTTCCGAACTGCTCCAGATTAAGCTGCGCTTCCGTCTTCGGTCACCGCAGCTTGCCGAAGACGCGCGTCAGGAAACATTTCTGCGTGTTTTTTCAACTCTTCGCAAAGGCGGCATCGAACAGCCCGACCGTCTCGGAGCATTTGTAAACTCCGTGTGCAACAACGTGATTTTCGAGCAGCTCCGTTCGCACACGCGCGCATCGCAAATGCCTGAAAATCTTCCCGACCCGCCGGACCTTCGCTTCAATGCCGAGTCCCATCTGGTTACCGAACAGCGCAAGTCCAATGTCAGGAAGGTCATCGACAACCTCCCTGAAAGAGACCGCCAAGTGCTTAAAATGGTTTTTCTGGAAGAAAAAAATCGCGAGGAAGTTTGTTCCATCATGAAGATTGAGGGCGAGTACTTGCGAGTGCTGTTGCACCGCGCCAAATCGCGCCTTAAAACTGAAATGACAAAGGTGCGCTTACATTTGTGAGACCCTTTTGAAACGAAGTCGCGCGGTGTTTCACTAGTTATCGAGATGAACGACATGGATCATCAAAAGGCTGTCGATCTGCAAGCCAGCGAACGCTATTTCCTGGGCCAACTTTCCGAAATCGAATCGGAGGCGTTTGAGGCGCACTTCTTTGAGTGCGTTCACTGCGCTGAAGATGTCCGCACTACGGCCGCATTCGCCGACAATGCAAAGGCCGTTTTCCTTGAGCAACCGTTCCGCAAAGCCGTCGATTCAAAGGAGAAACGACGCTGGCTGGGTTCGTTTAGCGGATTCTGGAACCCGTTGCAGGCAGCGCCGATGGCCGCGGCGGTTTTATTGGCGGCGTTGGTGGGCTATCAATCGCTCGTGGTGATTCCGGCATTGCGACAGCCGTTGATCGTCAGTACGATGACCTTGCGGCCTGCATCGCGCGGGGAGGAACCGGTATATCGAGTGCGGAGCGGCGATGGATTTCTTCCTTTGCGGGTGGAAGTCAACCCGCGACAGCCGGTCTCGGAGTACCATTGCGAGCTTCGGACGGATTCGGGGTCGGTGCTGTTTCCCATGACCACGACGGCGCCGCAGTCGGGAACGCCTCTCACCGTATTGTTGCCGCTCGACAAGCTGAAAGCGGGTCATTAC
The DNA here is from genome assembly GCA_025358575.1 of Terriglobia bacterium. Taxonomy (GTDB): domain Bacteria; phylum Acidobacteriota; class Terriglobia; order Bryobacterales; family Bryobacteraceae; genus JANYJA01. The sequence continues at coordinate 27,006 of JANYJA010000210.1, forward strand.
ACCTTTGTGGTTGCCGATGCCCAAAAAAATGAGATCGAACGATATCCATTTGTGTTAGACAAGATAGCTGAGGTGAAGTGAAGTGATTTTTATGGAGTCGAGATTCGTTTTCTTGGGAAACGCATGCGGTGTTGCAGGCCATATTCGTCGTCCGGATGACGTCGTCGTTTTTGCAAAAGGCCAGAGCAGCCTTCCGGTAACTGGCGGCTATTCCAAGTCCGAAGCTAATTGCCAGGACTGTTCGGATGTCGTCACTTTCGATTCCTCTTCCACCATGGCTTCGGCCGACTTTGTGGATCGCGAAAGCGCCATTGCCCGGACATTCGGAAAAACCGATGGCCAGCCGATCGAAACGCTAAGCAAGGTGAACGCCACGGTAACCAACCTTGCCATGCTGAAGCGTGTGACGGCAGAGCGCGTGGAGATGAGCCTGACCTCACGTCACGACGGCAACGATGAGGAGCCCCACATTTCGCCCAAAGGCAGCGCCATCGTCGGCTTACGGATCGACGGTTATTTGCTGGACATTGAGCTCGATACCGATGTGTTCGAACGGTTCGGCACGAAGTCCACCTTCTGCGACGAATATGCGGCGGGCGAGAATTTTCGGCAAAATTTTTCTTCCCAGCTCTTCTCGGGAGACCGGGAAGACAGCGATGATGAGGATGACACTCAGGTTCCGGAGATGCACGGTTACATCGTTTGTACTCTGGTAAGAAAGATATCGTGGGCAGACAAGCCGCACCCCAACGCGAGAATTCACCACAATCACATTCACCTGCCCGACTACGGACGCATCTACCTTGCGGAGTTACTGATCGGCGAAGGATCCAAACGGCTCACCATGCTTCGCTTCCAACTAGGTTCACCGGTCGGGGGTTCCGCCGCTATTGGCGACGGCCAAACAAACGGCACGAAATTACCCTAAACAGAATCGCCGCGCTAACGCTGCTGCTCATTTTAGCGGCTTGCCGCCGGGAATCGAATCCGGCGGAGCTTTACAGTCGTGCCCGCGACGCTTATCAAAGAGGCGATCTCCCGATCGCTCTAAACCTAACAAATCTGGCCCTGCGGCAAGGGAGAACCGCGTCCGGTTTCGAATGGCATTGGAACTTTCTTCTTCTTCAATCGCAGATTAAGATTCACAAGGCCAGCGCGGCCGAGGTGTTGGCGGAAATTTCAACGCCAATCGAAGATCCAAAGCTGCGGCCCCTCGAAGCGCGCAGGCTTACTGTTCTGGCCAATGCCTACCTGAAGCTTTCGCGTTTGGATGAGGCGGAAGTAGCGCTCAAACACGCGGAAACCATGGCCGATGCCGCCGGGAAACCCGAGATCGATCTGCTTTGGGGCGATTTGCTTGACGAGAGGAGCATGCCCGATCCGGCCGAAAAGCGCTATTCCCAAGCGCTACGGCGCAGCCGCGAACTTCACAACCGATATTTTGAAGCACAAGCCCTCAACGATCTTGGGTATCTTCGATTGCGGGCCGCCCGGTACGATGACGCGCAGACATTTTTCGAAGGGGCCGTGACCGCGTTTGACTCCATCCGCGCGGACTTATATGGAAATGTAACACGTCACAATCTGGCAATCTGCTATGCCAAACTGGGCGATTTCGATCGCGCGCTTGCCGAGCGCCGCAAGGCTCTGGACTTCATGCGGCGCGCGAAGTCGGAACTCTATCAAGAGCAAAATTTGGGCGAACTCGGAAATATCTATGTTGCGCAAAACCGCGCGAAAGAGGCCATTCCGTATTTCGAGGAGGCGCTCAGTCTCGCGCGCCGCGTTCATGATTCTCGAAACTCCGAAATCTGGGCCGGTAACCTGGCGGGGGCACTTCTTAGCACTCACAATTGGGATCGAGCCGCTAAACTGAACGCCGACGCCAGAGTGCTTGCCGTGAATGCCAAGATCACCGATGCCATCCCGTACCTGCAATTCAATGAGGCGGCGATTGCAGCAGGCCGCGGCGAGACCTCGCATGCCCGATCGCTCTTCGAAAACTTAATCGCCACGCAAACGTCAAACTCCGCGTTGCTATGGGAGACTCACGCTTCTGCCGGAGAGTTAGAAGCATCCAGCGGGCACACCGTTGCGGCAAGGGCGCATTTTGAAAGCGCCATCGCAGTCATTCGCAAGGCACGATCCGCCCTCTACCTCGCCGATAACAAGATCACCTTCCACGCGCGGCTAATCCATTTCTATCAAGAATATGTGGACCTGCTTATGCAGGCGGGCGATTCGCGCCGCGCTCTTCAAGCAGCCGATTCAAGCCGGGCGTTGGTTCTTGCCGAGGGCTTCGCTTCCGGCGTTCCCGTTAGTTCAGTGAAAGCTGTAGATTATCAGCGCGTCGCGGCGCGCACCGGAACGGTTCTGCTCTTTTACTGGCTTGCGCCAAAGCAATCGCGCATGTGGGTGATAACGGCGCGGGCGACGCAGGCTTTGCTACTGCCGCCCGAAGAAGAAATAGCAGGGCATGTGCGAGGCTACCAGCGGTTCATTGAAGAAGATCTCGGAGACCCACTAGAAACGCGGTCGGCAGATGCGCAGTGGCTGGCGGAAAAAGTTCTGCTGCCCGCTGCCTCGCTAATCCCGGCGGGGTCGCGAGTGGTGATTGTGCCCGATGGAGCGCTTCACAGCGTCAACCTCGGCACTTTACCGATAGGCGATCCAGCGGCGTATTGGATCTCCCGGGTCACGCCTTCGATTGCGCCTTCTTTACGCATTTTTGCCGCGGCAGCATCGCGGCAGGCCTCAAGAACCGCCTCGCTGCTTTTGATTGGCGATCCCTCTCATCCGCCGCCCGGATTTCCGCATCTTCGTTACGCTGCCAAGGAATTGGCGAGCGTGGCAGCGCAATTCCCGCACCAAACCAATTTTGTGTTGACCGGCGACCGAGCTTCGCCAGACGGCTATCGAGCGGCTGATCCCGCGCGCTTTTCGGTGATTCACTTTACAGCACATGCACTGGCTAACCACGCCAGTCCCTTGGACTCCGCCGTCATCCTTGCCCCCGCGCACAATGAGTACAAGTTGTATGCGCGAGACATCGTACAGATTCCCCTTACGGCCGACCTTGTCACTCTCTCGGCGTGCCGAAGCGCCGGGGCTCGCTCTTACGCGGGCGAAGGGTTGGTCGGTTTTTCATGGGCTTTCCTGCAAGCGGGCGCGCGCAAGGTGGTCGCGGGGCTGTGGGATGTGAACGACCAATCGACAGCGGAGCTGATGAACGCGATGTACGGCGGGTTAGCCTCGGGCAAGTCCCCGGAAGTAGCCTTGCGCGACGCGCAGATTGCCATGATCCGCTCGGCGGGAAATCTCCGAAAACCGTACTATTGGGGGCCATTTCAGGTCTATACCGGCGGCAGTTGACGGGATTCTTTCCGGGACGATAGCCTGAAAGAGCTGTGGGCTGGGGATGAGCCGGCTATCCAGGGGAGGGTGATTGGTAATTTTGTTGTTTGGGCCGCCCGGTTGCGGAAAAGGGACTCAATCCCGCTTCATTACCGAAGAGATGAAGCTGCCCGCGATTTCCACCGGAGCGATGCTGCGGGATACTTGCGCCGGCGGTTCTTCGTTGGCGCACACCATCCGCGAGCTATTGGCTCAAGGGTCGCTCGTACCCGATGACTTTGTGAACGAAATGCTGATCCACCGGCTGGCGCAGGATGATTGCCGCAGGGGATTCTTGCTCGACGGGCACCCGCGCACGGTCTCGCAGGCCGAATTTCTGCAAAATTATCTGCGGCATGTAGGCCACGCCGAACCGGTTGTGATTCATCTGGATGTCGAAGCCGCGGTATTGATCGCGAGGCTGTCGGCGCGACGCCAATGCTCGCTGTGCTCGTCAATTTACAACATGCAGTCGAAGCCGCCGCAGCTTCCAGGCGTCTGCGATTTCGATGGCGCGCGGCTAACCACTCGCACCGATGACCGGGTGGACGTGGTGCGCGATCGAATGACGGCGTATGAGCGCCTGACCAACCCCGTGATTTCTTTCTATGCGGGGCAGCGATACCACCGGCTGGATGGTGACCGCGCGCCTTTCGAGATTTCAAGCGAGATCACGAATCTGCTGCGCGAACGCTATATTAAAGCTTCTTCCGCCTCGGGCAATACATCGCCAGCGCGCGCGAACCACATGTAGAGGGTGGGGAGCACGAAGATGCTCATCAACAACGTGGCGCTAAGTCCACCGACGATCACGATTGCGAACGGTCGTTGCGAATCCGAACCAATGCCATGCGACATCGCCGCCGGTACCAGCCCCAGCGCCGCCACCAGCATAGTCATCATCACGGGACGCAGCTTCATCACCGCGCCTTCCTGAACTGCGTCGGTAATAGATTTTCCACGACCGCGCAACTGATTGATGTATTCGATCATGATGACGCCGGTCTGGACGGCCACGCCGAACAGTGCCAGGAAACCAACGCCTGACGACACGCTGAAGCTGGTGCCCGTCAGATACAGCGCGTACAGTCCGCCTATGGGCGCGAGCGTGAGTGAAAGCAGAATCAGCGCCGCCCACTTGAACGAATTGAACATGGAATAAAGAATTAAATAGATCAGCAAGATCGTCAAAGGCACAATCACCGCGAGCCTGGCGTTGGCGCGCTTCTGGCTTTCATATTCCCCGGCCCAATCCATGTGATACCCCTGCGGGAGTTTCACGCTCTTGGAGACTGCCTTCATGGCATTTTCGACTGTGCTAGCGAGATCGCTGCCGCGCACGCTGTATTTGATCGCAATATAACGCGAACTGCCCTCGCGAAAAATCATGGACGCGCCGTCTTCCACTTTTATGTCGCAAAGCTGGCCCAGAGAAACGCGCTCTCCCGAAGACGCCAAAATTCGAATGGCCGCGATGTCTTCGATACTGCGGCGATACGGCTCCTGATAACGAACGACTAAATCGTAACGGGCTTCCCCCTGAAGCACTTGCGTGACAGGCTTGCCTCCAACCGCGGTTTCAACGGCGTCCTGCACATCGGTCACATTGATGCCATAACGGTCGGCCTTGTGGCGATCGATGATTAGATTGATATTGGGCTGGCCTATCACCCGGAAAATACCGAGGTCGGCGACGCCGTTGATCTTGCTCATCACGCCAACAACTTTGTCGCCCGTGGATTCGAGGGTTTTCAGGTCGGTGCCGTAAATCTTTACGGCGAGCTGACCTTTCACACCGCTGACCGCTTCTTCCATGTTGTCGGCAATGGGTTGCGAGAAATTCCACAGCACCCCGGGAATGGTTTCCAGCTTCCGGTCCATTGCGGAAATCAACTCGTCTTTGGATTCGAACTGCTTGCGCCACTGGTCGTGCGGCTTGAGATCGACGAAGTATTCGGTGTTGAAGAAGCCGGTCGGGTCCGTTCCGTCATCGGGCCTGCCCACCTGAGACACGACCTGAGTAACTTCCGGAAACTTCGCCAGGATGCCGCGGGCAGTTCGCGCGATCCGTTCGCCTTGTGTCGGACCGGTGCTGGAGGCGAGCGTGCCGCGCGCCCAGATGGCGCCTTCGTCAAGATGCGGCAGAAACTCGGAACCGATCAACCCGCCGATTGCCAGATAGAAGCTGGAACTCATCAGCACCAGTACGACCGCGATCGTGACCCAGCGATGCCCGAGACACCAACGAAGCGAGGCACTGTACCGGTTCGTGACCCATCCCAGCATCGGATTCTCCCACTCTTTGGCGCCCTTGCGGAAAACGAAACTCGAGAGTACCGGGGCCAGCAGCATGGAATAGATCAGCGCTCCCAGCAGCGCGAAAGCCACGGTCCAGGCCATTGGCCGGAAAAGCCGGCCCTCTACCCGCTGGAGCGTGAAGATCGGCAGGTACGAAGTAATGATGATTGCGATCGCGTAGAAAACGGGACGCTGAACCTCATGCGCGGCTTTGCGGATCTTCTCAATAACGGGCATGTCTTCGGCGTCCGGATGGCTGACGTAGCGCAAGATGTTTTCCACCATCACGACTGCGCCATGCACCACCATGCCGAAATCGAGCGCGCCCAGCGAAAGCAAGTTCGCGGGAATGCCTCGAAATTGCAGCAGGATTGAGGCGAACAATAAAGAGAAGGGAATTGTCGCCGCGACAATCAGGGAGCTCGGTATGTTGCCAAGAAACAGGAACAGAATAAGAACCACAAGCACAATGCCTTCGGTCAGGTTGTGTAAAACCGTGTGCGTCGTGAAGTGCACCAGATCGCTGCGGTCAAGGTGAGGGACCACCTTCACTCCGGGCGGAAGAATTCCGCCGTTGAGTTGGGCAATTTTCTTGTGGATGCCTTCCAAAGTTTCATCCGGAAGCGCGCCCTTGCGCATCAGGATGATTCCCTCAATCACATCGTCGTTGTCGAGGACGCGGCCATTCTCACGATGAATTGCTTTTCCTAGCTGACCGAGCCGAACCTTCGCCCCCTGTATGACGTCGCCAATGTCGCGCACGCGCACGGGCGTGCCGTTCACGGATTTAATCACGGTTGAGCCTATGTCTTCGGTATTGGACATGAGTCCGATGGCGCGCACGTTGAATGCCTGCTGGCCGTGCTCGATGAAACCGCCGCCGGCATTCACGTTGTTTGCGGATATGGCTTGCTCCACTTGCGCAATGCTGAGAC
>JANYJA010000004.1 GCA_025358575.1 Terriglobia bacterium
CTGCCGCGAGGAACGTCGCCGCGGATCAGCGCTACGGCATCCACTGAGCCGTGGGCGCGTTGTTGCAGATATTCCGGTGCGCGTTCCCCGCCAAGGTCGATACGGAATGGAACGCCGTATTCGCTGAAGATATCCGCAAGGCGCTCAATCTCACCGGTTGCAGGGGCAAAGAACGCCAGGTGCATTCCGGTTTCCAGCAGAGTTTTCGCTTCGCGTATGGCGATTTGCAGATTGCCGTGGAAGGCGAGGGATGGCCGCGACGCGATATGGATGCCGGCGGAATCGGGAGTGGCCAATTCCAGCTGCCGAACTTCCAGAATTCCGGCGGCTCGCGCGTGGCTCACCAGTTCTTCCCATTCCAGCATCGCGTCGGCGGGCTCGACGATGGAATCGATTGACGCCTCCCGCAGGCGAATCCAGAGACGGCCGGCGGCGGGCGCGGTCAGTTCCGGCTCATCGATGACCAGCAGCGGGTGCGGCACAAAATCCAGCACCGTGGCTTCCGGCCGGCGTACGGCGGAGGTAAGCGCTTCCCAGCCAGCGAAAGCTTCGCCGGGCAGGGGGAGATCGCGCGATCGCGTGCCCTGTTCCTGCATCCGCTCGGATAAGTTTTGAAGAGTGGAACGGGATTTCTGGAATTCAGTGAACGGCTCCAGCGTGCATTCGCTCAGCTTGTGAATGGAACGCTGCGAGGCCGGATCAAAGCGGCGGATGGATTCGATTTCGTCACCAAAGAATTCCACACGCACCGGTTGCTCGCCGCCGGGCGGGAAGACATCGAGGATGCCGCCGCGTATGGAATATTCACCGGCCATCTCCACGGGTTCGCGCTTTTCGTACCCCACGCTTTCGAGGTGCGCGGAGAGATCTTCGAGCGGGATTTCTTCGCCCACGCGAAGCACCAGCGTGAGTTGCCGGTAGAATTCGGCGCGATTCACTCTGGTGAGCGCGGCGGCGATGGGCATCACGACGATACCGGGCTTGCCATGGGCCAATTCGCCCAGCGTCCCGGCGCGCGAAGCGAGGATTTCGGCATGAGGCGACATCGCCTGGCCCGGCAAAACGTCCAGCGCGGGCAGCAGCAAGGGGGTGGTCCCCGTATTTAGTAATTCGCAGAAAGTGCGGAGCGCGGTGTACAGGGCTTCGGCTTGTTTGTTGCCATCTGCCACTACGACTAAATGACGTCCGGTGGCGCGAAACAGAAGAGCAAGATAAATAGCTCGCGCGGTCAGCGTTAAACCGGAAACACGCAGTATGTCCTCGGAAGAGTGAGCACTGTCCGGGGAGACACTTCGGGCCAGCGCCTGAAATCCCGCATCGCGGGAAAGGCCGGAGAATAGTTCTTCGATCCAGTGGTTTCTCACGAAGAAGCTAAGCGGTGAAGCGGTCCTTGCACGCTTCGGAGCAGAAGTGGTAAACCTTGCCCTTCACGATGCGCTTCAAAGAAGTGTCAACGCTGACGTAAGTGCCGCACACGGGATCTTGTTCAAGGGCCGTGGACTGCGGGGCCTGGGGAGGCGTCCGAGTTTGGGCTGCAGGCGGCGAATGTTGGGCGGAGGTAAGAAAGCGTTGCACCCAGGAAAAGATCGACCGGATCACGGTAATCGCGATCACAATCAAAATCACTCTGGCGAGAAAACTGAACATAAACAAAAGGGGCGCGGAATACCGCGCCCCCTGATTGTACAGCCTGCTAAAAAACCGACTTACTTCCCCGGCTTGCTACTTTTTCTTCTTGGGCGCATCCTTCTTGGCGTTGGGATCGCTGAAGCTGGTCTGCACGGTAGAGCCGAGTTGGGTAATCATTTCCTTCGATGAAGCGGCATAGGGGCCATCCGGCTTCAGTTCGAGATACTTCTGCAGCGCTTCCACCGCACCCGGAGGGGCGATGATCTTGCCGCTGGCGTCCGTGGTCGCCTTGCCCGCCAGGGTGAGACCGTACTGATATTGAGCGTCCGCGTAGGTGGGGTCGGAGTCGATTGCTTTCTTAAACTGATCGGCGGCGGCATCG
>JANYJA010000053.1 GCA_025358575.1 Terriglobia bacterium
CTTTCCGCTAGAGAAGCAGTCGAAAGGCCTAGCCAGCAAGAATACCGCCAGCAAAACAACGACTGTGTGGAATCCACGAAGCACTGGTATGACGATAGCAGATTGGCGGTTACGGAGGGGAAAAGGGACGCCGGGAAGTCCGGCGCCCCATGGTGTTAGTTACAGTTCGGGAACTTGAAGTTGCCGATCTTGGTGCTCCAGTTGAAGGCGCCGGTGGTCTTCAGGTACTCGCTGGTGTACCAGAACGTGCAATCGTCAACGGGATCTACGGACATGGCGGAGTAATCGCCCCAGCGGCTCAGATTTTGCCCAGACTGGGAACCGGTGCCGATTTGTAGACTGGCCTCGGTCTCCATGGTATTCACGGGGTCCGTGGCCAATCGGCCTGTATAGCGGATCGAAGGCGGCACGGTGCTGCTCGACGCACTATAGCCGAGAGCCATGTTTCCCATTTTGTCCATGGCGATACTGCCCATCCAGCGGTGAGTCTTGTCGGCAGTCGATAGCGTGCCTTGCTGAAAAACTACTGGCGTGGTGCCGGGGCTGCGGAGCTCGTACCAGCGAACCGAGGTGATTTTGGTGCGGCGCGTGGACCCGACCGAGACCGAGTGGTTCACTACTAGCGCTTCATGACCATCGGCGAAATTTCGATACGCCAGGCGGTACATTAGGCGGTCGGCCAGCGAATCCAGTTTCTGCGTCGTGCTCGGTTGTGGAATGCACGTTCCACCGCCATTGCAGGCAGCCGTGAACGCGGTGACGGGTATATTCGTCGGGCCGGTAAACGTGCTGTTGGTCGGCGTGGTGAAATCCACGTGAAATTTCCAAAGGTTCAGGCTGTTCGTTCCGAAGTTCACGAAATAATCGGGCGAGCCGGAGGGCGGCGCTATCGTTCCATCGAAATCGGATGGAAGCAGTCCGCCGTAAGCCGTGGTCAATTGGAAGCACTGCTGCGTAGCGGTGGGATCACCCGTCAGCATTTTGGCGCGGTCGAAGGCACATGCCTTGGCCCCTGCGAAAGTGACTCCGTTAGTGAAGATGTTGTAAGAGATGTAATACGCATCGGGCCAAACACCAAGTTTCGGATAATCAACGAACTGAGTGGTGCCATAGGAGAACGAATAGCGGTTGTACGCACCGGTGGCATCGGACGTTTGTGAGACGGCGACGCACTGCAGATACGGCGTGGAACTCACGACGAACTGGGTTAGAATCCAGCGATTCGCCGCTTTATCGTACTGGGCGATGGGATCGCCATCGTTGCTCGTTTCGCATTTGCCGCCGAAGCCCGCCCAGGGAGCATTGCCCGCCTTCGGAAAGCCGGGGGCGATGGCGCCCGTCGTTTTGTCAAATACCGCGAAGCTGGTGTTGACCCACTGCACGTATTGCGTGGCCCCGACTGCGCCATTTGTGTCTGGAGGGGCACTAGAATCCGAGAATCCGTAATCGCCTTGGCCCACGCCCGCGAAATTCAGACCGGCGGTGACGCCGACAAAAGGCAGCGGAAAATTCTGTTCCGCGGCGTCGGGAGCGTCCGCTTGGGAATCAGCGTGGGGAATGAGCCGCAGTGGAACTTCACGCGGCGTACTGGTTTGCGGAGGAGGCGCGTTGATGGTGCGCAAGGGCGCGGAAAGGTCATGTTTGACGGCGCTGCTCACTTCGACCGGTCCGTGAGAGCTTTGAGCGGATAAAAACGATATAGATAGAGCTGAATACAGCAACGAAGCTGTTACGTGATTTCGCATGGGCGCAAGTTTATCACGGATCAAGGACAAAAAACCGGCGCTGCGCGGTGGAAGGCTGGCATCGGCCTAAAAAATATGCCGCACCGCCCGCCCCGGCTTCGCCCCCGTATGCTCGCCATCTTTCAAGACTTGCACGCCATTCACGAAAACTTGCTGCATCCCCGTCGCATACTGCTGCGGTTTGTCATACGTCGCATGATCCTGGATTCCCCGATTGAACACCACCACGTCCGCATAGTAGCCTTCTCGCAACAGCCCGCGATGATCCAAACGTAGATTTTCGGCGGGCAATCCAGTCATCCTCCGAACTCCCTCGCCCAACGGAATCAGCCTCTCCGCAAAAACGTATTGGCCCAGAAACTTCGCGAAATTTCCGTATGCCCGCGGATGCGTGCTCGACTTCAGAAACACGCCTTCCGGTGCCATGGACGCCGCATCCGAAGCCAAACTTACCCACGGCAACTGAATTTCCTTGCGAATATTGTCCTCGCTGATCATGAAGTAGACCGTCTCCACGCGGCTGCCGTCTTCAACCACCAAATCGATCACGGTATCTTCGGGCGACTTGCCGCGCATCGCCGCCACATCCGAAAGCGTTTTCCCCGTCAGCGGCTTCAGCGCATCGCTCTTGAATCCGACGAATAATACATTCTTCGGATCTCCTGCGCTGAGGAATAAATTTTCCCATTGGTTCGTCGGCGTGGTCATCTCGCGTTTCACGCGGGCGCGAATTGCGGGATCCATCAGGCGCTTCCGCCACGCGTCGTACCCGCCCTCCTGCACCCACGGAGGCATGACTGCGTCAAGGCCCGTTGCCCCGGCTGTATAAGTGTACATATCCGCTGTGATTTTCAGACCCTCTTTACGCGCTGCCTCAATTTTCTCCACCACCTGCGGAAGCTTGTCCCAATTTGCCTTGCCGCCGACCTTCAAATGATAGATTTCCGCCGGCACGTGCGCTTGCCGGGCAATCGAAATCAGCTCATCTACCGCGGGCAACACGCCGTTCCCCTCGCTTCGGATATGCGAAATGTAGCTGCCTTTAAACTTCGCCGCTTCCTGGCAAAGCGCCACCAGCTCATCCGTCTTCGCATAGAACCCCGGCGCATAGATTAGCGCCGATCCGACGCCCAGCGCGCCCTCTTGCATAGCCTGCCGCACCAGATCTCGCATCTGCCCGAGCTCTTCCGCGTTCGGCGCTCGATTCGCATCGCCCAGCACGTTCTCGCGCACGGTGGTCGCGCCCACGTAAGAGGCGATATTCGGCGAAATGCCGCGCTTCACCATGGTGTCCAGATACTCGCCCAGCGTGCTCCACGTAATGTTGTACTTAATGTCGCCCATGTGGGCCACGGCGTCCGCCTTCATGCTCGCGGTTAAAGGCCCCATCGAACTGCCTTCGCCGAAGATTTCCAGTGTGACGCCTTGCCGGATGTCACTCTGAGATTTGCCATCCACAATCAGCGACTCCGTCGCCCAGCTCAGCATGTTGATGAAGCCCGGTGCGACCATGGAATTGCCCACATCTAAATCGATCTTCCCGCGCGAATTCGAAAGATCTCCGATCTTGGCGATCTTGTCACCCAGAATTCCGACATCCTTCTGCACGCATTGCGAGCCGGTGCCATCGCACACGCGCCCGTCGCGCAATATCACGTCATAATCGGGCTTGCGCGAGCACCCGGCCTCCGCCAGGATGGCCAGCAGCACCACCATCGCGCTACGCGTGAACAAGTCTCTCCTTGCCTGCATCCCACGCCATATACTTCCGCTTCCGATACGATTCCACGCCCATGTTGCAAGCCACCACCCCGTAGTAACCCAGCATCACGTCGCACTTCAGGGCTTCGTTCTTGCGGATCGCATTCTGCAAGTTGCGGTGATGCAGCTCCGTATTCTCCGCGCCGTGCTTCTGGTAAGTAATGTCTTCAAAATCTTTCGCGAATTCTTTCTGCGGCTTGATCGTGAAGCCCGTGCGCGTAAACGTCAGCGTAGCGTGGTGCCCCCGAATCACATGCTCGATCGGCGTATCGTTCGCCAGGGAAGAAATCAGCACCACCGTGGTGCCGCCCGGGTAATCCAGCATCACGTTGAAAGTATCTGGAACCTCGGCGGGGCTCTGTTTGAATTCGAAGGTGCCGCCCGTGCCCACGCCGCGCTCGGGAAACTTGAGGTCCAGCGATTTGATGATCCTCGTCACGCGATGAATAAAAAGGTCCGTCGCAATGCCGCCCGAATAATCCCAATAACGCCGCCACCGGAAAAACCGGTCCGGATCCCACGGCCGTTTCGGCGCCGAACCCAGCCACGTTTTCCAATCCAGGTTTTCTCCGGGCCGCGCGTCGGGGTCGATCTCGTAATTCCAAATGCCTTCAACCTCATTGCGGGAATAATCGATCTGCGCCATCACCACCTTGCCCAGCTTGCCATCCGCGATGTAGCGATGCGCCGCCTCGTAAGAATCGTCCGACATACCCTGCACTCCGACCTGCATCTTGATGCCGGCCGCTTGCACTTTTGCGATCACGCGCTTCGACTGTTCGACGGTGTGCGTCATCGGCTTTTCACAATAAATATGCTTACCCGCGGATGCCGCGTCCATTGTGATCGGGAAATGCCAGTGCTCTGGCGTCGCGATCAGCACGTAGTCGATGCTCTTGTCCGACAAGATATCCTGATACCGCTTGACGATCTTTCCGCTCGTCAACTGCGAAGCCTTCTGAGCACGCTTGTCGTAGAGATCGCAGACGCTGCCGACTTCCACGTTGTCGTTGTCGCGCATCGCGACCAACTTCTTCATGTGCTCGGTCGCCATCCCACCGCAACCAATGACTCCTATGCGAAGTCGCTCGTTGGCCCCCATGATGCGAGATGCGGAGAGCGCTGTGGTCGCGGCCGCGACGAATGTCCGGCGAGAGATTGAACTCATTAGGACAGTGTACGCCGCAAGAAGTCTCGCGTGGCTTCGTCTTCTGACGCTGGATCGGCGCCGGCGGCGAAATCGTCCGGTGTAATGTAATGATGACGATCTCGTGACCCGCCCTCCTACACCGCCCGCGGAAAATTTTCAGCGCGCCACGTATCTCGGCGAAGGCGACTTCAGCGTCGGTTGGCTAATCAATGATCGGTGGGTCTGCCGCTTTGCCAAGCATCCCGAAGCCGCCGCAAGTCTCAGACGCGAGGCCTGCCTGCTTCCGCAAATCGCTGACATCATGCCGCTGCCAATCCCGCAACCGGTCTGCTATCCGGTGGCCAGTAGCACCATCGCCATCCACCCGCTCATTCCCGGCGAACCTTTAACCTCCGAACAATTCCTCAAGCTCGACAACATCGCGCGCGAGCGTTGCACCCAACAACTCGCAAACTTCCTGGCTGCATTACACCGTACCGATCTCGCCCTCGCCCAACAGTGCGGCATCGAAACGGTCGATTACTTAGCCCGTTATCAAGAAGTGCGGCGTAACGCCGAGCAACATCTGATCCCGCAACTCCCTGCCCCCGATCGCGCGTATGTCCATAAAATCTTCCACGAGTTCCTGGCGAACCCGCAGGATCCCGCCACGTTTGCGCTCCTTCACGGTGACCTCAGTCCCGACCATGTTCTATGGAAACCATCCCTCCAGAAAATTACCGGTATTCTGGATTTCGGGGATATGCAAATCGGAGACCCCGCGTGGGATCTGGTTTTTCTCCGTGAAGACTATGGACGAGCATTTCTGACGCACTTCAATGAAGCTCTTCTGCACCGAGCATCCCGCTTCCGTGCACTCGACACTATCGAATGGGCTGCCAGTGTGTGTTCCGGAGCGCGCGGGCCGGAAGGCCAGGACTGCCTCGCGCGCATCGCCGCCCTTCGCGAGAAAAATGGTTGCTGCTAAGCTCATTAACCAAGGCGCATTTTGATGAACGCAGAAGATCGTAAGCTTGGCATGGGCCGCAAGATTGGCCGTCGCGATTTCCTGAACGGAATTGCCGTCTCCATCGGGGCGTCACTCTGCATTCCAGCCATCTCATCGGCCGCGCAAGTGGATGCTGGATATTATCCGCCCGTACTCACTGGCCTGCGCGGCAGTCACGAGGGCGCTTTCGAAGTGGCGCATCGGCTTCGCGACCACGACTTTTGGGCGAAAGCCGGCGCACCGGAGGATACCGGTGAAGAGTACGATCTCGTCGTCGTCGGAGGCGGCATCAGCGGCCTCTCCGCCGCGCACTTCTACCGCAAGCAAGTCGGCAAGAACGCACGCATTCTCATCATCGAGAACCACGACGATTTCGGCGGACACGCCAAGCGCAACGAATTTCACCAAACTGGCCGCATGCAGCTTGGGTTCGGCGGCACGTACGCCATCGAGAGTCCCGCGCCTTACAGCAGAGTCGCCAAGGGCCTGATTCAAGAGCTCGGCATTGATGTTTCGTCATGGAAAAAAGTGCTCGACAGCAAGCTGTACCCATCACTCGGTCTCGGTCCGGCGGTGTTCTTCGATAAGGAAACCTTCGGCAGCGATCGGCTGGTCCGCTCGCCGGAATCGAATGACGGCGATTCTGGCGAGACTGCGACGGTGACTTGGAAGCACTTTGCGGGTCAAGCGCCGCTGTCAGAGACGGCGCGACGAGATTTGGTCCGGCTGAACCAAGATATGAAAGACTACCTTCCGGGTCTCACGGCCAGCGAAAAAAAAGCGCGACTCGCGCGGGTGAGTTATGCGACGTTTCTGCGCGAGATAGTGGGCGTGGATCCGTCGGTGGTCTCGATGCTGCAGGCCCGTCCGCACCCGTGGTTCGGTGTCGGGATTGATGCCGTGTCCGCGCAGGACGGATGGGGATTGGGTTATCCCGGGTTCGCCGGAATGAATCTTGGCAAGTCACCCGGTCCTGGAATGAATCGGGACGCCATCCCGAACGAAGAGGCTGAAAATTATTTTTTTCACTTTCCCGATGGCAATGCGTCCATCGCCCGCCTGCTGGTACGGAAGCTGATTCCCGCGGCGATTCCCGGTGTGTCGGCGAGTGATGTGGTCACCAGCCGTGCCGACTATGCGCGTCTCGATGAAGCAAAATCGCCGGTCCGCATTCGGCTAAATAGCACGGCCGTAAAGGTCGAGAACGCGGGCGATCACGTGGTGGCGACTTACTCCACCGACGGGAAATTAAAGACGGTGCGAGCTTCTAATTGTGTTCTGGCTTGCTGGCACGCCGTGATCCCTTACATCTGCGACTCGTTACCAGTGAAGCAAAAGCAGGCGCTCGCGTCGGCGGCCAAGGTGCCTCTGGTTTATACCAATGTGGCGATTCGAAATTGGCGTGCTTTCAAGAAGCTCGGCGTGAGCAGTGTTTATGCGCCCGGCGGATTCCACTCATCCATGAATATCGATTTGCCGGTGCGCATCGGCGGCTACGAATGCTCGCGCCAGCCGGACGAGCCGATTGTGGTGCATATGCAGCGTGTGCCGTGCCATCCGGGATTGCCCGCGCGAGAGCAGCACAAGTTCGGTCGCATCGAACTATTCGGAACAAGCTTTGAGACGTTCGAGCGTAACATTCGCGATCAGATGGTGCGCACGCTGGGGCCTGGGGGCTTCGATCCCGCGCGTGATATCGCCGCCATCACCGTCAATCGGTGGCCGCACGGTTACGCGTATGAATACAACTCGTTGTGGGATAAGTTCTGGCTCGAGGGTGGCCAGCAGCCATGCGAAGTTGCGCGGCAACCATTCGGACGCATCGCGATTGCAAATTCCGATGCGGCCGCCTATGCCTATACGGACGCGGCGATCGATCAAGCGCACCGGGCGGTCAACGAGTTACTGCATCGTAGCTGACGCGAGCGGCAAAGAGACCCGTAATGCTTTCGAAGCCGGATTCCATCACCTCGAGAGCTTCGTCCATCTGCTCTTCCGTTATCACCAGAGGCATGAGTATACGAATCACGTTACTGTAAGTCCCGGCGGTCACTAAGATCACGCCGTGCGCGTAACAGTAGCGAGTCAGTTGTTTGGTGGTGTTCGAGTCAGGCGTGCCATCGGGGAGAATCAGCTCGATGGCTTGCATGGCACCGATGCCGCGGACGTCCCCTACGCATGGGAAGATCTCTTTCCAGCGAAGCGCGCGATTTCGGAACTGGCTGCCGAGAGTCATGGCTTGCTTGTAAAGTTGATTCTTGTCGAGGGCGTCCAGGGTGGCAAGCGCCGCCTCACACGCCAGCGGATTCCCGCCGAAAGTCCCGCCTAGCGACCCCGGAGCGGTGTTGTCCATAATGTGCGCCTTACCGGTGACCGCGGCAAGGGGAAGGCCACCGCCGAGGCTTTTCGCGCTTACGATCAGATCCGGTTCCACCCCGCTATGCTCGCAGGCGAACAGCTTGCCGGTGCGTCCAAATCCGCTCTGCACTTCATCGGCGATGAGCAAAATGCCATGCCTGCGGCAAATATCGGCGAGCACGCCAAGCCACTCTTGCGGAGGCGGCACGAAACCGCCCTCACCCAGCACGGGTTCGGCGATAATTGCCGCTACGGACTCCGCGGCGACCACGCGCTTGAACGTGTCTTCCAGGTGATGCGCGCAGTGGAGCTGGCAATCGGGATACGTCAACGAGTAAGAGCAGCGGTAGCAGTAAGCATAGGGCACGCGATAGATATCGCTCGCGAAAGGCTCAAACCCGGCCTTATAAGGCTGCGTCTTACTGGTCAGCGACAGCGCCAGAAGAGTGCGGCCGTGAAAGCCATCTTCAAAACAGATGACACCCGGACGCTTTGTATAAGCACGCGCGATCTTTATGGCGTTCTCAACGGCTTCCGCGCCGCTGTTTAGCAGAATGGTTTTCTTAGGAGTGCTCCCTGGCGCCAGCGCGTTCAGCTTTTCACAAACGCGCACGTAGCTCTCATATGGCGTGACCATGAAGCAGGTATGCAGGAAGCGGTCGGCCTGCGCGTGCAGGGCATTCACTACACCGGGATCGCGATGTCCCACGTTCAGGCAGCCGATGCCGCCGGCGAGATCGAGGAAACGATTGCCATCGACGTCCTCGATGACGGCACCCTCGGAGTGTTCGACAAAGATGGGCGTGAGTTGAGAGACACCGCGGGCCACCGCATCAGCCGAGCGGCGCACCAGAGCCTTCGAGCGTGGTCCTGGAATTGAAGTGTTCAGTTTGATTGAAGTCATCAGTACCAGCCAATCGGCTGCTCGCTCAAGTTAATGTGCACCTGCTTGGCCTCCAGATATTCTTCCATGCCCCAGGGTCCTAACTCTCGTCCGAATCCGGATTGCTTGTATCCGCCCCACGGCGCTTCCACATAGGTTGGCTGCATGTGATTGACCCACACGATGCCGGCGCGCACGGCTTTCACCACGCGCAACGCCCGAAAGATATCGCGCGACCAGACAGCCGCGGCGAGCCCGTATGGCGAATCGTTGGCGATGCGGACGGCGTCGGCTTCGTTCTCGAACGGGATCACAGCGGCGACCGGACCGAAGATTTCTTCACGGGCAATGCGGGCGTTGTTATCGACATCGGCGAAAATAGTCGGTTCGACGAAGTAACCCTTATCGAAACCCTTCGGACGACCGCCCCCCGCGACCAGTCTCGCTTCACCCTTGCCGATTTCCTGATAGCCGCGCACACGGTCATATTGTTCCTTGCTGACCAGCGGGCCCATTTTGGTTGCGCGATCCATGGGCGGCCCCAACAAAATCTTTTTCGATTTCTCGGCAAAAGCATCCACGAACTTAGCGTAAATCGACTTCTGGACCAGGATGCGGCTACCCGCGGAGCAGACTTCGCCCTGATTGATGAACACGCCGAACAGGGCGCCGTCGATCGCGGCTTCGAAATCGGCGTCGGCGAAAAAGATGTTCGGAGATTTGCCGCCGAGCTCAAGCGTGACCCGTTTGATGGTGTCGGCGGCGCTTTTCAGGATCAGCTTGCCGACCGCGGCGCTGCCAGTGAACGCGATCTTATCGACATCGGGATGCGCGACCAGCGACGAGCCGGCAGGCTCGCCGAGACCGGTGATGATGTTGACCACGCCAGGAGGAAATCCGATTTCGGGAAGCCAACTGGCCAATTCGAGCACGGTAAGCGGCGTCTGTTCGGCTGGTTTCAGGACGCAGGCGCAACCCGCGGCGAGAGCGGGCGCGAGCTTCCATGCCGCCATTACTAATGGATAATTCCACGGGATGATCTGGCCGGCCACGCCGACAGGTTCGCGCAAAGTTAAGCTGAGCGCGTTATCCGGAACCGGGTTCACATGACCCTGAATTTTGGTCGCAAGACCACCATAATATTCGAAGCATGTCGCCGCATCCTGAATATCGAATTCCGCTTCCACGATGGGCTTGCCGGTGTTGCGGCACTCGAGTTCCGCAAGCGGGCCGGCCTCATCGCGAATCTTGTTGGCCAATTTGAAGAGCAGGCGGCCGCGATCCTGAGCTGTGGTTTGCGGCCATCCCCCGGTGTCGAAAGCCGCGCGGGCCGCGCTGACAGCACGGTCTACGTCGGCGGCGCTCGCATCCGGCACTTCGGCGATAACAGTTTCAAGAGACGGGTCGATCACGGGAAGCCAGGCGTTGCGTTCGCTCTTCACGTGCTCGCCGTTGACGAACATTCCGTAGCGTTTCATAACTATTTGATGTAGACCGTTTTGCAATTCACAAATTCGCGGATTCCATGCATGCTGAGTTCGCGTCCGTAGCCGGAGCGCTTGATGCCGCCAAAGGGCAGGCGTGGATCGGAGGCCACTGGGGCGTTGATGAAAACCTGTCCAGCTTCAATTTCGTAGCTGAAGAGTGCAATCTCGTTTTCGTCGCGCGTCCAAACGCTGGAGCCGAGTCCGAATGGCGAATCGTTGGCGAGTTCGATGGCTTCAGCGGCATTGCGCACGCGAAACAGCATGGCGACCGGGCCGAAGAACTCTTCGTGGAATACGGGTGAGGTGCGGGGTACCTCGGTCAGCACGGTGGGCGGATAAAAGTTACCGGGTCCTTGTGGAATGAATCCGCCTGTAACGGCCTTCGCTCCGGCCCCGAGGGCCTGTTCAACTTGCTTGTGGAGATCGTCGCGAATTCGCGAAGTAGCCAGCGGGCCGAGTTCGGTGGCGGCTTCCATGGGATCGCCCGAGACCAGCTTGTTCATCCCTCGGATAAACCGCGCTTCGAATTCTTCGTAAATGCTCTCCGCCACAAAGAAGCGCTTCGCGGCAATGCAGGATTGCCCGTTATTGATGGTTCTCGCGCTTACGGCGGTGGTGACGGCGGCCTCGAAATCCGCGCTCGACATCACGATAAACGGATCGCTGCCCCCCAGTTCTAGGACGGTTTTCTTAATCTGACATCCAGCCCGGCCAGCTATGGCGCGGCCCGCCGGTTCACTCCCTGTGAGCGTCGCGGCGGCGATGCGATCGTCGTCAAGCAGCGTGCCGACGCGATCGGACTCGATCAATAATGTTTGAAACGCGCCTTCGGGAAATCCAGCACGATGCAGGATATCTTCAATGGCGAGCGCGCACTGCGGCACGTTTGAAGAGTGCTTCAAGAGCCCTGTATTTCCTGCCATCAGCGCGGGCGCGGCGAAGCGGAAGACTTGCCAAAACGGAAAATTCCACGGCATCACGGCGAGCACGGTTCCCAAGGGCTGATAGCGCGCAAAGCTGCGAGAAGCATCGGTGACGATGACTTCGTCGGCGAGATGATGCGCGGCGTTGTCGGCGTAATAACGGCACCCGGATGCGCACTTCCGAGCTTCGGCGATGGCGGACTTAAACGTCTTTCCCATCTCGAGCGTCATAATGCGGCCAAACTTTTCACTCTCGTCGTCGAGGATCTTGGCCGCGCTGTGCAGCCACACCGCGCGCTGCTGCATGGGAATGCGACGGAATTCGTGAAAGGTTTTCGCCGCGCGCGCGACTTTCTGTTCGACCTGCGCGGGAGTGTGTGGGGCGAACTCACGCAATGTCTCTCCCGTGAGAGGGCTGACTGAGGCTATTGCCATATCTCTATTACACCGCGCCTGCTAGAACACGCCGCCGCGAGTAATAGGCAAACAGCGCACCCGCGAGCCCGAGAAACACCAGGCACGTGACAAACATTTTCACTTCAAACAGCCACACCGATTCCACTTGACGCGAAGGGACGAACGCCACCACCATTCCAACAATCGTGGTGACCAGACCGCTAGCCGCAGCCAAGCGAATCCGGGTCTTGCCATAAAAGCCGGGCGTAAACGGCCGTTGAAACGCGACCACCGCGAGTGAGCCATAAAGGTATAGGTACGACAACATCTGGAGCACCACGGCAAGATCGAGAAGAGTGACATAGGCTTCTTTTACCGACGACTGACCCATGAAGCTCATGGCAATAAGAATCGTCGACATGGCCGCCATGCCGATGAGCGCGATATGCGGAGTGCCGTAACGCGGATGCACTTTGCCGAAGACGCGTGGCAGGTAACGGTCGAGTCCAGAGACGAAGAGGATGCGGGCGGACCCGCTGAGCCACGCGGACGTCGAGCCGATGATCGACACACCGATCAGTGCGGCGAGGGGCAACAGAAGGCCGCCGGCGCCGAGCTTCTTAGTCATTCCATCCACGCCTTGTAACACGCCTTGCAGCACTTTCAAATTTTCCTGCGGAACCGCAAGCAGCAGAGCCGTGGTTGCGCCCACGTAGAGCGCGCCCGATAGAACTCCGCCAGCCAGCACGCCGCGGGGCACGTTGCGACGCGGATCGCGGATTTCATCGCCCATGATGGGGCCGAGTTCCAGGCCGACAAGTCCGAAGCAAATGACGCCAAAAGACGAGATCACTTTCCAATCGACGCTCTGGATAGCAAAACTGCGGGCTGGAATGGTCATGCCGTGTTTCGAAACCATCATGGCAGCGAGAATGATCAGAATCGACGCGGCTATCAGCGTGCCGAACCCGCCGACATTATTGACCCATTTGCCTACTCCCATGCCATAAAGGTTCGCGAACGTCGCCAGCCAGAGCAATCCGACGGTGAGGACAAAAAAGAAGAGCGGACTCTCGGCCGCGTGCCCGATCGACGGTCCCGCCGTGTAAGTGACGATACCGACGAAATAGAACAGCAGCGTTGGAATAAAAAAGAGGTTCGATGTCCAGTAGCACCAGCCGCACATGAAACCGTGGAAGTCTCCGAAGATTTCCTTGGCCCACAAATAGATTCCACCTTCGGAGGGATATCTTTCGGCCAACTCAATGACAGAAATGCCCTGCGGAAGAAAGAAAAAGACGAGCGCTATCAGCCATAGCCAGACGGTGGTGGGACCGCTGGCCGCAATGACCGGGACCACATTCAAATTCGCAATGGCGACCACGCATAACCAAGTAAGATCCCAAACACCGAGGGTGCGTTTGAGATGCGCGGCCGATGACGCGATCGCTCCGGTGGTCGAGTTGGTCGCCATTACGCGCGTATTAGAAGGGCTTAGCCGTGCACGCCCGTGGTCATCCGCTCTTGCTGCGCGGCAACCAGAGAGGGCGCAATTTCCGCGAAAACTCTCAAATGGAAATCGATGTCCTTCTCGGTATGCTGCACCGAAAGAGTCCACTGCTCATCCCACCAATAAGGCTGCGCCATTACGCCGCGATTGACCATCCCGAACCAGTAATGCGTCCACACATCTTCATCCACGTGGTACCAGTCACGGTAATTGCGTACCCGTTTGGGATAGAACATGAGCGCACCGTTAGCTCCCGCGCCATCGGTGTAGGCGGCCATTCCGGTCTTGGCGATGATCTCGTTGTATCCGTCGACCAGCTTCTTGCCGAGCTTGTCGACATAAGCGAAAGCATCGTGGGTGAGCACTTCGCGCAGGGTTGCGAGACCCGCGGCCATCACCACCGGATTGGTGTTGTAGGTGCCGGCGTGGAACATTTTTTGCGTGGCGATGACGTCCATCGTTTCGCGGCTGGCGGCGAAGGCAGCGAGTGAGAAGCCGCCGCCAATGGATTTGCCCAGACAGAGGATGTCGGGCTTCACATTGAAGTATTCGCAGGCGCCGCCATAGGCCAGCTTCCCGCCGGTCTTGACTTCATCCATGATGAACATCGCCCCGTGGCGCTTGGTGATCTCGCGAACGCCCTGTAAATAGCCTTCATCGGGCATGCAGAGGGCGATATTCATCATGATGGGCTCGACGATCACCGCGGCGATTTCGCCGGGATGCTGGTCGAAAAGCCATTCAAGCGCGGGCAGATTGTTGAAGGGCGCGACCAGAGTCGCATCGGAAGTTCCCTTCAGCACGCCGAGGCTGGAGACTACCGGCGTGGGATGATCGGGATCGCCAAACTGGCTCGCTTTGGGCTTCACACTGACGGAAATAGCATCGTGCCCGCCGTGATAACCGCCTTCCATCTTCACGATCTTGCCGCGCCCGGTTACGGCACGCGCCAGCCGCAGCGAGTGCATGGTTACTTCCGAACCGCTGTTGCCGAAGCGGACCATTTCGACCGGAAACCGCGCACAGATTTCATCCGCGAGTTCAAGCTCCATGCCATGCGGCATGCCGAACAGTGTGCCTAGGTGCAAACGCTCTTGCACCGCTTTCATTACGGCGGGATGGCAATGCCCGGCCATTAAAGCGCCGTAGCAGAGATTGTGGTCCAGATATTTGTTGCCATCCAGATCGTGAATGTAGCCGCCGTGGCCGTCGCGAACAAAGATGGGGTATGGCGGGTAGTACCGATAGTTGCTGCCTACGCCAAGCGGAACGCGGCTGCTGGCCTTTTCGTGGGCCGCGCGGGATTTCGGAGTGCGCTTCTCGTAGGTGGCGATTTCCTTCTGTAGTGCGTCGTGCATTGGAGTACTCCGTGTTTACAGGTCTGTTCCCTGCGGTCAGTGTGGATGCGAGGAAAATCCTCTGGAACTGCTGCTCTTGACTTTACCAGACGTACGAAGGCGTGGCCCTTGCGAGCCGTGCCGAAAAAGCGCTGGATTCTCCTGGACTTCTAAAAGATCAGCTTCAGCGCAAATTGGAGCAGACGCGGGTCGCGAACCTTCTGCGGCTGGCCGAAGGTGGTGTTCGAGGAACCTCCGTCCACGCCGTAGAACTGCGCGTGGTTGAAAACGTTGTAGATTTCGGTGCGGAACTCCACACGGAGTTTTTCACCGAGGGGCGTATCCTTGAAAATCCCCATGTCCCAGTTGTTGATGGGAGGATTGCAGCAAAGGGTGCGCGGAGAGTTGCCGATTGTTCCCAAAGCGCTATCCGTGAAAATGGTCGGATCGAAAACGTTGCCGTCGATCCTGGGATTGTGGGTCTTGAAGGCGGCGGTGAGGTCAGACTTGCCAGGGCACTCGAAACCCAGCGTGCTGCCCTGCAGCTCCTGGTCGTCGCAATTGTTGATCAGGATCGGGAAGCCGCTCTGAAAAGTGTAAATTCCGGAAACCTGCCAGCCGTTGAGCGCCTTTCCAGCAAAGCCCTGCATTTTGCGGACAGGCAACTCCCAGACATAGTTGAAGACGAAACGATGACGGGAATCGAACAGCGATGGTCCGTAAGTGGAGTTGAAGTTGAGCGGATTCAAAATCTCTTCAAAGCTGGAGGCGTTGTCCAACGATTTGCTGTAGGTGTAGGAGGCTTGGAACTGCAAACCATGAGAGTAGCGCTTCTCAAAGAGCGCTTGCAGCGAGTTGTAGTTGGAATGCGCGGAAGTATCCTCCGCAAAGATGCTGGTGAAAATGGGTGTGCCGTCGGCCGGGCATCCAACGCCGCCCACGCTCGTGGGCTGACAGATCGTAGAGGAGTATGGGCGCAATCCAACCAGATTGATCGGCGTACCGGTGACGGGCGCACCGGTAACGGTGCATTGCGCCGGAGCATTCTGTATCGGGCAGGGTATGTTGGCACCAGTTCCACTCGGGCTATTGATGTACGGCATACGGAGAGTCTGGCCCGGGCCTAGTGTGAACTGATACTGGCTGTCTTCTGCAAACGGTGCGCAGCCCTGGCCCAGGGCCGCCAGATCGATACAAGTGTTAGCGTTCGCGGCATTTTGGTCGTTAATGGCGAGGAGCCGGTGTCCTTGCGAGCCAACGTAGCCAATCTGCGCGAGGATGTTGCCGGGGAGCTCGCGCTTGAAGGTCAAGTTGTACTGCGCCGAATATTGCGTGCGCAGTTTCGTGGGGAACTGGCCGAAAAGCAGAATCGGACGGTAGAGGGACCAATCCACGGGCTTATTGCGCGCCGGATTCAAGAAAGCATCCGAAACGTTCGGCTTCGTTGAGCCTTCTTGCGTGACGAACGGCGTGCTGAACAAAGGGTTAGATACGCCGTTGCTGATACCGAAGGGCGGTTCGGCGACGAACTGTTCGAGCACCAGTTGTTCGATGGGATTGTAGAAAAGCCCCCAACCCATGCTCACGGTCGTCTTGTTCGGGCCGCCAGTCAGCTTGGCGAGCGCGCCATCCTTCCAGCTGGGGCTCCAGTTCAACCCGATGCGCGGTGCGATGGCTTTGTAATAGGTGTCAATCAGGCCGCCGGGAACGCCCTTGTCCCCGGGAAAGACCAGTCCAGTGGGTGTGACACCTTGGTTATCACACGTGTTTCCTGCTACTGGATCATACAAATTGCTCGTGGGGCTCAACTGACACGGATAAACGCTGGAGTTCTGTCCAGGATTGAAGCGCTGCACTTTTTTGCCGACGTCAGTGAGCGGCGTGTTCATTTCCCAGCGCAAACCGTAGTTCAGCGTCACATTGGGCTTCAGCTTCCAACTGTCCTGAGCAAAGAGGTAGAGGGAGGTGCTGCGGACGAATTCGGTGTT
>JANYJA010000103.1 GCA_025358575.1 Terriglobia bacterium
TTTTCGTCCGTCGTGCCATGGCGCTTGTAAGTCGTCGTCGCGGCAGCACGTCGCAACACCGTCAATGATCCACCGTAAGGCCCATTACGCGCCGGGTCCGTCGGCCCAAAAATCGCGACTCCCGGTTTGCCCAGCGCCGCCGCCAAATGCATGGGGCCACTGTCAACTCCAATTACCGCGCTGGCACACCGTGTCGCATGGATCAACCCGGCAAGGCCACCCGTGTTCACGCGCACTCCGGGCACCGCCGCCAATAAGTCGCGCGCTTCCGGCGGCCCATTCAACAGCAGCACTGTGCCGCAATCATTTCGCAGTCGCCGCGCCAGCTCCGCATAGTGTTCGAGAGGCCACTGCTTGCTTTTCCATCCGGCCAGCGGACTCGCGAGCACGAAATCGCCCTCGGGCAAATTGCCCTCGGCAACGCCCTTTGGAATCGCAAACGTCTTCAGAAGATTTGTCGCACCCGCCGCCACCGCTAAATCCAAATTCCGATCCACCACGTGCGCCGACTCGCTCAATACCCGGTTGGAATAGAACAACGCCGCTGGCCGCTCACGCACTTGCGATTGATGAAATCCCACAATGCGTTCCGGTCGCGCCAACGACGCCGTCAACGCCGATTTGATCAGTCCCTGAAAATCTACAGCGATCGCGTATGCCCGACTTCGCAATGTTGCGCGCGCCTCGCGCCACGACCCGGGATGCCTCCGATCGAACAACACCAAATTATCAACGAACGGATTGTCGTCCAGCAAAGGAGCCCATCGCGGATCTACAATCCACGTCACCTCCGCCGCTGGAAAACTGTGCTTCAGTGACGCCACCGCTGGCAATGCGTGAATCACATCGCCCATTGCGCCGAGCCGCACCACTAAAATGCCGCTAGCTTTTGTACTTCTGCTGGACATGCTGAATCAATTCTGCCGCGCGCCGCTGGTCGGCCAATTCCTCGCTGATTACTTGAATAGGTTTAATCGCGCGAAGCAACTCGGTCGCATCGTCAGCCACGGGCACAACGTAGTCTACCACTTCTAAACCCGCCGCCAGCTCTGCGCGGGCACGGGCCGAAAGCAGCGGCGCGGGAGGGTTGAGAACCACAGCAAGTACCATCGATGGACCTTTCGAAATCCCCCGGAACGCCTGAACTAGTCCCGCCTGTAGCACATCGAAATGACCCGTCACTACAACCACATGACGGCCGTCACTGGCCACTTCAACGGCGCGCTCGGCGCTAATAATCTTCGTTCTGGTGTCCACTACCGTTCCCACTCCGCGCAATTTCGATAAAACATCGTTGCCCTGGTCGCGGCGCTACTTCACCAACTGCAATGCCGCTTCCGCGACGCGCTCAGCCGACACCCGAGTCATGCACCGATGATCGATGGGACACTCGCGCAGCATGCACGGACTGCACTCCACCGGCTCTCGAATCACTCGCGCCTTCGCTCCCGTTGGCCCCGTGGTCAGATCGTTTGTCGCGCCGAACACCGTCACCGTCGGCACGTCCAGCGCGCTCGCTATGTGCATGGCGCCCGAATCGTTAGTCAACACCACGCGGCAGGCGGCCGTCATATCGATGAATTCACGAAGCGTCGTCCGCCCCGCGAAATTATGGACCGGCCGCGTTGCCATCCGCGCCACTTGCTCGCACAAAGAGCGCTCCCCTTCCGATCCGAACAGCGCCACCTCCGCACCCAACTCCGACGCCACTCGCGACGCCGCCTCCGCGAAGCGTTCCGGCAACCAGCGCTTCGCATGGCCATACGCCGCACCCGGATTCACGCCCACCACTGGCATCGCGACGCCGCGCGAATCGAACAACTCCCGGCCCGCCGCGGCCGCTTCAGGGATGCCTTCCAACCGGATCGGCTCCGACTCCACCGGCAACACCGGAATCAGTTTGGCCCGTCGCAGCAGCTCCAAATAGTAGAAGCGCTCATGCGCGGGAATTTCGCCCTCTTTCGGCACCGCAATTGCTTCCGTCAGCAGCCATCCGCGCCCATCGCGCGAATATCCGATTCGCCGCGGAATGTCGGCCACGCGCGCCACCATCGCCGCTTCGAACGCGTTCTGGAAAAGAATGGCCCAATCGAAATGTTCGTCCCGCAGCTTCCAACCCTCACGCAATTTTTCGCTGATATTGCTCGGTGCATATGGAATCACCCGAGAAATTGCCGTTTCTCGCGCATATAAATCCGCAACCCACGGCCGTGCAAGCACCGCAATATCCGCGCCGGGAAAAGCACCGGCCACCGCTCGCACCGCCGGCAGCGACATCACCGCATCCCCGACCCAATTCGTCGCGCGAATCAGAACTCGCATCACGTGCCCTTGCCCTTCGCCCGTTCGACCAAGCCAGCCTTGCCCCAGTCTCGCGGGTTCGTAACACGCCCCCGTCCGTAAGGCGCGCTCACTTCTTTTACTCGCATCCGCACATCCGC
Source organism: Terriglobia bacterium (assembly GCA_025358575.1). Taxonomy (GTDB): domain Bacteria; phylum Acidobacteriota; class Terriglobia; order Bryobacterales; family Bryobacteraceae; genus JANYJA01. Next base: position 2,442 of record JANYJA010000103.1, read on the forward strand.
GCCGCGCACTTCCACCGCTGTGTGCGCGAAGAACCACCCGTCCTCGTACTTCTTCGACGCCCTTAAGTGCCCGCCCGCGCTCGGCATTGAAAGATACTCCACGCCATCCAACTCCGCGCGAATCATTTGATGCACGTGTCCCGCGATCACGCATTGCACGCCGTATTTTTTCGCCAGCCGCTGCACCGCAAAGTTCGGGTTCCCCAGAAACACATCCAGCACCCACGACGGCCGGTGCGACACAATGAATTTCATCAGCTGCCCCGCATGTGCACGCAAATCGGCCTCCAGGAACATTAGTTCTTCCGAAGAAATCTGTTCCGACCGGCTGTTATCCAGAACCGTGAAATGTGCCTGCCGGTAATCGAAGCTGTAGTGCGGCGCGTGCCCCGCGTTCGCGCGAAACAGCGCCTCCGAATCCTCGGACCAGATGTCGTGATTCCCCGGTGCCAAGTACAGAGCAATCCGCCGATAGGGAGCCAGAATGCGCTTCACCTGCGCCCATTCCGCCTCCGCGCTCTCATCGTGCAGTCCCTGAATGGTGTCGCCAACCGTGAGCACGAATGCTGGGTCGTCAGTCGCCGTCTCCTTCCAGATCTGCTCGTAGACACCTCGCTGCGTCTCCCCAGTCCGGTCCCCCAGAATCACAAATCGAAACGAATCGGACGGCGACCGTGCCGCTACATTCGCCAGCCCCGCCGCAACCACCACTGCGGCGAATGCAAACGCACTCCACATGCACACGCGCTTTAACTCGCGATTTCAAGCTCGATGCGCTTCTTCTCCGCGTCCAATCGCGTAATCCGGAAACTGCGCACCTCACCCGCCCGCGCCGGCTCGCGCCGCGCCGGTCCCGATTCCGCGCCCTGCCCCAGCTTCCACTTGCTCGCCAGCATCGAGCTCAACGCCGAGACATCCGTCTTCGCATCTTTGCTCTGCTTTTCCGGTTTCGCATCCCCGCCCACATTGCATGAAACGCGAATCCCCTCGCCCAGCTCAACCGTCGCTTTGCCGCCGCTCTTGACGTCTGCCACGCGCCCGGTCACCACATCGCCTTCCTTATGTTCAGCAATGTATTCGTCCACCGACGTCGGCTGAAGCTGCTTCATCCCCAGCCGCAGTCTCCGCTTCGCGCGATCCATCTCCAGCACCACCGCGCGCAGTTCCTGCCCCACCTTCACCACGTCTTGTGGATGATTGATGCGTTTCTCCGCCACCAGATCGCCCACGTGGATCATGCCTTCGATGTCTTCCGCCAACTGCACGAACGCGCCGAATTTCGTCAGGCTCGTCACCTTGCCTTCAACGATCGTCCCCGAAGCGAATCGCGTCTCGGCGTCTTGCCACGGATCTCCTAGCGCTTGCTTCAGCCCCAGCGAAATTCGCTTGTCCGCCGGATTCACGCCCAGCACCACCACTTCCACCAGATCCCCGGGCTTCAGCACATCGCTCGGTTTCCGAATCTTCTTCGACCAGGACATTTCCGAAAGATGAATTAGCCCGTCCAGCCCCGGAATCAGTTCCACGAACGCGCCAAAGTCCGTCACCCGTGAAACCGTTCCCTTCACGCGATCGCCCGGGGTGAATTTTTCCGCCGCCAGCGACCATGGGTCCGGCTGCAATTGTTTCATGCCCAGCGAAATCCGCCGCTTCTTCGCGTCCACCTTCAGTATTTGAACGTCCACCTTCTGTCCCACCGTTAGCACGTCCGCCGGCTTATTGACGCGGCCCCAAGAAATCTCCGCCACGTGCATCATCCCGTCAACGCCGCCAATGTCGATGAACGCGCCATAATCCATCAGGCTTCGCACGGTTCCGTTGACCACCATGCCTTCGTGCAGCTCCGTGAACAGTTTCTCCTTCGCGGTGGCTTCCCGCTCTTCCAGCACCACGCGACGGTCCACCACCACATCCTCATCCGCCGCATCCACCTTGATGATCTTGCACGAAATTTCCTGGCCCACCAGCTTTTGCATCTCGGCTGCATCTTTCGCGCCGCTGCGCGATGCCGGCATAAACGCGCGCACGCCGATGTCGACGGTTAGCCCGCCCTTCACCACGCCCGTCACCGTGCCTGCAATTTCGCGCTTCGCTTCCATCGCCTGCTCAAGGGAAGTCCAATCTTTCGGGCGGTCCACCTTTATAAGGGATAGCCGGTAATACCCCTCCGGATCGCGCCCGGTGATGGCTACGCGCATCTTGTCACCGGCCTTCATCTCCACCGTGCCGCTTGCATCGCGCACCGCCGCCGCGGGAATAATTCCCTCGGTCTTCATGCCGATATCGAGAAAAACGGAATCTCCCGAAACCGCGATCACCGTCGCCTCTCTGCCCTCACCGCCGCCCTCGGACTTCTTCGGATGCGACTGTTCGAATGCGTTGAGGAGATCGCCGAATGACGTGTCCGACGCTCCGTCGGCTTGTTCAGACACAGTTTGGGCTTCATTCGGACGATCCAGCGATGATTGATTGGGCATGGGGATTACTCTCGTTATTTTGGCACAGTGCGGCTAAGATAGCACCGTGGCCCACCGCCGTCCGAGCCCGCAGGACATCGTCCTCATCCTCCTGTTCGCGGGCATGGCCGCCGTCAGCCCCACGCACGATTTCTGGGAAGTGGCCATGATCGCCAGCTTGGCCGCCCTTCAAATTGCGGAATCAAAGCTCGCGCTGCTCGAGTCCACGCAGGGCCGCGTCATGTGGATCATGCTCAAGCTCACGCTTGCCTATCTGCTCATCGGTTACACCGGCGGCCTCGCCAGTAGTTACTACCTCATGCTACTGCTCCCCATCGTGTCCGCCGCCAGTTACCTCGGCGTGTGGGCCACGCTCGCCTTCAGCCTGCTCGCCTGCGCCACCTATCTTTCATTCATTCTGTTTGTCGATTGGAACCAGTTCCACATCGATCCCGACCAGACCCGCATCCTCATACACCGCCTTCTCTTCCTCGCCGTCGCCGGCAATCTGGTGAATGCATTCGCTCAAGCGCTTCGCGTGCAAGCCGAGCAGCTCGCCGCCGCCAATGTCAACCTCAGTGAAGCGGAAGCCGCCGTCCGCCGCACGGAACGGCTCGCGGCTCTGGGACAACTTTCCGCCGGCCTCGCGCATGAGCTTCGCAATCCACTCGGTACCATCAAAGCGTCGGCCGAGATGCTCTCCAGGCACGTCTCCGAAGGCGACGAAATCACGCGCGAAATGGCTGGCTTCATCTCTTCCGAAGTTGATCGCACCAACTCACTCGTTACCCGTTTTCTCGATTTTGCGCGGCCGCTCCATCCCAGACTGGCTCCCACCATGATCTCGACCGTAATTGAACGCGCCATTCAAATGAGCGCGCGCGATGCGGAGAATGGCCGAGTGGTCGTTTCAAGAGACCTCACGAGCTTCCCCCCAGTCCCCCTCGACGCCGAGTTGATGGAGCGCGTCTTCTACAATCTTCTGCTCAACGCCATCCAAGCCTCGCCCTCCGGGGAAACCGTCACCGTGAAGGCGCGCCTTCTCGATCGCATTCTCGAAGTCTGCGTCATCGATCACGGCTCTGGCATCGATCCCGCGCGGATCGAGACCATCTTCAACCCCTTCGTCACCACTAAACCCGAAGGCGTCGGCCTCGGTCTAGCTATCGTTTCCAAAATCGTCGACGGCCACGGCGGTAAAATGTCGGTCGAGAGCGAACCCGGCAAAGGCAGCTCCTTTCGCGTCTCTCTTCCCCTCTTATGAAACAGCGCATCCTGGTCGTCGAAGACGAAGAGAAACTTCGCCGCGTCATCGAGCTCCAGTTGCTCTCGGCCGGCTTTGAAGTGGAGAAGGCCGGATCCGCCGAAGAAGCCCTTCCTCTTCTGGATCGTGCCAGCCTCATCCTCACCGACCTCCGCCTGCCCGGCATGAGCGGCATGGAAATGCTCACGCTCATTCAGAAGCAAAACACCCGCGCGCCAGTCATCATCATGACCGCATACGGCACCATTGAAGACGCCGTGCAAGCCATGAAAGCCGGCGCCGTCGACTTCCTCCCCAAGCCCTTTTCGCTCGATCACCTGATGGCCGTAGTCAACAAGGCTGTCGAGATGCGATCTTTGCGTGACGAGAATCGCCAGCTTCGCGAAGAGCTGGGCCGCCGGTATGAGTTCGACAACATCGTCGGCCGCAGTCCCGCCATGCAAGAGATTTTCGGCACCATTCTGCGCGTCGCTCCCACGCGCGCGACGGTGCTGCTTGCGGGCGAAAGCGGCGTGGGCAAGGATCTCATCGCCCGCGCAATTCACTTCCACTCCCCGCGGGCGGAGCGGCCCCTCGTCAAAATCAATTGCACCGCGCTTCCCGAAAATCTGATGGAGAGTGAGCTCTTCGGCTACGAAAAGGGCGCGTTCACCGGAGCCATGACTTCCAAACCCGGCAAGTTCGAACAAGCCGACACTGGCACTGTTTTTCTCGATGAGATCGGCGACGTTCCGCTGGCCGTTCAAGTCAAGCTTCTTCGTATTCTGCAGGAGCGCGAGTTCGAGCGCCTCGGCAGTAACAAGACCCGCCACATTGACGTGCGCATCATCGCCGCCACTAATCAGGATCTCCGCGCCGCTCTTGAACAAGGCACTTTTCGCGAAGATTTGTTTTATCGCCTCAATGTCGTGCCTATTGAAATTCCGCCTTTGCGCGAGCGCAAGGTCGATATCAAATCGCTGGCCGAGCACTTCGTCCAAAAGCTCGCCGCCGATTCCGGCAGCCAAGTGCAATCCATCGCCACTGAAGCCCTCGACAAGCTGCTCTCCTATGACTGGCCCGGCAATGTCCGCGAACTCGAAAACGTAATCGAGCGCAGTCTCGTCATGTGCAGCGGCACCGCCCTTGACGCCAAGGACATCCGCCTGGATCTAAACCCCCGATCCCGCCACTCGGCCAGCGACTTCGGCATACCCGATGGCCTAAGCCTCGACCAATATGAGCAGGAGCTCATCAAGCAAGCTCTGAAAAAAGCCGACGGCAACAAAAGCCAAGCCGCCCGTCTATTGGGCCTCACCCGCAACGCACTCCGCTACCGCCTCACGCAAATGGGTTTGGAGTCTTAAATCTTTTCGCCTAACTTGGAGAAGCGTCAAAAAGCTCACACGGGCCGCCTTTTGGCGATTTCCGTGATTTAGAGTGATAACCTTAATGTCGATTAAGGAGACTAGATATGCGCCTTTTACGCGTTTCGTTATTCGCCCTGTTATCCATCCCCGTTCAAGCTGCGGTCACCGCTTATATATCCAATTGCTGTAATGCGTCGTCCGTAGTAGGTGTGTTCAATACCACGAATTTATCCAAGACGGCCCAGTTTCCGGCAGGCAACGGCGCGTTCGACGCTGTATTTACGCCGGACGGGCTGTACGTCTACATCAGTAATTACGTTTCGCAGACGGTGTCGGTGGTGCAGACGTCGACATGGACGCCCGTTGCCACCATCGCGGTTGGCTACGCCGTGCAGTGGATGGCGATGAGTCCGGACGGAACCAAAGTCTATGTGGGCTCATTCGACGCAGCAAACTCCACGCACCTGGTTTCAATAAGCACCGCGACCAACACGGTTCAGAAAACGCTTAGCCTGAACGGCTTCCAGAGCGCGATGGTGATTAGTCCAGACGGCAAGCGATTGTATCTGAATTACCAAGCCAATAACGGCACATTGATTGCGGTCGATACGCAATCGCTCACCGTGTTGGGGATGATTCCAAGTCTCTCGGGCATCAGTGTGGCGCTCAGCCATGACGGAAAGTTAGCGTACGTTCCGCGCGTGAATAGCGGGACGCCGCTGACTTTCAGCGTTGCGATTGTCGACACATCCACGATGACCATCGTGAACTCGATTGCCTTGAGCAGCCAGCTCTCGCCCCAGATGGCGGCGATTTCGCCGGATGGCACGATGCTGTACGTTGCTGAAACGCCTTATGTCGCGGGCACATCGTCGTCTATCGTCGTGATTCAGACCAGCACCAACAAAATTGCCGGAACGATCGCTCTGCCCGCAAAAGCGCAGCCGGGCTTTATCGTATTTTTACCAAACGGGGTTCACGCGTTAGTCACGGACTTTACGCGATCAGGCATCGATGTAATCAACGTGGCGCAAAATAAAGTCGTCGCGACGGTGGGTACTAGCGGAACCGTCAACGGTCTCGCGATCAGTCCGAACGGCGCCACATTGCTGGTGCCGAATGAAGGCAATTCGCAAGCAGCCGTTGTCGACACATCGGGAAACGTGACGGCGCGAGCTTCCATCGGGAGCATGGGGAACTCGGCGTCATTTCCGCGAAATGGCGCTGCCGCGGTAAGTCCCGACGGGACCCGGGCGTACTTCACGAACCTGTTCTCGAACAATATTTCGGTGATGGACACGGCGTCAAAAACGGTAATCGCAAACGTTTATACCGGCTCCGAACCGTTGGGAATTGTTTTGTCTCCAGACGGATCGCGAGCGTATGTCGCGAATTCGTTCGACAACACCATGGCCGTCGTGAACACGACCACTTTCGCGATAACTACCATCGCGATGCCAAAGAGCGGCTACCCGACGTCGATTGCGATCACGCCCGATGGCCGGCATGTGTACATGACGGTCGACAACATCGTGCCGGATTTCGGCAGTTCGCCCGGTTTTGTGTTCGTGGTGGACACAACGTCGAATGCGGTTGTGCAGACCGTCCTCGCGCCATACCCTATGGGCGTTGCCATTTCGGCGGACGGGTCGAAGGCGTACATAGTGAGCGAGTACAGCGGCTCAACCCTTCACACAATGTCGACTTCGACTTACAAGTACACTGCCGCACTACCATTAGGGGGAGGGGGTGCGCTTGGGCCGACTAGTGCGGGGATCGCGGTCACTCCCGACGGCAAGAACATCTTCGTCGACGATTCGTCCGGGAGCGTGGTTTGGAAGATCGATACCGCGACGAACACGCTGGTGAAAACAATACCGGCGGGAACGGTTCCGGGACAGCTCGCGGTGACGCCTGATGGGACTCAGGTTTACGCGGCCGATTACCAAAATACCTCCGCGTCGGTCATTGACGTGGTCAGTGGATCCGTCGTCAAAGCGATTCCGCTGGGAAGCCCCTCATACGGCGTCGCGCTGGCGGCGAACTAGGTGGTTAGTGCTCAGCGGCGGAGCGCTGGGCGAGTTCGCCGATCACGGGAAGGACGTAGGCTTCTTCATGGCTGGCTTTGACGATCATAAAGATCCACAGGCCCAAAATTAAGGCTTGTAGCAAAAGATCCACACGGACCATGTGGTCGGGCAAAGAGCGGAAGAACGGCTTGACGGCCCAATCCACAAATAGCCACGCGGCGAAAAGATAGAGGCCCTGAAATGCGTGGAAACGGACGACCCGATCCTGGCGAAAGCGCTGCGCGGCCAGTATGATCACCGCTGCAATCCAGCCGATCACGGGGATGTAGCAGAGTACGGAAGCCGTTCGCGGCGTCACCCCCGCGAAGGGATCGACTGCTGGCGCGGCGCGAACCGGTTGAGCGGCTCCGCAATGGGCGCAGAAGATATTGCGCTCGTGCGACGGCTGTCCGCAATTGCTGCAAAAGGGCATCTATTTGTAAATACGCGCGACGGGCGACCTTTGTTCCCCGAAGCCGCTATCAGGAAATTACGATACCATGATCGCTTACCCAGATTCCAAGGAGAACGTATGCGTAAATTATTGCCCCTTTTGCTTTTGGCGGGTGCCTATGCGTGGAGTGGCTTAGCCCAGACGGACGTGGATATTCCTTACCAGAAGTTCGTCCTTTCCAATGGGCTCACGCTGATAGTGCACGAGGATCACAACGCGCCGATCGTTTCGGTGAATACCTGGTATCACGTGGGTTCGAAGAACGAAAAGGTTGGCAAGACCGGCTTCGCGCACCTTTTCGAGCACCTGATGTTCGGTGGCAGCGAGAACTTCAAAGGCAGCTTTATTAAGGCCGCGGAAAAAGTGGGCGCAACCACGCTAAACGGAACCACCAATTCGGACCGGACCAACTATTTCGAGACGGTGCCGACATCGGCTCTCGATTATACGCTGTGGCTGGAATCGGACCGCATGGGGCATCTGCTGGGGTCGTTCGACAAGGGCGTGCTGGATCAGCAGCGGGGAGTGGTGCAAAACGAGAAGAGGCAAGGCGAGAATCAGCCGTACGGCGTAACCCGCGTGTTGATCCCGCTGAACACTTATCCGGCGGGGCACCCTTATTCCTGGACCACGATCGGGTCGATGGAAGACTTGAATGCAGCGTCGCTGGACGACGTGAAGGAATGGTTCCGAACTTACTATGGGCCGTCGAACACGGTGCTTGTGATCGCGGGTGATATCGACGCCAAGACGGCAAAAGCAAAAGTGGAAAAGTATTACGGCGACATTCCTCCCGGGCCACCGGTAGCTCACCAACAGGTCTGGATCGCCAAGATGTCGGGCACGCATCGTGAGCGCGTGCAAGACCGGGTTCCGCAAGAGCGCGTCTTTGAAGTTTGGAACGTTCCACCGGCTTTCAGCGCGGACTTGGATTACCTTGATTTAGCGACGGACGTTCTGTCGGAAGGGAAGACATCGCGGCTGTTCAAGCGGCTGGTCTATGACGATCAAGTGGCGACCGACGCGGGGGCGGGCGTGAGTCCGGATGAAATCGGCAGCCAGGTTTTTGTACAAGCCTCAGCGCGACCTGGGCAGAGCCTGGCAAAGGTGGAAGCGGACATTGATGAAGAACTTGCGCGCTTCATCAAGGAAGGACCCACGCCGGAAGAGTTGCAGCGCGTGAAGACGCAATATATGGCGAACAAGATTCGCGGCCTGGAGCGTTCGGGTGGCTTCGGCGGGAAGTCAGACGCTCTGGCCCGGTCGGAGGTATTCACCGGCAATCCGGATGCGTGGAAAATCAGCATGAAACGCATTCAAGGGGCGACCGCCGAAGATTTGCGAGGGGCCGCGGCCCGTTGGCTGACCGATGGAGTTTTTGTGCTCGAAGTGGTTCCTTTCCCGGACTACAAAGCCTCAACGGCGGGATATGACCGCAAGATTCCGCCGCCGCTGGGAGCGCCGCCGGAGCTGAAGCTGCCCAAGCTCCAGCACATGACGCTGTCAAACGGGCTCAAAGTTATTTTGGCTGAGAGGCACGAGCTTCCTTTGGTGAACTTGTGGCTTTCAACGGACGCCGGTTTTGCGGCGGACCAGTTTGCGATTCCGGGCACGGCGAATCTTACGACGGGCATGCTCACCAGCGGCACCAAGACGCGCGATGCGCTGCAGATCAGCGACCAAGTGGCATCGCTGGGGGCAGATCTGGATGCGCAGGCGAATCTGGATCGCTCGGTGGTGCATCTTTCCGCTCTAAAGGCGAACCTTGACCGATCGCTCGATCTGTTCGCAGACGTGATTTTGCATCCGTCGTTCCCGCAAGCCGATTTCGACCGGCAGAAGAAGCGGCAGCTTGCCGGCATACAGCGCGAGAAGGCCGACCCCACTGGCGTGGCGATGCGCGTGATGCCGGCTCTGGTGTATGGCAAGGGGCATCCATATGGCTTTCCGTTGAGCGGTTCCGGGTCGGAGGGGAATCTCGAAAAGATCACCCGCGCGGACCTGGTGCAGTTTCATGAGAAGTGGTTTCATCCGAACAACGCGACGCTGGTGATTGTAGGCGATGAGACGCTGGCGGATATGGGGCCGCGTTTAGAGAAGCTGTTTGCGCAGTGGAAGCCAGCCAATGTGCCGGTCAAGAAAATCGCCACGGTCAAGCTGGCGGACAAGCCTTCGGTATACCTGATCGACCGGCCGGGCGCGCAGCAGACCCTGATCATGACTGGGAACGTAGCCCCTCCTAAAAACAATTCCCAAGAAGCCGCGATCGGGGTGATGAACGATGTTCTTGGCGGAACATTCAGCTCTCGGATGAACATGAATCTGCGTGAAGACAAGCACTGGTCCTACGGTGCTCACGCGATGCTGCCGCCCGCGGTCGCGCAGCGGGCGCTAGTGGCGTTCGCGCCGGTGCAGACGGACAAGACCAAGGAATCTATAGCGGAAATGTTCAAAGAGATGCGGGGCATCGTGGGCGATAAGCCCATTACCGCGGACGAGATGAAGATGGCACAGGACGCCGAAACGCTGAAGCTTCCGGGATCTTACGAGACGATGGACGAGGTGGGCGCATCCATCCGAAATATCGTGCAGTTTGGGTTGCCGGAGGATTACTACGAGAAGTTCGCGGGCCGCGTGATGGCGTTGAAGAGCTCGGACGTGAAGGACGCCGCCGAAGTGGTGGTGCATCCGAATAGCTTGATCTGGCTGGTGGTCGGCGACCGAAGCAAGATTGAGGCCGGGGTACGGGAGCTGGCGATTGGCGATGTCCACGTGATCGACACGGATGGCAAGCCGGTGGTTGGTTCGACGGCGCCACCCACATCCGTTCAATGACGCGAAGAACGTTGATGACGTCTCTGGCGGCCGCCGCTTCGGTGTCGGCGCCGTCGGCGAGCGCGAAATCGTGGCGGCCCAAGCTGGGACTTCTTGGGAACTACTCTGAAGCGAATATCAATTTCGCGAAAGAGGAGGGCTTCGCCAGCATCGGACTGTGGGCGCGGCCGGGCACGAGCCTAGACCCGACGCAGATTGGGGAGCCATTCATCGAGATCGTGCGGGAGTCGGTGCGAAAATCCGGGCTGTATTTGTCGGTGGTGGGAAATACCATGAACCACATCGCCGCTGACTCGGAGATTCGGAAGAAGAACAACGACTACTTCGTGAAGGTGATCGAACTGGCGGGCAAGCTGGGCGCACCGTATGTTGGCTCGGGGTCGGGCGGAATGCAGGGCAAGACGCTAGATCAACAGGTGAGCGAGATTGTTCGCGTATATACCGAGCAATACTTTCCGATGTGCCAAAAGTACAATGTTCGGATTTTATGGGAGCCGTATCCGGGAAGCCCGAATGTAGCGACGGGACCGGTGGGTTACGATGCGCTGTTCAAGGCGTTCGGGAACTCGCCCTATGTGGGGCTGCAGTACGATCCGTCGCACCTGGTTTGGCAGATGATGGACCCAATCCAGACAGCGCGCGATTATGTGGACAAGATCTACGACGTGCATCTGAAGGACACCGAGATCCGCTACGACGTGTTGAAGCGCGTGGGCATTCATCCGCTTAACGACGCCAGGTGGTGGCGATACCGGCTTCCCGGCCTGGGGCTGATCGATTGGCCGGCTTTCTTTACGGTGCTGATGAATGCTGGCTATTCAGGCGCGATGAATATCGAGCATGAGGATCCGACCTATGGCGATCCGAATCATGGAAACGAATTCGCCGAGGATTATAAGCAGGGTTTCCGGATGGCGCATCGGTATCTGCGGCAGTTCGTTCCGGCCTAGGGGCGCGCGTTGACAAGCAAAGAACAGGTAATTGAAGTCCCCGCGCCGCCGGCGGACGCGCGCATTTCTTATGGGGATGGCGAGCATCAGTTTGGGGATTTGCGGATACCCGCGGGCCCTGGCCCCTACCCGGTGGCGATCGTAATTCACGGCGGATACTGGCGGGCGATGCGAAATCTGGAATACATCGGACATCTCGCGGCGGCGCTCACGAAGCTGGGCTTGGCAACGTGGAATGTGGAATACCGGCGCATCGGCCATGCGGGTGGAGGGTGGCCCGGGACATTTGAAGATGTCTCGGCGGCGGCTCAGCATCTGACGAAACTGCCGTATCCGTTCGATATGAGTTGCGTCTCGGCCATCGGGCATTCGGCCGGAGGACAACTCGCGTTCTGCTTGGCGAAGCGGCTTCCGTGGGTGAAGAAAGTAATCACTTTAGGCGGCGTTTGCGATTTGCGGAAAGCCTGGGAGCGGCACCTGGGTGATGGAGTGGTGGAACAGTTTCTAAATTGCAACATCGACTTATGCCGCGAGGCGTCGCCACGGGAACTTCTGCCGCTTGGGAAGCATCAGATAGTTATGCACGGGACAGAGGACGACACAGTGCCTTTTGCCATGGCGCGGGACTATGTGGCGGCAGCGCGCGCCGCTGGCGACAATGCACGACTTGTTACCGTCGAAGGCGGCGATCACTTCGATGTTGTGTTGCCGCGTTTTGCCGAGCGTATCAGGCTATACTCCAAATAGCTTAGTAGTCATCTCGCCCCGGCCTTGCTGCCATTCTTGTTCCTGTTGCCGCTCTGATAGCACTCTCTCAGTTTTCCACGTGGTTCTCTGAGCGAAAGTCATTTAAGGAGATCCATATCTATGAATCAAATCGTTCAAAAACCTAAGCATTTTCTGTTAGCTAGTGACTTCGACCAGACGTTGAGTTTCAACGATTCCGGGCTGATTTTAAGTGAACTGATCGGTAGTTCGAGCTTCGTCGAGAAAGTTGCAGGCCTGTCACGCATGCACTTCGTCCAGCAGGGTGGCGAACTCGCATACCTGCTGCTGCACGATCCTGAATTTCGCTGTGTACGTAAAGAACATCTCATCGAAGTTGGCAAGAGAGTTCGGCTGAAACAGAACATCCAACTTCTATCCAAGTTATTGGACAACCTTGAGGGATACCGATTCTCTTTTTATGTCATATCCGCGGCTCCGGAAGAAGTCATTCAGTCGGCGCTCGAAGGAATCGTGCCGATAGAAAATATCTATGGGACGCGCTTTGCGTACGACCCCTCATCGGGGGAGATTCAATCGGTCATTCGAGTACCGGCAGGATACGGAAAGGTAGCCGTACTCGAGCAACTCCAAGATAGCTTACAGATCAGCGGCGATCGGGTTGTGTATGTGGGTGACGGAAGTTCCGATATTCACGTGATGCTGCATGTGAATCGATGCGATGGATTGACGGTTGCGGTTTCCGAGACTAAGTACGTAACCCAGATCGCCAAACGGAACGTGCTCAGCGACGACGCGCTTTCGGTTCTAGTTCCGATCCTGGAAGAGATTTTGGGCTGGGAGTCTCCTAAGATTCGCGAGTTATTCGAAGCGCACGGGTTTGTGCTGCGGGATTGGGATAAGGTCAGCACGGACTGGCTTACGATTCGGGAAAGCGTAACGGACATCTCGCCAGTGGCGGCTTAGGCATGCTGGACTCCATTGGTTGGGTGGCGACAGCATTGTTCGCGAGTTCATATTTCTGCAAGGAAGCGGGGACGCTGCGGCGCGTGCAGGCGATGGCGGCAGTGCTCTGGATCGCTTACGGAACGTTCATCCACGCGCTGCCGGTGATTGTGGCAAATGTTGTGGTGGCCGCGGTGGCTATTTATTCTTCGTTCGGCTCCGCTGTGGTGCGCAAATCGCAGACCTGAACACCGTGTGCCGCGGCTACGCAAAGCGAACCGTGTGGACCTTTCCCGCCTTCAGTTGCACGCGCGTGACGTCGGAACCGCCGGCAAATTGCTGGCCTGCGGGCGCGCGGAGTTGGTGCCCGCGCGAGACTGTTGGATGCAAGACGGCACTTACGGCGCGACCCTCAGCCCAGCTAATATCGACCTCCACGCCACCGCGAGCGCGAAGTCCCGTGACGGTTCCGGCTGGCCAAGCTGGGGGGAGCGCGGGCAAGAAATTGATCTCAGATTCGTGGCTGTGCAGAAGCATCTCAGCCACTGATGCGGTGCCCCCGAAGTTTCCGTCGATTTGAAATATCCAGCCTTTCCCCGCCGGATGCGTATCGAATAGGTTGGGCCCGGTGCTGTGATCGAGCAGGCGACATAAGGATTCGTGAGCCTTCTCGCCATCGCACAACCGCGCCCAGAAATTGATGGCCCACGCACGGCTCCAACCGGTATACGCTCCACCCGCGGTGAGCCTACGTTCCAGAGAAACGCGCGCCGCTTTCCAGAATGCGGGCATCTTGCGCGGCGTGAATTCACTGCCCGGATAGAGCGGGTACATGTGAGACATGTGGCGCTGCCCGGGTTCGGGCTCGTCGAAGTCTTTGGACCACTCCTGAAGCTGTCCGTGCTTTCCGATTTGATAGACGGGCAGGCGCACGCGTGTTTCGTCGAGATGCTTGCTGAACTCGGCGTCGGTGCCAAGAACCCCGGCGGCGGAAATGCAATTGGCGAAAAGTTCGCGGATGAGCGCGATATCCATGGTGCAGCCCGCGCTGGCATCGGCCCGTTTTCCGTCGAGCGCGGTAAATGAATTTTCCGTCGAAATCGACGGGCAGGTCGTGAGTTTCCCCTCCTTGTCGGTAACTAACCAATCCAAACAGAACTCCGCCGATCCCTTCATCAGCGGGTAAACGCGGCCCAGAAATTGTTTATCTTCCGTGAAAAGATAATGCTCCCAGAGATGCGCGCAGAACCACGGGCCGCTCATCTGCCAGTTGGCCCAGGTAACGCCGCCCGATCCAAAGTTTCCCACGGGTGCAGACTGACGCCACAGGTCGACGTTGTGATGCGATACCCAGCCGCGCGCGCCGTAATTCACCGCTGCCGTATGCTTTCCGTTCTGGCTCAAGCCGGTGATCAGATCGAAGAGCGGCTCGTGCAATTCTGACAAATTGCAGGTTTCGACCGGCCAGTAATTCATCTGCACGTTGATGTTGGCGGTCCAATTGGAACTCCACGGCGGACGGACCAGTTCACTCCAGATGCCTTGAAGATTGGCGGGCTGCGTTCCAGGACGAGAACTTCCAATCAGCAGGTAGCGGCCATATTGAAAGTACAAAACTAAGAGCGCTTGATCGTCGGGATCGGACTGAAACTTCTTTAGCCGCTCGTCGGTGGGAAGAGATCCGCGGCTGCTGGGGCCGAGGTCTAGGCTCACGCGCCGGAAAAGTTTCCGATGATCGGCGACGTGCTCGGAGCGCATGCGAGAGTAGAGCTTCGCCGACGCGGCATCGAGGTGATTGCGGCATGGGGCGGCGATCTCGTCCGCGCTCTTATCGGGCGCGTGATTGAAGCCCTTAAATCCGGTTCCACCCGCAATCAGCAGCGTCGCGACGTTGGCCCCCTCCACTGAAATTCCATCGGGCCCGCTGGTTAAAGCCCCGCCTTCAGCGAGTACTCGCAGCCAGCACTCGAAGCGCATGGCTTTACCATTCGTGTCGTCGTAAACCACCGGGTTATCGGATCTGACGTAATTGGGGTCGACATTTTCGGGCGCTTTGCCTTGCAGGCGCAGCGTGTTGTTGCCGACGGCGGAGGCATTAGAATGCAGCAAGCTATCGAGCCCGGCGACAAAGCTGAGCTGGCCGGGTTTATCGGCGGTGAGCCGGACCACGATGACCTGATCCACCGCGGAGGAAAAAACTTCTCGCGTGAACGATGCGGAGTCGTTCGAATACGCGACCGTGGCGATAGCGCTATCAAGATCGAGCTGCCGTCGATAATTTGAGAACGAAGCCGCTTTCTTAAACTTCAACGACAGGTTTGCGAGCGGCTGGTACGACTGGTTGTACGGGCCCTGCATCTTTTTGCAGAGAGCGTCGGCTTCGTGGTATTTCTCTTCTTCGATGATGAGGCGACGAACCTCGGGCAGATGCTTCTTGGCTTCTGAATTGTTCCAGTCTCGCGGCGCACCGGACCAAAGCGTATCTTCGTTCAGTTGCAGCCGCTCGGTTTCAACACCACCGAACACCATCGCGCCGAGGCGTCCATTGCCGACGGGAAGAGCATCGGTCCAGATCGTGGCCGGTTGCTTGTACCAGAGCGTGAGATCGCCCGCGGCGGGTGTTGCGGTCAACGCCTTGGCGGCAACGGCAAGCGCTGGAATGGTTCCTAGAAAATCACGTCTTGTAAATCGGCTCATGCGCGCAGCTTCTTCCAGTTATCGAGGCAGCGCTTTGCGGTTTCGAGCGGCGGATACCGGCTGCCCTCTTGCTCGATAAGATAAAATTCCGCGCCACCCGTCTTCTCCGCGGCCGAAAGGACCTTGGTC
Organism: Terriglobia bacterium; assembly: GCA_025358575.1. Lineage (GTDB taxonomy): Bacteria > Acidobacteriota > Terriglobia > Bryobacterales > Bryobacteraceae > JANYJA01. The sequence continues at coordinate 18,316 of JANYJA010000103.1, forward strand.
CACTCTCCCGCGCCTTCGCCAAATAAGACCTGGAAGCCTTTTCCCTCACCGGGCGCCCAATCTTTCAGATGCAGCGAGTTGATGCGTCCTGGATTGGCCTTGATCCAAGCGACAGGGTCGTCACCGGCTTCGAGACAAGTGCCGACGTCAAACTGCAGCATCACGTCCTTAGGTGTATTGGCAGCCAAAACTTCCATAGGCCGCTTGCCTTGGAGCGGTTTAAATTCGACGAGGTGGTTGTGGTAGCCGGCTCGCAAGCCGAGGGGCTTCAACGACTCGGAAGCGCGCGCGAGCGTGTCGGCTACGCTCTTCCATCCATCCAGGCCTTCGACTTTTCCGGAAGACGCCATCACGATATACTTTGACCCAAGAATTTTGTTGAGCTCGATACCTTTTTGGAGACCCTCGGGCGTAAAGGAGTTCGCATTGTTGTGCGTGGAGTGGCAGCGAATTCCGAGGTCGTCCATCAGCTTGCGGACTTCCTTGGCGCGATCAGTTGTCCAACTGTAATAGGGCGCGTAGAATTCCACGACTTCGTAACCCATTTTCGCGACGGCGGTAACGGTGCCGGTGAGGTCTTTGGCCAGATCCTCGCGAACGGAATAAAGTTCGAGTCCGATTGGAATGTGTTTCTGACGAGAAGCGGCAAAAGCCATCGGGGCGGCGGCGGCTGTCGTCAGAAAGGAACGCCGGGAGGTAGCGCGAATCATTTCACGAAAGATATCACAAGAGCCTTGATATCATGACCCTAAATATGAAACGCCGCGGTTTCGTGAAGGCATTGTTTGTGGCGCCCGCCGCGCCCGCTTTATTCGCTCAGCAGCCCGCTCCCGGTGTTTCCGCGAATCCCGCGCCGGGCGTTCCGCTGAATCCCACGCAGCCGGTTCCGCCACCCACGGTTTCGAACGAGATTCCGAAGCTCGACACCATGGTGCCTGACGCAGCCGCCGAACCCATTCCGCATTTTTTCACGCATGCTGAGTTTGGCGCATTACGGAAGCTGAGCGGAATGCTGATGCCTTCGGTTAACGGAATGGCGGGAGCGCTCGAGGCAAAAGCGCCGGAGTTTTTGGATTTTCTGATTGGAGATTCGCCCGCAGGCCGTCAGCAGGTCTATCGCGCTGGGCTCGATGCGTTGAACGCTGGGTCCAGTAAGCGTTTCGGCAAAGCTTTTGCCGAACTGGACGCGACGCAGGCCGACGCCGTTCTCGCGCCGCTGCACCAGCCGTGGACGTATGAGGAACCGGCGGACCCGCTGGCGCGATTTCTGCGCGAAGCCAAAGCGGATATTCGAACCGCGACCGTCAATTCTCGCGAGTACAACACGGCATCGGCGGGCGGGCGGCGCTTCGGCGGCAGCGGCACGTATTGGTATCCACTCGATTAAAACAAATTATGGCTCCGAAAGATTACGACGTTCTCATAATTGGTTCAGGTGCGTCCGGTGGTATGGCGGCGTACACACTCGCCAAGAAAGGCATCTCATGCCTCATGCTGGATGCCGGGCCGCTGGTGGATTTCAATCGTGTGCGTGGCCCGAAGCCAGTCTACGAGCTTCCGTATCGCGGTTTCGGTAAACCCGGACGTTTGCCGCATGTGATGCAGGCTAATGAATTCAACGCGAATCAATGGGTGGATGAGACCGAGGTTCCGTACACGCACGATCCCAAGAGCCCGTACAACTGGGTGCGGGTGCGCATGATCGGTGGAAAATCGCTTTTCTGGGCGCGTATGTCGTTCCGATTGAGCGACTACGAATTCAAGGGCAAAGACCACGACGGCTTTGGCGAGAACTGGCCCATCAGCTACGCCGACTTGAAGCCTTATTACGATCGCGTGGAGCCGATTTTTCGCGTGGCCGGGCGCAACGAGGGCTACAGCCAGCTTCCGGACGGCGTCTTTCTGGAAGACGATTCACCCTGGAGCGGCGCGATGAAGCGCTTCATCGGCGCGGCGAGTAAACGCGATATTCCCGTTACGAAGATGCGAAGGGCAACTGGTCGCGGTCAGTTCGCCAGCTCCTTCAATCTGCTGTTGCCGGATGCGCTCGATTCCGGCAACCTAACAATCGTGCCCAATGCCGTAGTGCGCGACATAACAATCGACAAGAACACTGGACTCGCGAACGGGGTCAATTTTCTCGATCGCCATTCGAAGCGTGAGATGCACGCGAAGGCGCGGATAGTCGTTGTGGGCGCGTCATGTCTGGAGAGCACGCGCATTCTGCTGAACTCGAAGATTGCGAATTCGAGCGGCGTGCTGGGGCATTATCTGCACGATCAGACTTACATCACGCAAGGCGTACAGGCAATCGTGCCCGAAGCGAAGGACGGAAAAGCGCCGCGCGGGCTTATGGGCGGCGGTGGTTATTCGCCGCGCTTTGTGAATCTGAAATCCGGCAAGGAGCAGAATTTCATTCGGGGTTACGCTTTCGATTTCAGCACGGGCGGAACTCCCGATCCGAAATTCATTCCGGCGTACGGCGCCGAGCTCGACAAAGCGCTTAAGAGCTATAGCGGTGCGGGTGTGTCCGTCACGCTGATGGGCGAGGTCCTCCCGCGTTACGAGAACTTCGCGGCGATCGACAAGAACGTGGTGGATGCGTGGGGCATTCCGGCGCTGCACATACAGGCGCGCTACAGCGAGAACGAATTCAACATGATGAAACATGCGACCAACACTTTCGAAGAGGTGTGTCAAGACGCCGGCTTCGAGATTCTGGCCAAGCATGACAAGATGCTGCCTCCGGGATACAGCATCCATGAGTTGGGAACTTGTCGCATGGGCGACAATCCGAAAACGAGCGTGCTGAACAAGTGGAACCAAAGTCATGACATCAAAAATCTATTCGTCGTTGATGGCAGCAGCTTTGTCACCGGCGGGTATCAGAACCCGACGATAACGATTCTTTCGCTAAGTATGCGGGCGTCGGAATACATGATGGAACAAATGCGCGCGGGCAATCTTTGAGAGTCGCGCTAGCCGCTTCTACCAGCATGGACTGCGCTTTCCGCCACCAACGGCAGCGAGCTCTCTGAGATAGAATTCCAACGTGAACGCCGAACTTTCTCGAAGAACACTGATGCAAGTCGCCGGGGCGGCGGCGCTGGCGGGCCCGGTTGGCGCGGCTGCCAGTGTTCCCGGTCCGCGTGTGGAAGCTAAGGACACGCCCAAAATCTGCCTGGAAATGGGCAACGGACCGTTAGCCGCGGGCACTGTCGACGAGGCCGGAATGCGGCGAGTTGCGCAGCTCGGCGTTGCGCACGTGCTAAGCGGTTTGCCGCGAATTCCCTGGACTGAAGCGCAGTTGAAAGAACTGATCGATCGTTTGAAAGGCGGCGGACTCACACTCGGAAATCTGATGATCGGCGGATTTCCGAATACCATCTATGGACGCGCGGGCCGCGACGAAGAGATTGAAAAGGTGATTCAATCCATCCGCGCCGCGGGTAAGGCTGGATTGTTGGTGATCGAGTACAACTTCTACGCCCATCGTGCTATGGAAGGCTACTACGAAGAGACTGGGCGCGCTGGCGCTGGACTCACGGGCTTCGACTACGAGCGCATGAGAGATCTGCCGCCGCTTCCTCAGGAGGGCGCGCACAATTTGGAGGAAATGTGGGGCAACATCACTTACTTCCTGAAGGCGGTGGTGCCGGTTGCGGAGCAAGCGGGCGTGCGCCTCGCGCTGCATCCGAACGATCCGCCAGCGCCGCTGAGCCGCGGCTCGCAGCAAATTATGGGAACGGTAGATGGGTGGAAGCGCCTCATCGAAATAGTGAAAAGTCCTTCGAATGGGATCACATTCGATTGCGGCGTGACGCGCGAAATGGGAGAGGATCCAGTTACCGTTTGCCAGTACTTCGGATCGCGCGATTGCATCAACCACGTTCATTACCGCAATGTGCGGGTGACCAAGCCTTACGAGAAGTACGCTGAAGTTTTTATCGATGAAGGCGTGAATGACATGTTTGCCATTATGCGCGAACTGGTGAAGCAGAAGTATCCGCGAATGCTTTATCCGGAGCATCCGCGCGCTATCGACTACGATCGCGAGCATCCCAATTTCAAGCCGATGTATCCGGGGGGCGGAGGATATGCGGGTTTCGCTTTTAACGTCGGCTACGCGCGTGCCATGATGCAGGCCGCAATGTCGTTGACTTAAGGACAGACAACTATGGCTTTTAAAACAACACTAATCGCGGCGGCGTTCGTTGCTTCAGTAGCGCTAACCGCAGCACCGCTTTCCGCGCAGGTTTTCAGCATGACCAAGGAAGAGCTGATTGAGTTCACCCCCGGAAATCCGTTCGAGCGTTTTCCCGATGGACGCCCCATGGTGCCGGACAGCATCATCCTACGCGCGAAAGGAATGTCCGCTGAAGAGGTGTGGGCCGTGTTGCCGGGCAAAGGATTTCGCAACCAGTATGAGGACGGCTTTCAGGTCGTCTTCCCGGAGAAGAAACTCGTAGGACGGGCCTTCACCGTGCAGTTCATGCCGGTGCGCCCCGATGTCGAAGGTGTTGCGGCCAATCGCGCCAAGGCGAAGGGTGGAATGAAACTGGGCAATCAGATGGCGCTCGATATGCTGCAACCCGGCGACGTTCTGGTAGTCGATATTTTTGGCAAGAAGGACGGCGGCACCATTGTCGGAGACAATCTCTTTTACTACGTCAACAAAGCGACGCATGGGGGCGGCATGGTTGTGGATGGAGCGGTTCGCGATCTCGACGGAATTTCGGAAATGGGCATGCCCGCTTATGTGCGCGGTGTTCATCCAAGCGCGATCGCCAATGTGATGCTGACTGGGATCAATATTCCGGTGCGCATCGGCAATGTGACCGTGATGCCCGGGGACCTTGTGTTCGGGGATCGGGAGGGCGTGTATTTCATTCCGCCTTCGCTGGCGAAACAGGTTGTCGATAATGCCGACGAAGTGCATGTACACGACGAATGGACGCGCAAGAAGTTCGATGAGGGGAAGTATAAGTCGAGCGACATCTATCCCTCGCCGAAAGATCCAAACCTAAAGAAGGAATATCAGGACTATCTAAAGAAGCGGTTGCAGGAAATCCGCAAATGACCGCGCGTGCAAGCTCCCAGTTGTTCATATTGGCAGGCTATTGCGCGCTTGTTCACGGCGAAGCGCCTATTGGAATTTTCGAAGGACATGGCGATGTCGGCGCGGTTCTGCACGCGGGTTCGGCGGAGTATGATGCCGCCACGCGCAGCTACAGCCTCAGCGGCAGCGGCGAGAACATGTGGTCAACCGCGGACGAGTTCCACTACGTCTGGAAGAAAGTTTCGGGCGACGCCACGCTCACCGCGAATATCGCGTTCACCACTGAAGGTGGTGATCCGCACAAGAAGGCGATGCTTGTGATTCGGCAGAGTCTCAACGCCGGAAGCGCGTATGCCGACGCCGCGCTTGACGGGGACGGACTTACCTCGCTCCAATGGCGCGAGACGACGGGCGCGGCCACCCACGAGATCCAAAGCAATATTTCCGCTCCCAAGCGCGTGACAATCGAAAAGCGCGGCGAGTATTTCTATTTGTCTGTATCTGCCGATGCCGCTGATTCGCGCTTTTCGGGCGCGGGGATGCGCGTCCCTCTCACCGATCCCTTCTACATCGGCATCGGCGTTTGCGCGCACCACAAAGAATCTCTTGAATCCGCTGTGTTTTCGAACGTCGCTCTGAATAAACCGGGCCTCTCGGTCTTCTCTCCATCCGGACTCTATCGAACTCTGGAAACCATCACAGTTGAATCGACAGACCGTCGCGTGGCATACACTGCCGCTGAAGATATCGAATCTCCCACGTGGACTCCAGATGGGAAATCGCTGCTGTTTACAACCGATGGCGCACTCCGCAGGATTTCGATCGACGGCGGCGGCCCGGTGGCTGCGGCCGCAAGTTCGCGCTTACCGCCCGACAGCAAGAACGGGGTGCCCGATGTGGTTACCGAAGACGGGCTCTCCAACATGTTTCCGCTTCTTTCTCCCGATGGCATACGACTTGCGTTTCAGTCTTATCCACGTGCTCGCGAATATCCGGTTTCGAATCGTGAGGTGATGTTGCGCGTCATGCTGTTGAGCGACAAGAGCGTGAGAACACTCGCAAAGTTCTATGCGGGCGGAAGTTCGTTCAACCTGCCTTCGTGGTCACCCGACAGCAAAAAACTCGCATTCGTAAGTTACCAATTCCATTGAGAACCTGAGTGTCTATTCTGAACGCTCAATCACGCCGCCGTTTCCTGAGCGTCACCGCCGCCGCTGCCGGTGCATCCTGGCTGCAGGGCATGCAGCGACCCGACGAATTCGGGATCGACGCGCTGATTGACGGAGTCAGCATGACGAAGATTCCTGCGGGCGAATTTGTGATGGGATCGAATTTCGGCAATAGCGATGAGCAGCCGCAGCACCGGGTGCGCATCACTCGATCATTCGAGATGAGCAAATTTGAAGTCACGCAGGCGCAATGGGAGACCGTGATGCTGGATCCGCATGCGCCGAGTGCCCAGCGCTTCACTCCTCAGGGTGTTGCAGTGAGCACGGCACCGAGTCATTTTAAAGGCGCGAATCTGCCGGTGGAAGGCGTGTCGTGGGACGACATCCAAGTTTTTCTCTCGCGATTGAACGCGCGAGACATCGCCCATATTTATCGTCTTCCGACGGAAGCCGAGTGGGAATACGCATGCAAAGCGGGCAAGCGGGGTTCCGGTTCAGGAGGTCTCGAAAAAACCGCGTGGGACAAATCCAACTCGCGCGATCAGACCCAGCCCGTTGGCCAGAAGGAGCCCAACGCCTGGGGTCTGCACGATATGCGCGGGAACGTCAGCGAATGGGTGGAGGATTGGTACCGCGCCGATTATTATGCGCTAAGCCCCGCCGCCGATCCTCCGGGCCCGGAGCCTGGTTCGTACCGCGTGTACCGGGGAGGTTGCTGGTTCGATGCTGAAGAATACTGCCGTCCCGCGCTGCGCCGCTTCGATTTTCCCAGTAGCCGGTTTTACAATGTGGGGTTCCGATTAGTGCGAAATTCGCGCTAGTATACTCGCAGATCCTGGCCGCTGACGATTGGGCCTGAATAGCTTTCGCGGATTTCCGTGACCAAGTCCACTTCGTCCTTCGCACCGAAGTAGAGTTGGTGATAAAGCACCAGCAGCTTGGGTTTGCACTTTGCAGCTATTTCGGCCAACTCGCGCGTTGAAGTGTGGAAGCTGGCGTGGTATGTTTTAGCACTCGCTGGAAAAAGCGCGAAACGGGCCGCCGAATATACTTCATGAACCAAAACATCGCATTGCTGGCACGCGTCGGCGAGCGCGGGGCAGGGCGCGGTATCGCCAGAGATCAAGATGCGGCGGCCTCCGGCTTCTACGGCGTAACCGAAGGCCTGCTTCCACGAGCCATGGCATACGGGAATCGCGCGCACGGTCACGTTCGCATCGCGATAGACAATGCCTTTCTCGATCTCATGCACGTTGACCTTCAACCCATCCCGCGGAAGATGCTCGAGACCTTCGGAACGCATCCGGATGTCTTCGCTATAGGCCAGCTTCATGTTCTCGACCATCGCGGCAGTGCCCTTCGGACCGAAGACTTCAAGCGGCTGGGTGCGGCCTACGACCCACGGCGTCAACATCACGTCGGGAAGCCCCAGCGTATGGTCGGAATGCAAATGGGTAATGAAAAGACGTGTGAGATTGAACGCCTGGAGTTCGGGGATTCCATGTTTCTCCGCGGCTTCCTGCGCGCGGCGCACCACGCCCGCGCCGGCGTCAAACAGATAAGCTTGGCCGTTGACGACGATTGCGACCGCGGGCCCGGAACTGGCGGGGTCGGGTATTGGCGTTCCCGATCCCAGCATCACTACGCGTGCCATGTTGGATGGATGGGCCAATGGAATCGTGAGCGCGAACGCCATCCAGAGGGCTGCCTTGCGAGCGCCAATGTACACCGGCATGAGTGTACCAGTAAATGACGCTTCATTCTTCGGGAACCGCGCAGCCGGCACCCGCAATTGAACTCGACGCGAATCGTTGGCGATCGCTGACGGTGATTTTGTTCGCCGCCTTCCTGGTCGCGCTCGATTTCTTTGTGGTGAATGTGGCGATCCCTTCCATCAAAGCGGATCTGCACGCCAGCTTCTCGCAGATTCAGCTTGTAATCGCAAGCTACGGGCTCACGTACGCGGTGCTGCTGATTTCCGGCGGGCGGCTCGGCGATATCTACGGGCGAAAGCGGATGTTCATGCTGGGGATCGCGGGGTTCATCGTGACTTCGCTGTTTTGCGGATTAGCCCGGAGCCCAGGAGTGCTGATTGGGGCGCGCGCGCTGCAAGGAATCACCGGCGCCCTTCTATTTCCGCAGGTGCTTTCGATCATTCAGGTGACGTTTCCCGGCAAAGAGCGCGCCGCGGCATTCGGTTTCTTTGGAATGACGATTGGCATGGCATCTTTCAGCGGAAATGTGCTGGGGGGTCTGCTAGTCTACGCGAACATTCTTGGATTGGGCTGGCGCCCCATCTTCTTGATTAATCTGCCAATCGGATTGATCACCCTCTGTGCGGCTGTCAGCATGGTGAAGGAATCGCGATCGCCGAAGGCCAAACGGCTGGATTTGGGCGGGGTCGCGATGGTTTCGGCCGCCCTATCGATGCTGTTGTATCCGCTGATCGCCGGGAGGGATGCGGGTTGGCCGCCGTGGACCTTTGCGTCCTTAGCTGGATCCGTTGCAATGCTTGCGGTGTTCGTGCGGTTCGAGAAATTCGTCTCGGCGCGCGGCGGTTCCCCACTGGTGGAACTTTCGCTATTCCACGATCGAGTGTTCGTGACGGGCCTGTTCAGCGGAATCTGTTTCTTCAACAGCGCGGCGGCGTTTTTTTTGATCTCAACCATATTTCTACAGAACGGATTAGGCTACTCGTCCAAAGATGCCGGCCTCGCCTTTGCATCGTTCGCCGCCGCGTTCCTGTTCAGTTCACTCTCGTCGGCGCGCATCCAGCCCAAATTGGGAAGCCGGATCATCAACTTGGGAGCCTTTCTCATGATTGTCGGATTAGTGATTTTGTTGAGGCTGACAAGGATGTACGGCGCGGCATTGACGGGGCTTGAACTGGCTCCCGCGTTACTGATCTATGGAACGGGGCAGGGCTTTGTGATGCCCACGCTCATAAGCACGATCTTGATCAACATCAAAGGCAGCGACGCGGGCTCGGCGTCGGGCGTGCTGACGACGGTCCAACAGGTTTCGTTCGCCATGGGTGTTGCGGTAATCGGCACGGTATTCTTCGGGGCGTTGGGTTCAGGTACCGATGTAGCCAGTTTCGTTCATGCGCTGCGCACTGCTTTTACGGTGAATATCTGCCTGCTGACCGTTACCTTTCTGCTGGTTCTGCGTATCCCGCGATTTCCTACTAAAGCGGCCTAGAAATTAACTTGTGACATACTGTGCTGAATGCTTACGTTCCTCTTGCGCTTTTTGTTTTTAGCTTTATTCTGCCTTGCGGCTTGGGCCGAGCCGATTAAACTTCAAGTTCTCTCCAACGTTCCGTCGCCGCAGCCAGTCGGCACTAGCATCGGGCTTCAGTCTCGGATCGAGAAGATGAAGAGGATTAAGTACGTGTTTCAATACAGTGCCAGCGTCAACGGCGGGGCGTACCATGTCATTCGAGACTTCAGTCAGGATTCTTCTTTCATCTGGACGCCGCCTCTTTTTGAGCACCAAGCTCAAGTGCGGCTCGCGGTGAAGAATGACGCCGGCGAAACCGGGGAAGCGGTGCTCCCATTTCGCATTTTGTCGCGACTCAAGAATTCCGTGACGCCCACGGGCCATCCTCTCGTCGCGTTATTCAGCGCGCCTCCCTGCCCCGAGAATAGCCAGATCCGCGTGGCATTTCGCACCGCCGAATCTTCCAAGGCTAGTTCGACCCCCTGGGAGGGCTGCCGCGGCGGTGTAGGCAATAATCTTTACGTGGCCGGGATGCGCGCGGACACCGCGTATCAAATGCGGGCGGAAGTGCTCGGCGGATCGAAAGTAGTCGGCGGCGATTGGTTGTCTTTTCACACGGGCCTCCTTGATGGTAATTTCCCATTAGTCACAACCACCAAGGCCGCCGCCAAAATGAGCGACATGAGCGAGCCATTTCTGGTGCATAGCGTGGTGAACGAAACTTTTCCCCGATCTCTGGCAACGGACTTGGATGGCAACATCGTCTGGTATTTGCGGCAAAACGCTTTCATGACACGAATGGTGAAAGGGGGCCATTTTCTGTCGCTGTCGGATGGAACTAACTCTGTCAACGACATGCACCGGCTGCAGATACTCCGGGAGTTCGATCTAGCCGGAAACGTGGTTCGGGAAACTAACATTGGCCGAGTAGCGGAGCAACTGGAATCGCGTGGAATCAAGTCCGGTTGCAAGAAGGGAGGGGAAGAGTGCGTGGACAGCTTCCATCATGAAGCTATTCGTCTGACTAACGGCCATACGTTAGTAGTGGCTGGTTTGGAGCGAATGTTTCCCGCGGGCACACAGGGCGCTAAGGAGCGTGTAGATGTGATCGGCGATCTCGTCATCGATCTCGACGAAGACTTGCAAGTAAAGTGGGTCTGGAATGCGTTCGACTATCTGGACCTAAAGAGACCCTCTCTCGCCGACGAGAAGTGCAAAATCGGGCCTGGGGACGACGGCTGTCCGGCGGTGTTTTTGGCCGATACCGGCAACGGCTGGCTGCACTCCAACTCTCTGAACTATGTGCCCTCCGATGGCAGTCTACTGCTCTCGATGCCCGAGCAAGATTGGGTCATTAAAGTTGATTATCAAAATGGCGCTGGATCGGGAAAGGTCCTATGGCGGTTGGGTGAGGGGGGCGATTTCACTGTAAAGTCTAACGATCCCGACCCTTGGTTTTCCTACCAGCATGACGCGGGGTTCGAGCCGGTCGGTTCCGACATGCTTTCCCTGATTGACGATGGACATGCACGCAAGAAAAAACATCCGGAAGCAAACAACCGGGGGCAAGTTTGGAAGCTGGATGAGAAAGCCAAAACCGCGGAGCTCGTTTACAATGCCGATCTCGGCGTCTACTCTTTCGCGGTAGGTTCCGCGCAAAAGCTTTCGAACGGCGGGTATAGCTTTGAGGCGGGCTTGCTGAATCCCGGCCCGGGAATGTTTGCGCGTGCGATTGAAACGTCCGCTGACGGTAAAGTCGCGTATACACAGCAATTAGACGGCATGATTGTATATCGAAGCTTTCGCGTTGCCGATCTTTATTCAGCGCCGACGAAGTGAGTTCATGTATTCACGCATTCTTTGTCTAACTTTTTTCTGCCTCGCGGTTTGGGCCGAGCCGCTTAAGGTTCAACTTCTCTCAAGTGTGCCTTCGCCACAAGCCGTAGGCACCAGTGTCGGGTTATTGCCGCGGATTGAGAACCCCCAAAAGGGAACGTATGTCTTTCGCTATAGCGTCAGCGTGAACGGCGTTGCGTTCCATGTGGTTCGAGATTTCAGCCAAGCTGCCGCTTTTGTTTGGACTCCGATGCTGTTTGAACATGATGCGAGCGTGCGCCTCACGGTAAGAAACAATGAAACTCGGGAAACAATAGACGCGGACCTGCCCTTTCGCATCGTTTCGCGTGTCAAAAATTCGGGAGCGGTAGTCTCACCCACTTCCCATCCGCTCGTTGCTCTCTTCAGTGCCCCCGCATGCCAGGAGGGCAGTCAGATTCGAATTACTTTGCGGGCTTCCGAGTCTTCGCCGACCAGTCATACTTCGCTTCAGCCGTGCCGGGGGACAGTTAGCACGAATGTCTATGTCGCGGGCATGCTCGCGGATTCCGTCTATCAGATGCGGGATGAAGTGGTCACGAAGTCCGGAATAAAGTCCGGCGACTGGAAAACTTTTCACACTGGCATTTTGGACGGAAATTTCATGCCTGTCAGTGTTCCGGTACCTGCGCCTTCCGGCCGCGTAGTGGCTGAACCTGTTTTAGTGCATAGCGTAGCCTCGATCAGCGGCCAGATGCGGCCTTTCGCGACTGATCTTGACGGAAACATCATCTGGTATCTGCGCCAACCTGCGTTTCTCACGCGAATGGTTCCGGGAGGAAAATTCCTCGCGCTCTCCGAGGGCGCCAACTCCGCCAACGATATGCAGCGTTTGCAACTCGTGCGCGAATTCGACCTCGCGGGCAATGTCCTGCGGGAGACGAACATAAGCCGCGTTGCCGAACAGCTTGATTCGCGCGGTATCAAGTCGGACTGCAAAAAAGGCGGTGAAGAGTGCGTGCCCAGCTTCCATCATGAAGCGGTTCGATTAGCAAATGGCCACACCCTGGTGCTGGCAGGCATTGAGCGCATGTTTCCGGCTGGCACTCAGGGCGCCAAGGAGCGCATCGATATTTTGGGCGACCTGATTATCGATCTCGATGAGGACCTTCAAGTGGCCTGGGTCTGGAATTCGTTCGATTATATGGATTTGAAGCGGGCTTCGCGGGCGGATGCCAAGTGTAAGATCGGACCCGGCAGCGGTGGCTGCACCGCCATATTTCTCGCGGACTCCGCCAATGGATGGCTTCACAGCAACTCGCTCAATTATGTGGCATCCGACGGGAGTCTGCTCATCTCGATGCCGGAGCAAAACTGGGTGCTAAAGGTTGACTATCAAAACGGCAAAGGCAGCGGCAAAGTGATCTGGCGGCTCGGCGAGGGTGGCGATTTTGCGGCGAAAAGCGCCGATCCGGAGCCGTGGTTCTCATTCCAGCACGACGCGGGATTCGATCCGCCGGGCTCAAACTTTTTTTCGATTCTCGATGACGGCCACGAGCGCAAAAAAAAGAATGCTGCAGCCAATAATCGCGGCCAAGTTTGGAAGCTTGACGAGAAGACCAAAAGTGCGGAATTGATCTACAATGCGGATCTTGGTATCTACTCGATAGCCGTAGGTTCGGCGCAGAAGCTCGCCAGTGGGGGTTATAGCTTCGAGGCCGGTTTCATTAACCCGGGACCGTCTCCATTTGCGCGCGCCGTGGAAACTTCGGCGGAAGGCAAGGTTGTTTATATTCAACAGGTGGACGGAGCGGTCGAGTATCGCACTTTCCGCGTTACGGATCTCTATTCCGCTCCTTTAAAGTAACTCGGCACTCCTCGCGATTTGGGTGTAGACTGATTATCGCTCTGGCAGACTTCTCTTGACTCTCAGTCAAGTACGTCGCTTGTTTTCCAAAACCTGAGCGGAAGGAATTCTTACGCCGAAGGGTAAAGAAGTCGGCTGCTCACACCGACCTTCAGGTCTTCAATGGGTCGCGTGCGCGCTAGCCTTTATATTCTCGGCCCCGGCGCAAGCAGCGACAAGAACGATCATACATAATTTCGCGGCGACCCCGACGGGGGCAAATCCCACAGCGGGCGTGATCCGCGATGCCGCAGGCAACCTTTATGGGACGGCTACCCTCGGCGGCACCGCCAACGCAGGCGTCATTTACAAGATGGATGCAACGGGCCACGAGACCGTGCTGTACAACTTCATTGGAGGGGCGGACGGGTTGTACCCAGAGGCCAACGTGATCCGCGATGCAGCAGGCAATCTTTACGGCACTACCAATCAGGGTGGCGGCGCCGCGAGCGCAGGAGTGGTGTTCAAACTGGATTCAACCGGTCACGAAACTGTGCTCTACTGTTCATCGCGAATCTTCATGCCGGTTGTGAGACTTTGATGGGAACTTCTCGCATCGATACGTTGTAGAACCAGCCGGTTGCCCTCTTGAGCGGCTTGGCGCAAATCCCGCCGCCCTGCCCCAGCCGACGCTTGAACATTCCATTAGCGGCTAAGCTAAGAGAAGGAGACTTCCATGCAGAGACTCGCACTTTTCCTTTCGTTAATTGCCGCGGTGACCGCGGCCGAGGCTGGCGTTCGTCAGCAGCCCCCGAATAAGCTAAGTCCCGAAGCCAGCACCAGCGTAACGCTAGGCGGCAAGAATGTGACGATCGAATACAGCGCGCCCTCGGCACGGGGACGCAAGGTGGAGGGCGGCCTCATCCCTTACGGAAAGGTGTGGCGCACCGGCGCGGATTCGGCAACGACCTTAATCACCGAAGCGGACTTAACGATTGGCGATTTGCGCGTTGCGAAGGGGACTTACACGATCTATACGTTTGCGACGGATGGCGATTGGAAATTGGCGATCAGTAAGCAGACGGGGCAGTGGGGCACCGAGTATAACGAGCCGCAGGATTTGGGGCGGACAAGTTTGAGCCTGAAGAAGCTAGGGGCACCGGTTGAGAAGTTCGCGATGGCGCTGACGGCTGCGGGCTCGAATGCGGCGACGCTGACGCTGCGGTGGGGGATGACGGAAGCTAGTGTCGCGGTGAAACTGGCGGAGTGACTGATCGGCCTGAACGCGGCTGGCGCGAAATCACCGAAGAATACGGCATCCGAGAATTGATGACGGTTTTCGGCAACTTCCACGATGGCTGTATTCGAAAGATCCATGTTGCCACGGGACATACGGTGGGCCAGGACCTTTCCATGCACTGTGATTGGCGGATGAAGGCGCATATGCTGGTTCAGCGGCAGCGCCGTGATCCCTCGGCGATTGATCGCCGCGCGGGAAGGTCTGGTGGCGTGATTGTCCCAAAGTAGCGACCCCGGCGCGCGTCCGTGCAAGGTTATGTGACTTCACGCCTTCCAACCTAAGCGTCGCAGGTTCTACAAATCAACAACTTCACTGGGCACAACGGTTGACCAAGGTTGCCTAGGGTTGATTGTTTCATCAGTTTTGAGCGTTCGAAGGAATCGAGGCTGAATAGACCTGATTAAGCCGGATGCGCGGTTCCATGTATACTGTTCGCAAATGAACGCGGCGAGGTTCGAACATTGACTGCAGGGAGTGCATTTTCGGGTACTTCGGGTCAACACAGACTACCACTGAAACCTGGAACTGGACGAAAGATTTTCTTAATCTTCGTCGGATTTGCGTGCGCAGCGTGGTTTCTTGCCCTGGTCTTACCGTCACCTTCGAGCACATCACACTACCCTGAGCGAAGCCCGTTGATGGCGGATGGGTCGCACGACTATGACCTCGTAACTCCCGCTGATGCGACTGAAGCGCGGGCTTTTTTGAGGCGGAACAACATCACAAAACTTGCCGGTCGTCCCATTGAAACGATGACGGATCGGCAGGTAGTCGCACATGAGGATTCCGTGCAGCACTTAGCGCGAGGTTTAGGCCAGAACGACCCGCACTGACTAGGGGAACGAAGTACCCACGAGTCTGCGTTGATTCATCTTAATAGTCGCTATTGTGAAGGTTTATCTGGTAGGCGCGGCAGGACTCGAACCTGCGACCCTTAGCTTAGAAGGCTAATGCTCTATCCAACTGAGCTACGCGCCCGTGACGCCGAACTGATTCCGAGTATAGCGAACGCTCTGAAATAGCGTGATTCCGGCGATGCCCGACGCGCCGGAATCCACGCATTGAGCAATGCGGTCTTCGCGAATTCCTCCTAAAGCCAAGACGGGGATGCGAACTGCTTTCGCCGCCTGCGCGAGGATTTCCAGGCCCAGAGGCGGCCCGAAAGGCGCTTTAGACGGCGTCTCAAATATGGGACCCAAAACGACGAAGTCGGCGCCTTCGGACTCGGCACGGACTACATCCTTGAGGGAATGGCAGGAGACGGCAACTTCCAGCAACGGAGTGATTGTTTTTATGCGCGCGGGTGATATGGCGTTCGAAGGCAAGTGGACTCCGTGCGCACCGAATGCAAGGGCGATGTCGGCACGCGTGTTGATCAGAATGCGCGCGGCATGCGGGTTGGGTAATTGCAGAACGCGTTCGGTGAGCGCGACGAGTTCGCGCGCATTTATATCCTTTTCACGGATCTGAATGCGCTCGACGCCAGTGCGCAGAGCTTCTTGAATGTAACCTAGCAATGCGACTTCGCCGCCCGCGGCAATTCGATCGGTGATGTAGTAGCGCATCACGTCAGAGCACGGTGTAGTAACGCTCACCAGCGCAAGATTTGCAGAGCACTTGGCCGTGGCGTTCTACCTGTCGCTCGAAGTTGATACCTTCGCCGCACTCCTCGCAAGTAATGCGCGCGCCTTTGTAGCCGGGAAACTCCTCGGGATTCATCGCAACCTTCACCCACTGCACGCTAAACAAATTGGATGCGGGCATCTCGCGATAGGCCCGCATCTGCTGCTGGTTTTTGTCGGCGATGCCGGGAAACAATTCACGCGCACGCTGTTTGGAAGATTCCAGGGCGGCGACGCGCACGGCGCGGTCCGTGTAGAGATCGCAAAAGGTGGCGGCGACTTTCCCGAAGTCGCGGAACTTCAGCGCGCGCTTGCCGAGGCGGCAGCCCGTCACCACAGGGATGGCATCCGTGGCGCAGCGGTCGATTTCGACGAAGGTCACCAGGCGCTTGCGATCTTTCCCAGTAGGATCTTCGATGCCGAGCAGTTCCACGCCGTGGATGGCCATGCGCAGGCCCAGGATCTGACCCGCGCAAATGTGTCCGTGGGCTTGTTCGGCCAGCTCCACATACTCATCGAAGGTCTTCATCATTTTCCAATCGGGCGGAAGGCGTCGGGAGGAAGCTCCAGATACCACTCCTGATTGTCCCTCTGCTGCGAGTAATCGTATCGGGAGACGTCGGCGACGAGGCCATCCGCAAATTCGAGCCGCACGCCGCGGGGCTGTTCGACCACGCGGCTGAGTTTCGCGGGCATGCGATTGTCTCCGGGCGCGGAATGCACCCGCACGTCGCCAGAGCGGACGCCGAGGGCAATGCGAGCGCCGAGCAAATGCCCGGGGAAGTAAGTGGCGTAAAATTCCCGGTCACGCGCGCGGATGCGGCTGGTATTGCGGCCGGGGTCGAGCGCCAGGATTTCGGCGTCGAAGACGTTCCCGAAACCGAGCAGGCGGGCAACATCGGAACTTGCAGGACGGTCGAGCGCTTTTTGGGGCGGACCGCTTTGGATAATGCGGCCAGAGTCGTAGATCAGAAGCGTGTCACCGAGCGCGAAGCACTCCTCCAGATCGTGGGTGACGAGCAGGATGGGGATGCGGAAGTCGGCGCGGAGCGCACGAATCAGGGTGTAGAGTTCGGCGCGCAAGGAAGCGTCAAGGCCGCGCGCGGGTTCATCGAGCAGCAGAACTTTGGGGCTGCCAATGAGAGCGCGGGCGAGGGAACAGCGCTGCTTTTGGCCGCCGGAGAGTTCATGGGGACGGCGTCCGGCGAGCTCCACCAGATGGAAGCGCTCCATCATCTCGGCCACGCGGCGGTGCCGCTCCAGGCGCGGCTGAGGCTCCGCGGCGAAGGCGAGATTCTGGCGCACAGTCATGTGGGGGAACAACGCGTAGTTTTGGAATACGTAACCGCAGTGACGATCCTGAGGGCGCAAGTTGACAGATGCGGCAGCGTCGAAGACGATCTTATCGTCGAGCAGGATACGGCCGGTGTCCGGCTTGCTGAATCCAGCGATCGAATCCAGGGTTAGAGTTTTGCCAGCGCCGCTGGCGCCAAAGAGCACGGTAACGCCGGGTTGCGCTTCAAACTCGATATCGAGCGAGAAGCCGGCCGAATCAGGCGCGGGAGCGAAACGTTTGGAGATGCGGGCGAGGATCATACGGCGGGCTGCCGGTGCTCCAGGCGGTTCGCCATATAAACAATGCCGATGGTGAGAACCGAGAGCACCAGCACGAGCACGCGCGCGACGAGTGTGTTGCCGCTCTCGACGGCGTCGTAAATGGCGACGGCTGAAGTTTGCGTGCGGCCCGGGATGTCACCGGCAATCATGAGCGTGGTGCCGAAATCGCCAAGCGAACGGGCGAAGGCGAGGACGGTGGCGGCGACAACGGAGCGTCTGGAGAGGGGCAGCGTCACCCGCCAAAACAGACGCCATTCGGAAACGCCGAGCGTTCGCGCGGCTCTCTCCAAACTGTGATCGACGCTCTGAAACGCGGCGCGCGACGATTTCACAAGGAGCGGGACGGCGTGCAGCGTGGACGCAATGACGGCGGCTTGCCAAGTGAAGACAAGCGGCGCGCCGAAAACGCTCTCGTACACTTTCCCGAGCGGGCTCATGCGGCCCAGCGAGACCAGAAGATAGTAGCCGAGCACGGTGGGCGGCAGCACCAGCGGCAGCGTGACGACGGCGTCGACCAGTTCCTTGCCGCGAAACTGCCGGTTCGCGAGGACGTATGCGATCCAGAGCCCGAGGAGAAAAGAGATTCCGGTCGCGAGGGCGGCTACGCGAAGGCTTAGCCAGAGCGGAAACCAATCGACGCTCATGTCGGCACGGGGCTGAGCGGGCGGAAACGCGCGCTGAAATGGCGGAGATAAGGCGGCTCCTCGGTAATTTCGAAGCCGCGGATTTGGTCGCGCTTTTGATTCACTTCCAGGATGGATTCGACGACGTAATCAATGTGACTTTGCGTGTAGACGCGGCGCGGGATGGCGAGACGAAGCAATTCATGACGCGCCGACTTGCCAAACATAACGGAACCAATTTCGACGGAGCGAATACCGGCGTGGCGGTATAACTCAACGGCGAGCGCCTGGGCTGGAAACCGCTCGCGAGGGATGTGCGGCAGCATGCGGGCGCAATCGATATAGATGGCGTGGCCGCCGGGCGGTTCGACAATGGGGACACCGGCGTCGGCGATGTGGCGGCCAAGATAGCCGGTGGACGCGATGCGGTATTGCAAATAGTCGGGATCGAGAATTTCCTCGAGTCCGACGGCGATTGCTTCCAGATCGCGACCGGCAAGTCCGCCATAGGTTGGAAAGCCTTCGGTCAAGATGAGCAGGTTGGTCTCGAGCGTGGCGAGCCGGTCGTCATTGGTGCAGAGGAGACCGCCAATGTTGGCGAAGGCATCTTTCTTGGCGGAGAAGGTGCAGCCATCGGCCAGCGCGAACATTCGTTGGGCGATTTGTTTGGGCGAAAGATGGGCGCATTTGGGATCGCGCAGCCGGATGAACCAAGCGTTTTCAGCGAAGCGGCACGCGTCTAAATAGAGCGGGATGCCATGCCTCGCGGTGACGGCCTTGACGGCGGCCAAATTATCGAGCGAGACGGGCTGACCGCCGCCGGAGTTGTTGGTCACGGTCACCATGACCAACGGGATATTCGTTGCGCCTTCACGCTGAATCAGTTCTTCGAGCGCGGCAACGTCCATGTTGCCTTTGAAATCGAGATAGAGCTGGGTATCGGCGGCTTCGGGCAGCGGGAGGTCCACGGCGCGAGCACCCATAAACTCGATGTTCGCGCGGGTGGTGTCAAAGTGAGTGTTGTTTGGGACGACGTGTCCGGGACGGCACAGCACGGTGAAGAGGATGTGCTCGGCGGCGCGGCCCTGATGGGTCGGGATGACATGGCGGAAGCCGGTGAGATCCTGAACGACACGCTGCAAACGGAAGAAGCTTTCGCCGCCGGCGTAGGATTCGTCGCCGCGCATCATCGCGGCCCACTGTTCAGTGGACATGGCCGACGTGCCGGAATCGGTGAGCAGATCGATCAGGATGTCGCGCGCCGGAATTAGGAAGAGATTGAAACCAGCGTCATGCAGGATTCGTTCACGCTCCTCGCGCGAGGTGTGACGCAGAGGTTCCACGCTCTTGATTCGGAACGGCTCAATGATCGTCTGCACAGACTCTGATTATGGAGGGCAGAGCAACCCGCGGCAACAAGGAGACCGGCGCACCGCCAATCTCCGCGGCGGCTGCTTTACTTGTGCGAACGATGGCTGCCGCTTCGGTGACTGCCACTCCGATGGTTGCCGCTGGCGCGGTGTCCGGAACTGGCGCGGCCCCTCGCCACGGCGCTGGTAACTGTTCCGAGGAGCATGGCAGCCCCCAGGAGACAAACTGTAAGCATCTTCATGCGAGGTAAGTGCGTCGCGGTCGGGATTTGTCGCAGCCTAATCGGCAGCCTGTGTTAATTGTGGAGTTATGGAAGAACTCGACCTTCGAGAAAAAGGCGGAGTGCGCGACGGGGAACGGCAAACGTCGGACCAGCGCCTGTTCATGCATCTGCTGGCGTTCGGCGATTGCAGCCAGACAGATCCGGTGAAGGAAGCGCTGGATTACGCTGGGATCGACGGTGTTCTCTATGAGGATGCAAATGACCCCCTGGGTATCGCACTGCTGACCTGGTCCGATAATCCGGAGTTTTTTCTTACCAAAGTCCGGGGCATTCTGCACCAACCGCCGTTTACCTCGCTCACGCCCAAGCTCGAATACTCGATGATGGGCCGTACTTATGCGATCGGCCACGAACCCGATCTTAAAGACTGGTTGATGGACAAACCGCGCCGGAGTGTCACCAGTCCCGAATGGCCTTGGGCGATCTGGTATCCGCTACGACGGAAGGGCGAGTTCGCGAACATTCCGCCTGAGGAGCAGGGTCCAATTCTGAGCGAGCACGGAAAAATCGGTCACGCGTTTGGGACGGCGGGTTACGCACAGGATGTCCGCCTGGCGTGCTTCGGCCTCGATAAAAATGACAATGATTTTGTGATTGGATTGATTGGCAAGGAGCTATATCCGCTTTCGGCATGCATTCAGGCAATGCGGAAAACCAAGCAAACCTCGCGCTATATACAGGAGATGGGGCCGTTCTTCGTGGGCCGGGCGGTGTGGCAGAAGACGAAGTGAGAGCGGTTCTCTCTTCAAATGCCCGGAGTTACAATAAAAGTAACCCTATGAAGACCGCAATATTCCTGCTTGCCGCATCCTCGCTGTGTGTGGCGGCCGATAAGACCTTCACCGGCACCATAACCGATTCCATGTGCGGTGCCGATCACAAAATGATGGGAGTCACCCCGGATTCCAAGTGCGTTCTCGATTGCGTAAAAGCCGGGTCCAAGTACGCCCTTCTCGAAGGCACGAATGTTTATGAGCTTTCCGACCAGACGCTGCCCGGGAAATTTGCTGGCAAGAAAGTGAAAGTTACAGGAGATCTCAAGGACAAAACCATCCAGGTGAAGTCCATCGTTGCCGCAAAGTAAAATCTCCATTGCGGCAAAATGGATACCTCGATTCTGAGACGCACTCCGTTGAACGATGTGCATCGGGCGCTCGGTGCGCGCATGGTCGATTTTGGCGGCTGGGATATGCCTGTTCAGTATTCCGGCGTGGTCGATGAGCATCATGCCGTCCGCAAATCGGTCGGACTGTTCGACGTCAGCCACATGGGTGAGATCGAAATCGTTGGGCCGGAAGCCGGGGCGCTGGTCGATCGCATCACAACCAACTGGGCTGCGAAATTAAAAATTGGCCAGGCGCATTATTCAGGCCTTCTCTACGAACATGGCGGTTTCGTCGACGATATCCTGGTCCACAAGGTTGCCGACGACTTTTTTTTCATCTGCGTGAACGCGTCAAATCAGGATAAGGATTACGCGCACATGCGCGCCTTCAACCGTTTCGACGCAAAAGTGAATTTTGTTAGCGACGCCTACGCGCAGTTGGCCATTCAGGGCCCCAATGGCCTGGCGACGCTGCAGAAACTCACGCCGGTGGAACTCAGCGCCATCAAATATTATTGGTTCACCGAAGGCTCAGTATGCGGCACTAAGGCTCGCATCGCTCGTACTGGTTATACGGGTGAAGGCGGTTTCGAAATATACATCCCCCCCGCGGACGCGGCCTGGATATGGAGCGAAATTTTGGAAGCGGGACGCGAATTTGGCATAAAGCCGTGCGGGCTGGGCGCGCGCAACACGCTTCGGCTCGAATCGAAGATGGCGCTCTACGGCCATGAGATTCACGCGTCGATCACGCCGCTTGAGGCCGATCTAAATTGGATCGTGAAGTTCGACAAGGGCGATTTCGTCGGAAGCACCGCGCTCCGCCAGCAGAAAGAGACCGGCATCAAGCGCAAGCTGGTCGGCTTCGAAATGCTTGGCCGGGGAATTGGGCGCGATGGTTACGAAGTCCAAATTGAGGGGACGCCCGCCGGGTGGGTGACCAGCGGTTCGCCATCGCCCACACTCAATAAAAACATCGGGCTGTGTTATCTTCCGGTGGAGAAAGCGGTGGCCGGACAGCCGATTCAGGTCATGGTGCGGAACCAGCCGGTCGACGCAAAGGTCGTCGATACTCCTTTTTATAAGAGGCCGAAATGAGCACGTATCCGGAGAACTTTCGATACACCAAAGAACACGAGTGGGCGCATTTGGAAGGCGGGGTCGCGACCATAGGCATCACCGATCACGCGCAGGCGGAGCTTGGCGATATTGTTTACGTGGACCTGCCCAAAGTGGGCACGAAGCTGGAAAAAGGCCACTCTATCGGTTCCGTGGAATCGGTGAAAGCCGTTTCCGATATCTACTCGCCGTTGACGGGCGAGGTGATTGAGGTGAACGAAGGGCTCGCCTCTACGCCAGAGCAACTCAATCACGATCCGCACGGCGCGGCGTGGCTGGTAAAGCTCCGAGTGACGGGCGACGACGAAATAAAGAAGCTGATGTCGGCTTCAGAATATCAAGAATATGTGGGAGCTGAAGGTTAGTTGCGATATCTTCCTAAGTCGGATTCAGAGCGCCAACGGATGCTGGCTGCCTGTGGCGTGGAGTCGCTGGAAGATCTTTTCGCACACCTGCCAAAGGAAGCTCAACTCGGGCGGCCGCTCAATATGGCTCCCGGTATCTCCGAATACGAGATTATCGACTTCTTCAAAGCGCGTTCCAACGATAACGCAACGGGATACACATCTTTTCTGGGCGCGGGAGTGTATCAGCACTATCGTCCCGTGCTTATCGACACGATTGTTTCTCGCGGCGAATTTTTGACGTCGTACACGCCATACCAAGCTGAAATTTCTCAGGGCACGCTTACGGCGATCTTCGAATTCCAGACTATGATTTGCCAGCTTACCGGCATGGATGTCGCCAACGCGTCGATGTATGACGGTTCGACCGCGGTGCCGGAAGCCGCCATGATGGCAGTGCGCATCACCGGAAAAAGTAAAGTACTGGTTTCGCGAGTGGTTCATCCTGAATATCGCGAAGTGCTGCGGACCTATGCCAAGCACCAGGGAATCCCAGTAGAAGAATTCGGGTACGACGCGGAATCGGGCCAACTCGATCTGGAAGATCTGGAGAGAAGACTCGATGGCGAAACCGCTGCCGTGATCGTGCAATCCCCTAATTTTTTCGGCATCGTAGAAAATGTGAAAGCAGCCGCCGATCTGGCGCACAAACGCGGCGCGCTGCTGATCTTCGTGTTCACGGAAGCAGTTTCACTCGGGATTCTGGAACCACCGCATGAAGCGGATATCGTGGCGGGCGAACTGCAGTCATTCGCAATTTCGCCGAGCTACGGCGGGCCCTACGCCGGCATCATCGCAGCGAAAGAAAAGTACATTCGTCAGCTGCCTGGCCGCCTTGTGGGCGAGACTCTTGACGCGCGCGGCAATCGCGCTTTTTGCCTTACGCTCTCCACGCGCGAGCAGCACATCCGTCGCGAGAAGGCGACGTCCAACATCTGCACTAACCAAGCGCTGATCGCTCTGATGGCCACCGTGTTCATGACCATTTACGGGAAGGCCGGATTGCGCGAGCTCGCCGAGCAGAACCTCGCGAAGGCGCATTACCTCAGTTCGAAAATCAAGCCGCGCTTTTCGGGTCCGTTCTTCAACGAATTCGTCGCCGCAACCAACGGGAGCGCCCCCGAGCCGCTTAACCAGAAGCTTCTCGAAAACAAAATTATCGGCGGCCTTCCGCTCCGTAAGTTCTATCCCGAACTTGGCAACGCCGTTCTGCTGTGCGCCACCGAAATGACCGCGCGCGCCCACATGGATACGCTGGCGGAGGCAGTTTCCATCCAATGATCCGAAAAGTTCGCCAGCACATTTCGCAAAACGAAGCACTCATTTTCGAAGAGAGTTCTCCCGGCAAGAGCGGCTACCAGCTTCCGCCGCTAGATGTGCCGGCTATCGACCCAGCCGCTGCCTTGGGTAAGCAAAACGTGCGCGATGAAATTGAGGGTTTCCCGGAGATCAGCGAAGTCGAAACGATCCGCCATTTTACGCGCCTCTCCACTTGGAATTACGCGATCGACCTCGGTCTTTATCCGCTCGGATCGTGCACCATGAAGTACAACCCGCGGGTGAATGAGTTTGTGGCGCGTCTCGATGGTCTCGCTTGGGCGCATCCGTATCAGCCGGAGTCTCTTTCGCAGGGTGCGCTCCAGGTAATTTCGGACCTCGAAGCCGCCATGCTCGAAATCACGGGGATGGATGCCGTGACGCTTCAACCCGCCGCTGGCGCGCATGGCGAGTTCACCGGAATTCTGCTGGTGCGCGCGCTGCTAGAATCTCGCGGCAATCCGCGCAAACGCATTCTCGTTCCCGATTCCGCCCACGGCACGAACCCGGCGACCGCAGCCATGGCGGGGTATACGGTCCAAAATATCAAGTCCAACGAGCAAGGACTGATGGACGTGGAGGCGCTCGCGCGATTTGTCGATGAAGACGTGGCCGCGCTGATGGTCACCAACCCGAATACGCTCGGTGTTTTTGAAGAAAATATCGTCCAATGCGCGAAGATTCTGCACGACAAAGGCGCGATGGTTTACATGGACGGCGCCAACATGAATGCGCTGGTGGGACTGGCGCGTCCGGGCGATTTTGGCGTGGATGTGATGCACATCAACCTGCATAAGACTTTCTCCACCCCGCATGGAGGCGGCGGTCCGGGCGGGGGTCCGGTCGCGGTAAAGAGCTGGCTAGAGCCGTTTCTGCCCATCCCGCGTCTGGCCCGCAAGAACGACCAATGGCACCTCGACTACGATCGCCCGCAGAGCATTGGCCGCGTGCGCGCGTTTTACGGAAATTTCGGCGTCCTGGTCCGCGCGCTGGCTTACATCCTGGCGCATGGCTGCGACGGACTCCGCAACGCCACGCTCGACGCTCTGCTGAACGCCAACTACATCCGCCACAAGCTCGCGCCGTATTTCGATCTCCCCTACACCAGCCCCAACATGCACGAAGTGGTCTTCAGCGATGAACGCCAAGCCAAGCGCGGCGTGAAGACCGGCGACATTGCCAAGCGCCTGATCGACTACGGCTTCCATCCGTACACCGTAAGTTTCCCCACGATCGTGCACGGCGCGCTGATGATCGAGCCCACTGAAACGGAGAGCTTGCGCGAGATCGATCTCTTCATCGACTCCATGATCTCCATTGCGAAGGAAATCGAAACCGACCCAAAAATGGTTTTGGGCGCGCCGTATGACACGCGCACCAACAAAGTCGACGAGGTCGGGGCGGCACGCCGTCCCGTGGTTCGATGGAAACCCGAACGCCCCGCCAGCAAAGCGGCGGATTGAACGGCACGGCCAAACCGGTTTTGTGGATCGTCGCAGTGATCTTTTTGCTGCGCGTCCCTTTCCTTAACCAAGCCATTCAAGGCGACGACGTTTACTACATCGCCGCGGCGCAGCACGCGCAAATCGAACCGCTGCATCCCAACCACATTCACTACGTCTTCGAAGGTCGCGAAGTCGATTTCCGCGGCTTCCCGCATCCGCCGCTTAACGCTTGGATACTCGCCGGACTGACCGCTCTCTTCGGCGACGTTCACGAAATTCCGTTTCACTTCGCCTACATGGCGTTCTCGTTGATCGCGGCTTTGTCGATGTACTCGCTAGCGCTGAGATTCTCGCCCCACCCGATATGGTCGACGCTTCTATTCATCGCCGCGCCTGCATTCGTGGTCAACGGAAACTCGCTTGAATCCGATATTCCGTTTCTTGCTTTCTGGATGGCGGGCATCGCGCTGTTCGTCGCTCGGCGCTATGCGTGGGCAGCAGTGTGCCTCACACTCGCTGCCATGGGGGCCGTGCAAGCGGTGGCGGCAATACCCGTTCTCGCGCTGTATACCTGGTTGAATGAACGTCGCAATCGCGCCGCGTGGGCGACGGCGTTAACTCCTATCGCTGGCATTATTGGATGGCAGGTCTTCGAATTCATATCCAGCGGCCAATTTCCGGCTGCCGTAGCCGCGGGGTATCAGCAAAGTTATGGCTACCAGCGCTGGGCGCTCAAGGTTCGCAACGCCGGTGCGCTTGCGGTGCACGCCTGCTTCCTGGTCTGCCCCCTCTTGCTGCCAGTCGCCTGGCGGACTTCGCGCAGACGCCGCGATCCCGACACGCTATTCCTGGCAGGGTGGATCGCTCTGTTTTTCGCCAGCGCCCTGGTCTTCTTCTATGCGGGTTCGGCGCGGTATCTGCTTCCCATGGTTGCCCCCGTTGCGTTGCTTGTTTCGCGCATCCGGACTCCATGGCTCGCGGCCGGGTTCGCCATCCAAATCGCCCTTTCGCTGGGGCTCGCCATCGTCAGCTATCAGCACTGGGGCGCTTATCGCGACTTCGCCGCGCAGCTTCCCAACGCCGAACACCGACGCGTTTGGGTGAACGCCGAATGGGGGCTGCGCTACTACCTGGAATCAAGAGGGGCGCTTCCGCTCCACCGCGATCAATTCGTGCCCACCGGCGATCTGGTCGTCGAAAGCGAACTGGCCTATCCTGTTCCGTACCAGCGCCAGTTGCGCGCCCTGATCCCAGTTATGGATCACACCATCGCTCCGCGAATCCCGCTGCGTATCATCGGCCTCGACTCGCATTCCGGATATTCCACCGTCGACAAAGGCTTGCTGCCATTCGGAATTTCGCGCGGGCCTATCGACCGCGTTCATGCCGCGATTTTGGAAGATCGTCAACCGTCACTTTCCTACCTGCCCATGAACGCCCCCCAGGCAGCCGAACAGATTCTGTACGGTATCTACGCGCTCGAAAGCGATCGCTGGCGATGGATGTCGGACAAAGCCGCTATTGTCCTGAAATCGCCGCCAAGTGCATGGCCCGTCCATGTTGCACTATACATCCCCGACCCAG
The DNA here is from genome assembly GCA_025358575.1 of Terriglobia bacterium. Lineage (GTDB taxonomy): Bacteria > Acidobacteriota > Terriglobia > Bryobacterales > Bryobacteraceae > JANYJA01. Next base: position 45,217 of record JANYJA010000103.1, read on the forward strand.
ACCCCGCCCGCAAGGTTTCCATCTTCATCGATGGCAGACTCGTGCTCACGAAAACTTTTCCAGCACCCGGCAGTTACTCGATAGATACCGAGCCGATCACTCTGACCCGCCCCGCCGCCCTTCTGCAGATTGCCGTCGACCGCACTTGGTCCGTGCCCGGCGACAACCGAAAATTAGGGATCATCCTGACCGAAGCCGGATTTCGGAAGTAGTATCCTGAAGTTTACGAGGATGACCAAATGGGCTGCGGCAGTGGTGGGATGAATCTTTCGACGATAGCTCCAGCTAACGGGCACAAAGTGTTCTGTGTGAAGTTCCAGAAGGAGATGCCCGGCCTGGATGAAATTCCGTTTGAAGGACATCCGCTCGGACAGAAGGTTTACGACAATGTCTCGAAAGAGGCCTGGAAATTGTGGGTCGAGCACATGAAGATGCTCATGAACGAGTACCGCTTGAACTTGGGCACCGCCGAAGCCCAGGAATTCCTCATTAAGCAGATGGACGACTATTTCTTCGGCGCGGGGGCAGCTTTGCCGGAAGGCTACGTTCCGCCGCAATCGAAATAATTATTGGACCACTGCCAGCGTAGTGGCGATCTGAAATTCCAATCTTTTGTGCGCTTCGCGAAGCGCATGGTCCACCTGCTCGGCGAACACGCCGTGTGCAAAAATGAAGCCCAGATAACTTGCCCCTTCGGGCAACGGCTCCAGAATCTGCCCCACCTTCGCCGTGATAATTAATTCGTGAACGCCTCTTACGTCGCGCGCGAACTCTTCCCCGCGGACACCGTTGTAGGTGCCACCGTGCGGAATTGGAATCATCATCACTCCGGAAGCCGCATCCATCAGGGTGGGCGAAGGGATTGTCGAACCGATGGCATGGCACACAATCAGCTCCTCCAGCGACAGGTCGCCCTCAAAGCGCAGCACCTTGCTGCACAGTCCGCCAATCGGGCGTGCCGCAACTTCCAGCATCCAAACGCCGTCTTCGTTTACGCGCATCTCGGCGTGAATGGGACCATGCCGCAGTCCGAGGGCGCGAACCGCGGCACGGGCGGTCTCTTCAATCGCCACTTGTACTTCCGAATCTTCGCGCGACGGAGTTACGTAGATTGTCTCTTCGAAATACGGTCCATCCAGGGGATCAGGCTTATCGAAGATTGCGAGAACTTCCAATTCACCCCCGGTCACCAACCCTTCGAGCGCGAATTCGCGCCCTGGGATGAAGGTCTCGACCTGCAAATATCGGCTCTGGTCTTCCTGAAAAATTTGGATCCGTGGATCGGCTAGAAGTTTGCGAATGCGCTCGAACGCCGCGATGAATTCCGCCTTGTTGTCAGCCCGAATCACTCCCCGGCTGGCCGAAAGCCCGAGCGGCTTTAGCACACAGGGATACTTGGCCCAATAGGCCGCCTGCTCGGGAGAGTCACTCAAAGGAACACGAAAGTGTGCTGGCACCAGCAGGTCAGCTTTGGCAAGCATCGTTCGTGAAAGATGTTTGTCGCGGCACGCCTCCACGGCGGCAAGTGGATGAAACGCGAGTCCCAACAGTTCCGCGGCACGGGCGGCCACGACGGCGGCGCGGTCCCCGACAGCCACAATGCCATCGAACGGACCTTCCGCGGCGATCCTCTCCGCAGCACCGGCGACCTCGCCGAAGCGAATGGCGATTGCCTGGTCGCCCCAGGGGTCGTCAAGAATGTGGCACCGGTCCGTGGCCAGAACGGGCACGAGGTCCAGCCGCCGCGCCGCATCGGCGAATGCGCGCGTCTGGTAGCCGGTAGTGGCGGCAACAATGAGGAGACGCTTCAAAATAGTAGATCCCGTTTATACAAGAGCAACCTGCTCTTCAGTGGGCTCGGCTCAACAGTACCAAGGCTCCGTCAAATACGGCACGGTGGCCCGCGCCGCAAGATGGAAATCCATCCCACGCTCGCCGCCAAAAGCCAGCTTCCAGATTCTCTCAAAGGTCTGGCTACGCGATTCGCTCGTCGTTTTCTGAACCACGCGTTGCACCGCGACGCAAAGGGCATCGACATCCGGGTCCTCGTGCTTCCATCGGTAGCACAGCGCCTCGGAATCAAACTCCGGTGCCGCCCGACGGATTTCGTCGAGTTCCATCAGCCGCGACCCCGCGGGGAGCAGCAGCCGGATACCCAACTGAATCGGAGCGGTGCTTTCAATCAGATCCAGATCAGTGATGCACTGCAACAGCTCGCGATAACTGGCGCGGGTCGTCCAGGGCGTAAAGGGCAGAAACGTTGGCGAGACTTGCAGAGCCGCTCCACGAGTCAGGCGCAGCGCCTCGACAAAATCCGCGCGCGTGTGACCCTTATCCAGCTTTTCCAGAACCGCATCATCCACTGATTCAACGGCACTCACGATGAACAGGCACCCCGTCGTTTTCAGCGTCCGCAAAAATTCGCGATGTTTAAGCAGATGTTCGATCTTGATGGTTACGTCATAAGTAACTTTAGGAAATTCCGCGTGTAACTGGTCCACCAGCGGAATAGCGTGTCCAATTCCGTTGAAAAAGTCAGGATCGCCAAACGTAATGTGTTGCGCGCCGGCCAATACCTGCTGTCGAATGTCGGCCATCACCACATCCGGCTGCACCACGCGGAACACCCCGTTATAAACCGGCACGATCGGGCAGTGGCGGCACAAATGCTTGCACCCTCGCGATGCCTCCGTGTAACCCACGGTTTTGCGGACGCCGTCGTCCATCAAACCCGCGTAGTTGCCAAGCGAAGGCAACCCGGTCCGATCCGGCAAGATAAATTGTTGCCGGGCGAGAGACAAGAATACCGGCGCTAGTCCCCGCGCTACATCGCACAAGCCCTGTTCGAACTCGCCACCTATGATAAACTCAACGCCAAGCCCGCGCAAATAGGGCTCGTTCATGGGCGCGTACAGCCCGTAACAGCAAAGCTTCGCGGCCGGATTCGCCTTCCGAACCCTCGCGATCACCGGCACGGCAAGGCGAGTGGCGGTATGCATCGGCAGATGAAACGCGACGAGGTCCGCCGACGACACTTCATCGCCCAGAACGCCGCAGGAAAGATCGGCCACGGTGACCCGATGCCCGTCCGACCGAAGCCACGCCGCAGGCGAAGCTAAGCCGAAAGGCTGGCGGCCTAAGTCGAACGTAGATAGGAGAATGATCCGCACGAGCCTGCGACCATTGTCCCAAATGTTAAAATCAGGTCAGAACTTCTCTTCCGCCCATGTTGGCCACCCAAACCATCACTGAAGAAATTCTCGAACTCAAGAAGGACCGCCGCGCCCTCCTTCTGGCCCACCACTATCAGGAAGCCGAGATCCAGGATCTCGCCGATATCGTTGGCGATAGCCTTGAGCTGGCGCGCAAGGCCCGCGACTTCCAGGGCGACGTCATCGCTTTCTGCGGCGTGTGGTTTATGGCGGAAACGGCGAAGGTCCTGAATCCGGACCGCATAGTGATTGTGCCCGACAAAGCGGCGAGCTGCAGTCTGGTCGAAAGCTGCCCGATCGAGCCTATTCGCGAATATCGCCGACGCAATCCGGATCATGTCATCGTCAGCTACATCAATACTTCCGTGGAGGTGAAGGCCGAGAGCGATATTCTCTGCACCTCGCGCAATGCGGTGCAGGTTGTGAACTCCATCCCGCCAGACAAGACCGTTCTGTTCCTGCCGGATCGCAATCTCGGAAATTACGTCAAGAAGCAGACTGGAAGACAGAATATGAAAATCTGGCAGGGCACTTGCATCGTGCATGCCACGTTCCCGGTGCGTCGCGTTCTGGATGCGATGGCGGAGCATCCACAAGCTATCGTGGTGGCGCATCCCGAGTGTCCCGAGACCGTTCTCGCCCAAGCGGAATTCATTGGCTCCACTTCCGCCCTGATAGACTACTGCGTCAACAGCCCCGCGCAGGAGTTTATTGTAATGACAGAGAGCGGCGTCAACTATTCGCTCCAGAAAAACGCGCCGTCGAAAAAGTTTTATTACGTCAATAACGAAAACTGCAATTGCAGCGAATGTCCCTACATGCGTCTCAACACGCTCGAAAAGCTTCGAGACGCTCTTATAAATTTAGAACCGCGTGTTGAAATTTCGGGCGACCTGCTGCGCCGCGCTCTCGTTCCCATTGAGCGAATGCTGGCGGTGCGGTGAGCACTCTCGCCGCTGCGCCGCTGGTCGATTCCTTCGGTCGCGTTCACAACAATCTTCGCATCAGCATCACCGACCGCTGCAACGTGCGGTGCTTTTACTGCATGCCTGAAAAGGGCGTAGAATTCATGCCCCGCTCCGAGATTCTCACTTTCGAAGAGATCGAGCGGTTTGTCCGCGTCGCTGTTACGCTGGGCGTTAATAAGATCCGCATCACTGGCGGCGAGCCCCTGGTGCGCAAGGATCTGCCGGTGCTGCTTCGTAAGCTCATCGATATTCCCGGCGTGAACGATATCGCGCTCACGACCAATGGAGTGCTGCTTCCAAAACTCGCTGGCCCGCTGTACGACGCCGGTTTGCGGCGTCTCAACATCCATCTCGATACGCTGGATCGCGATCGCTTCTTTCACATCACGCGCCGCGACGATCTAGGGAAAGTCCTGGACGGCATTGCGCTCGCGCGGCGGCTTGGATTCGGTCCAATCAAGCTTAACGCCGTCGCCGTAAAGAATCTGGTCGAGGAAGACATTGTGCCGATTGCGCGATTCTGCCGCGAAAATAGGATCGAGCCGCGATTCATCGAGTTTATGCCGCTCGATGCCCAGCAGTTGTGGAACAAATCGAAAGTGCTCACCGCGGATGAAATTATTGAAACTCTGTCGCGTGAGGTCGCGCCGCTTGTGCCCGTGGCGGACCCCGATCCGCGCGCTCCCGCGACGGAATACGTCTACACCGACGGAGGAGGGACTGTTGGTTTCATCTCATCGGTGAGCAAGCCGTTCTGCATGAATTGCAATCGGCTGCGGATCACATCGGATGGCAAGCTTCGCTACTGCTTATTCGCCATCGAGGAAACCGACGTGCGCGGGATTCTCCGCAGCGGCACCGACGAAGAGCTCGCCCGGACTATCCGCGAAACCGTTTCAAAAAAATGGATTGGGCACGAAATCAACAGCTCCCGATTTGTTGCGCCGCCGCGGCCCATGTACGCGATCGGCGGATGATACGCTAAACCCCGGAGGCCACATGGTCGAAACGCTGGTATCGGTTGAGGAGTATCTGGGTACCGCCTTGCGGTGGCCCCCTGAGGTGAGACAAGCAGTTAAGACACTGCTTACCGTTCGATGAAAAAACACTCGGCTGGCAAGACGACTTTAGCGCAGAATGAAGCGGGCAATGCAGGAGTGCAACCCGCCGAGGAATAACCAACTGGAAACTTATCGAGACGATGAGGCCGGGGACGGCGTTGAAGCCGTTCCCGGACCGATCGAATCACATCGGATCGAAAGATTTCCCGATGCCTGGAAAAACTCATCAAGAAAGCTGCCGCTCAGCGGCTTCCTTTTGTTGTCTGATGAGTTGAGCTTCGAACTCCGCGGGCGGCACATAGCCGAGCGCGGAATGCAGCCGTTTCTGGTTATAGATCTTTTCGAGAAACTCGCGGATCATGGAACGCGCTTCGGCCAGATTCCGGTATTCGTCGCGGTGGACCTCCTCGTACTTCAGGGTTTTCATGAACGACTCGCAGGCCGCGTTGTCCCACGGATTGCCTTTGCGCGACATGCTGATGGCGATGCCGTTTTCCTGGAGCAGATCCGTGTAATCCCAGCTGGCATATTGCGAGCCGCGGTCGGAATGGCGGACCAGGTCAGGTCCCACCACCCGCCGTGACAGTGCCATGCGTAACGCGCTGAGAGTCAGGCTGTCTTCCATCGTCCGGTCCAGCGCCCAACCGATCACCCGGCGCGAGCAGGCATCCAGGATCACAGCCACGAAGATAAACTCCTCGCGCAGCCGGACGTAGGTGATGTCCGCTCGCCACAGCTGATCCATGCCCGTCAGCACCATCGTTCCTGCCAGATTCGGATAGACTCTCCGACCGTGGTTGGAATCGGTGGTGACAATGAACTTGCGCTTGCGGACACAGAGAAGATTGTCCTCGCGCATCAACCGGTAGACCCGCTTCGGGTTCACCGTCCATTTCTGCCGACGAAGTTCCGCCGTGATGCGCCGCCGTCCGTAGCTGGGCCATTCCAAAGCGATTCGCTGAATCGCGTCCCGCAAGTCCAGGTCTGGATCGGGACCGCCTTCCGCGTTCTCGTCAAAGCGATAGAAGCTGGCGCGACTCGGATTGACTTCCAATCCCCGCGCCACCTCCGCAATCGAAACCCCTTGCTCCAGCCGCCGGACGGCGGCCAGATTAAACTCCTTCGTGAACAGCCTGCATTTCAACCCCATGACTCAATTCTCCGTTTAATGGATTTTGAGTCTTAACCACGTATGGGAGTTGAAAACGTCCGGGTCTTGGACCCGCTTCAAAAGATCTCCTACATCTGCGAATTATGTGGCGGATGGCAAGCCGCTGCCGGTCGGATTGCCACACGGGACGGGCGGATTTCGTTTTCTCTCGAGACGATTTTCGGCTGATTCTGGCTATGCCCGCTCCGGAACCGGTTCAATTCTCTTCCGTTTAAAACTGCTTTCCGCCCACAAGCGGAAGCGATCCATATACAGGTAGATCACCGGCGTCGTAAACAGTGTCAGTGCCTGACTCACGATTAGTCCGCCTACGATCGTGATGCCGAGAGGACGCCGCAATTCAGATCCCACACCGCCGCCGATGGCCAAGGGAAGCCCGCCAAGCAGCGCCGCCATCGTGGTCATCATGATGGGACGAAATCGGAGCAGACAGGCTTCGTAAATCGCATCGCGTGAATTCTTGCCCTCATTGCGCTCAGCGGCTAGTGCAAAGTCGATCATCATGATCGCGTTCTTCTTCACAATGCCGATCAGCAAAATAATGCCGATCAGCGCAATCACACTCAAGTCCACATGGAACAGCAGCAGCGCCAGGATCGCGCCCACACCCGCCGAAGGCAGAGTCGACAGAATCGTAATCGGGTGAATGTAGCTCTCGTACAACACGCCCAACACAATGTAGACCACAATCAGCGCCGCCAGAATCAATAGCGGCTCATTCTGCAGAGACGCCTCAAACGACCTCGCCGATCCCTGGAACTCCGCATTCACGCTCGGCGGCATATTCAACTCCGCCTTCGCCTTGTTCACCGCATTTACTG
>JANYJA010000107.1 GCA_025358575.1 Terriglobia bacterium
CCCATCGGGGTCTACCACGGGAAGCATGCGGATGCCAGCGCGCGCGTAGTCTTCGCGGTACATCCAGGCGATAGCGAGGAAATGCGGGAATTGCCAGAAGAACAGGATAGCGAAGAGCGCCCAGGCTTCGGGAGTGAGGGCGCCGTTGGCTGCCGCGTAACCGATGAGCGGCGGCATGGCACCGGGGACCGCCCCAACGACTGTCGAGAGCGACGAGCGCTGCTTGAGGGGCGTATAGATGAAGAGGTAGCTCCCGAGTGTGAACAAGCCCAGGGCGGCGGCTAGCCAGTTGACCGTTAACCCAAGTTCGAGGAAGCCGGCAAATGCGAGTACCACGCCGAACACCAGTGCACGGTTAGGAGTGAGGCGCTGGTCCGGTAGAGGGCGCTTGGCCGTGCGGCGCATTTTAAAATCGGCTTCACGCTCATACCACTGGTTGAGCGCGGCGGTTCCGGAAGCGATGAGCCCGGTGCCGAGAATGGTGCTGAGCATGGGAGCCCAACTAGCCCAGGACAGCCAGTGCCACGAAGATTGCAGGCCGCAAAAATAGCCCACTCCGGTGCTCATCAAGATGAGCCAGGTAATGCGCGGCTTGGTGAGCGCGATGTAGTCTTTCACGCTTCTCGGTTCATGGAGACGGCTGCATATCCGGCGCGGGCGGGTTTTTCGGCACGGACGCGGACCGCATTAAATACGTGGATGGCGGTGACTACGCTTCGCGCCAGCACAAGCGCTCCAACCGCAACATGCAGGACAGTGAACGCGATCATGACCGGCATAGGCTGCACGGCGTTTGCCGTGGCGAGGCGGCTCATGTAGGCGGCGATGCCGAGGAACAATTGCGCGAACGTCAAAACGAGTAAGACTAAAGCGGAGCGGCGCAATTCCAGATGATCGGAATAACGCACGAGCAGGGCTGTGACAAGCCACAAGATGACACCAGTGACGATGGCCGATCCGCCAATATGGTAAATAGCGCCAATGGCTTTGTGGCGGGCGGCCGCCCCGAGCGCGAGTTGGCCTACGACGCAGATAGGCGCAGAGAGAGCAAGCATGCGGACGGAGGGCCATCCGCGATCTTCAACCTGGGCCATTCCGCGTCTCCACGATTCCGAAGTGAAGAGCGCGAGGGCGACGGCGAGTGAAAAGAAAAGCTGCGCCAAGCACGCATGGCTGACACTGACGGATTTTGGCAGCAGGTAAATCACAGTCATGCCGCCGAGCACGCCCTGCGCAATTACAGCCAGCACAGCCACGAGTCCGAGACGTTTCATCCAGGGTCGCGGGTCGGCACGCCAGATCCAGATTGCCAGCACGACGGTGAGAAATCCGACCAGCGTCGCGATCATGCGATGACCGTGCTCGTAGAAAATGCCGCCCTCCATTTTCGGCATCAATTTTCCGTAAGAGAGAGGCCAATCGGGGACCGAAAGGCCTGCGTCATTGCTGGTCACCAGGCCGCCGGCGATCACGAGAAACAGAGTGCACAGGGCGAGCAATTTCGCGAATCGGTGCAAGCCGGGTTTATAGATACTATCCTGCATAACTGAAATCCAAGACTTTCGATTCCTTCGGTCCTACAGTAAATTTTGAATCTTTGCGCCCGTATTTCTCATGGACCGTTTCGAGCGTGTACGTTCCGGGTGCAAGTCCTTTGATCAGAAAGGCGCCGTCGTCACCGGTTACCGCGAAAAAAGGATGCGGCAGCACAGCGATATAACTGCGCATCCAGGGATGCACGCTGCAGGAAACGGGGAACCAGACCTCGGGTTCGGTAAAGCGCTTGAATTTCTTCTCCGCGCGCGGCGGCTGCGATTCATTCCACGCGGCGTTCACGACGGATTCCGCGTGGACATTATGGTTCACGGGATCATCGTTCATAATTTCGACCTGCTGATTAACCATGAAGGCGAGCACATGCGGCTGATAGACGCATCCGTTCTGGTCGAGAGTGACGGGAGTCTCGGGAGCTTGCCACCGGGCTCTCGGAAGACCGTCCTTGACCCAGACGAGAACGTTGCGAAGAGTGCCGTTCGCGTTGACGGTGACTTGTTCGGATTTGACGGGCGTGTGATGCTGGAGCTCGCACATCGGGTTGGCGGACATGTCAATCGCTGGCATAGGGGGTGCGTTGCCGGTGAACGTTACTTTGCCGGAGAGCGTCGCGGCAGTGGCGTCGTCGACGTGGGCCAGGGGGAGCGCCATGCCCGAATGTTCGGGACGATCGCTGCTGCACGACGAAAGCAGGAGTATCGCTAGCGGGAACGCCGCCCCCGGCCATGATCTTTTTTGCAATATTTATTGTCGCACTAAGGGAAACGCCATCGACAATGGAGACAGTGTCCAGGATATCGGTTTTCACTTTGGTCGCAGCGCTTTTGCTAGGCGCGTGCCGGTCGGACCGCGAGCAGCCACTGAAAGTGATTATCGGAGGAGCCTTGTTCGATGGGACAGGCGCGCCGCCAATTTACGATTCCGTGATCGTGATTGCGGGGAAACGCTTCCGGAATATTGGCATCCGGGCCATGACGCCAATTCCGCAGGATTCCGAACGCATCGACGCGACGGGGAAACTGATATCTCCCTCCGATGGGGCGAGCCGCATTGCCGTGGGTGAGCCAGCCAATTTGGTTATCCGCCGAAGCACTGGGATCGAGCGCGTGTTGCGCGACGGGCAGTGGGTGGAGTTTGGCAAACAGCCAGATCGCTAACTCTTCCACCGAGTTACCTTTTCCCCGGTTTGAACGCCTAACTCGACTATGCGAGGAGACTTCACGGTGTTTCCACAACTTTCTTCGGGAATGCGGGCTTACCCATTCTTGAGTTCGGCTACGTGATATTTTCAAGTCGAAAATGGTGCTCCGTTCTCGCAGTGGCGGCGTTTTGCTGGCCAGCGGGTGCGCAGGTTAATGTGCTAACCGCAAATTACGATAACGCGCGGACCAGCGCCAACCTGAACGAATCCACGTTGAATACCGGCAATGTAACTCTCAGCCGCTTCGGCAAGGTGTTCTCACGGCAAGTGGATGGACAGATTTATGCCCAGCCACTCTACGCCAGCAGCTTGAACATGCCGGGCAAGGGCATTCGCAACGTGGTGTTCGTGGCTACAATGCACGACTCTGTGTACGCATTCGACGCCGACTCACCCTGGGAGTACGCGCCGCTGTGGCAGGTGAGTCTAGGAACTTCAGTCCCAAGCGGGGAATACAATTTCACCGACATCCAGCCAGAGGTCGGCATCCTCGGCACGCCGGTGATCGACGCCGCTACGAACACGCTTTATGCCGTAGCGAACACCGTCACCACCGGCGCGTTTCAATATAGCCTGCACGCGCTCGATCTGTTTGATGGCCACGAAAAATTTGGAGCGCCCGTGGCAATCCGCGGTTCTGTTTCGGGCACGGGGAATGGCAGCCAATTCGGCCTGCTTGCATTCGACCCGTTTCTCCACCTGCAGCGGCCTGGATTACTCCTTTTGAACGGGACTGTCTATGTTGCCTTCGGATCGCACGCCGACGGCGGTCAGAATTATCACGGCTGGATCATTGGATACAAGGCTTCGAACGTCCAGCGGCAGACGGCGATTTTTAGTGTGACGCCAGATGCAGCCGCTGGGTCGGTTTGGCAGGCGGGACGCGGGTTAGCGGCGGACGATGCGGGCAACATTTACGCGGTGACCGCGAATGGAAGTTATGACGGGCAAACCAATTTTGGTGAGAGCATTCTCAAGCTTGCGACTTCGGCTGGGTCGCTCGCAGTGGCGGATTGGTTTACGCCCGATAACTGGTCGCGGCTGAATGAGGATGACAACGATGTGGGTTCGTCGGGAGCGATTCTAATTCCAGGCACGAATTTCCTGCTCAGCGGGAGCAAACTCGGCTTGATGTACTTAATGGACCGCGCCAGGATGGGACATCGACAGACCGGAGATTCGCAGATCTTGCAGAGCTTTCAGGCGGTGACCGTGGGGATTTTCAACATGGCCATTTGGCCGCGCGCGTCCGACACGATGATCTACGTGCAGGGTCAGAGCCAGTTTCTACAAAGCTATCGGCTGAATGGATCGAGCATAGCGGCACTGCCCGCGAGCGTGAGCCACGTGCCCATTTTCCTGCCATATCAGGGCCTCGCCCTTTCAGCTCATGGGGACGATGTGGGGTCAGGCATTCTTTGGGAGACGGTGTCGCGGGATGACGGTTATCTTTCCCCGGGCACCCTGCATGCGCTGGATGCGCGGGATTTGACGCACGAGCTGTGGAACAGCTCGACGGATGAGACCCGCGATGGCTACGGGTACTTCGCGAAATTCGCGACTCCGACGGTGGCGAATGGCAAAGTTTACGTCCCCACGTTTTCGAATCAACTAGCGGTTTACGGCTTGTTCGCCGCACGGAGCGAGATCGCCGGAGTAGTGAATGCGGCCAGTTATACGCCCGGCGCGGTGGCCCCTGGGGAACTCATTACGGTTTTCGGGCATGGGTTCGGACCCGAAGCCCTCGCGGGACTCCAATTAGATTCGATCGGAAAGCTGGCCCGCACGTTGGACGGCACTCGTGTCCTTTTTGATGGTGCTGCGGCGCCTCTGGTTTACGCCGCCTCAGGACAGGTCAGTGCGTTTGTTCCGCTGCGCGTCTCGGGGGTAACGCAGATATCCGTGGAATCGCCGAACAGGCTGACTGATATGGTTACAATTCTCGTAACTACAGCGGCTCCAGGATTGTTCTCGCTGGATGCAACCGGCGTGGGGCCGGGTGCGTTCCTGAACCAGGATTCCAGCGTGAATTCGACGGCGAATCCCGCGTCCCGCGGGTCCATCGTGGTGCTTTATGCTACCGGTGCCGGAATTACGACGCCGGAGGGTTCAGACGGAGAGATTGTGGAAGAGTCGGTTCCCGAGGCCGGGCTTCCAGTAACCGTGACTATGGACGGCCAGCCGGCTGAAGTACTCTATGCGGGGTCCGCGCCGGGAATGCCGTTGGGGATTTTGCAAATCAACGTACGCGTGCCTGGGGGCGTGTCTACGGGTTCAGTGCCAGTTGCAATGACCGTGGCCGGGAATACCAGCCAGAGCAGCGTCACGTTGGCCGTGAACTGAGAAAGTGTCGGAACAAAATCTTTCGGGTCACCGTATCCTCAGGTTATGAAGCCTTTCCTTTTTCCGGCGGTACTCGCCATCTCACTCTTGCTATCGGGCTGCGACATCGAGGAATTCGGCAACTCGGATCGCTTCCAGACCAATTTTCACTACAACTACCCGTTGCAGCCGGGGGGCCGGATCAATATTGAAAATTTCAACGGCTCGGTGGAGATAACCGGCTGGGACCAGAATACGGTAGACATTTCAGGCGTGAAGTATGCCGCGACTGAAGCGATGCGGGACGCGATCAAGATTGACGTCACGCCATCCGCGGATTCGATTTATATTCGCACAATCCGTCCCTCGGACCGCTTGGGAAACATGGGCGCGCGCTACGTCCTCAAGGTGCCGCGGAAGGTGCAGTTGGAGCGGATCGGCAATACGAACGGCGCGGTGCGGGCGAGCGATATCCAGGGCGCGGCGCATCTGCGCACCACCAACGGCGAGATCCATGTGGCGCGCTTCGAGGGCGGCTTGGATGCGACCACGACGAACGGTTCAATCGATGTTGAAGATGTAAATGGAGGCGTGAACCTGCATACCAGCAATGGACGGGTTCGTGCCGATGCGATCCGAGGCGGACCATTTGAAGCGGTCACTTCGAACGGCGGCATTTCGCTGCACCTGCCTGCGTCGCCGTCGGGCTCCCCCCTAAAGTTGACAACGTCGAATGGATCGATTGATCTAACGCTCGACAGCGTCCCGACCAGCGATATTCGAGCGAGCAGCACGAATGGGCCGATCACGCTGCATTTGCCGGCGGCGACTAGCGCGCGGGTGCGAGCGGTTACGACGAATTCTTCCATCACCACTGACTTCACGACCAGCATGCAAGGGGAAGTGACCAAACACCATTTAGAAGGGACCATCGGGCAGGGCGGCCCGCTGCTGGATATTTCTACGTCCAATGGAAATGTGCGGCTGTTGAAGATGTAGAGGCCATCAGGCGGTGCCGCGCTAAAATCTACCCATGCGTATCGCCGCTATATGCCTTCCCCTGATTTTCATAGCTTGCCTTGGCGGCAATTCATCCACCCTCCACCGCGCCACTAAATCCGATGTCGAGCGTTGGATGACCGAGCTTTCAAACTGGGGCCGGTGGGGCAAGGCAGATCAGATTGGAACAGTCAATCTAATTACGCCGGCCACAAGAATACGCGCGGCGGCTCTGGTGACAGACGGCTACGCCATCTCACTCGCGCATGACGCGCTCACCGAAACAGCCGCTGATAACTCGTCCCCTTTCGGTCACCGGATGCTATCGACCGGCACCAACCCCAACGGCGATTGGTTTATGGATGAGTTCACCGTGGCCTTCCATGGCCTCGCCCACACTCACATGGATTCGCTCGCGCACACCGCATGGAATGGCAAAATGTACAACGGCTTCTTGCAATCGGGCGTCACCGAAGCCGGTGCCAAGGAACTCGCGATAACCGCCTTCCGCAATGGAATTTTCGCCCGAGGTGTCTTGGTCGATATTCCACATTTGAAGGGCCGCCCCTATCTGGATCCGGGCTTCGCAATCTATCCCGAGGATCTCGACGCCTGGGAGAAGAGCACGGGCGTGCGGATCGGCCCTGGCGATGTCGTTCTCATACGCACCGGGCGTTGGGCGCGGCGGGCGGCCCTCGGCCCTTGGAACCCCGCTCGCATCGCCGGTCTGCATGCGTCCTGTGTTTCGTGGCTGAAGCACCGCGACATCGCCGTCGCTGGCAGCGATGCCTGCCTCGACGTTCTCCCTTCCGATGTGGAGGGCGTTGTCCAGCCCGTCCACCAGTTGGTGTTGATCGCCATGGGCACCCCCATCTTCGATAACCTCGATCTGGAACCGGTGGCCCAAGCGGCCGCAAAACGCCGTCGGTGGACGTTTCTAATCACCGCCGCCCCCACTCCAGTGCCGGGCGGAACTGGTTCTCCGCTCAATCCGACTGCAATCTTTTAGACCCCTTGGTGACTGCCGTGCATGTGCTGGACAATCCCGTTTGGGAATCGCTCACGTCCGACCAATCGGACTTTTCGCTCGGAGGGCAATACGCCAAGCGCTATCCGGCCGAGTTTGGGCCATTTGTCGCGATAGAAGGTCCTGGCACGCTAGCGTTTTCCGAGCTGGAAACCATCGTGGGCAGCGACGAACTAGTGTTTCTGGCGGGAATCGCGCCGCCGCTTCCGCCAGTTTGGGAGATTGTAGAGGATTCGTCGATGCTTCAGATGGTCTGTAAGAGGAGGGCTGATGACCCAGTCAACGGCGATATATCCACGCTCACCCAAGTTGATGTTCCAGAAATGCTTGCGTTGACCGGACTCGCCTTTCCCGGCTTCTTCCGAAATCGAACCCGCGAGTTGGGAACCTATCTAGGCATTCGGGTGAATTCGACATTAGTCGCCATGGCCGGTGAGCGAATGATGTGCCGGGGTTTCCGCGAAATTAGTGCCGTTTGTACCCACCCTGAATGGCTGCGACGGGGGATGGCAGGCCGCCTGGTGGCTCAACTTGTGAATTCCAATCTCGAGCAAAGACTAACTCCGTTTTTGCACGTCGGACACGGCAATGAGCGAGCACAATGGCTTTATAAGAAGCTCGGTTTCGTAAAGCGGGCTAGTATCCGGCTGCTTTTAATCCGGAAAGCGTCGTCCTACTCCACTTTTAAAAGCCCGCTCCCTGTCGCGGGCCTACATTCTCGTTAAGGATTAACGCGCTGGAAGAAAGCGGAAACTGAAAAAACTAAGCGGCGGGTTTTTCAGCTGGCGGGGCCAAACGCACGCTACTCGCGGCCATTTTACCAGTCCGATCCATACCGAGCTCGTAAATGATCTTAGCGCCTGGAACCAAGTCGGAAGCCTGTCCCTCGGAGAGTCTGGAAATATGGAAAAACACGTCACGCCCCCCGCCTTCCGGGCGGAGAAATCCAAAGCCTTTATCCTCGAAATAGGTGACGATGGAACCGTTATTTTCGGCGCTGACTTCGCTACCAGGTTCACCGGTAGCCGTGCCACCCGCCTGCGCGGGCCGTCCGCTCTTGTCCCCAACACCTTGCTTAATCAGTGCCAGATCGTCGTCGGTCAGCTCCGAATTTTTGGCCTTCAATACCGGCATTTTCAGATCCGGGTTTTTCTTGAGTGATTCTTCAAACAACCGCTTCTGTCGAGCGTTCAAAAGTTCAGGTCCTCGATGCTACTGAGCCACAACCGCGGTCGGCACAATTACCGCTGCCTTCGCCTTGCGGGTGCTCTTGCGTTTTTCGACCGGTGGCTGCCGGTCGCTCTTTTTCAGTGATCCCACCGCCATCGACGTCACGAATTTCTTTTCGCCGTGGTCGTCGAACTTGATCACTATCCGCTCTTCAGTGTGGGATAAAACCGTCCCAAAGCCGAATTTTTCGTGCTCGACTTGGGCACCTTGATTATAGTTAGCCATGTGATTAGAGATCGCTCCTAAGTAAATCGGTTTTAGGGTGATAAAGATGCCAGGAAGCGCACGATTTATGAGGGCTAGACTCTTAGTTTAACATACATAATTGCCCATCGGCATCAGCTTTTCGGGCTCGCTACACTACGGGTATGCCCGTTACCATAGCCGGACGTACGTTCGATTCGCGCCTTTTCGTCGGCACCGGCAAATATCGAAGCTTTGCCGAAATGGCCCGTTGCCACGAGGCGTCTGGCGCCGAGGTTGTCACCGTCGCCGTGCGCCGCGTCAACCTGTCCGACCGCTCCACGGAATCCCTTTTCGATTACATTGACCGCTCACGAGTCTTCATCCTTCCCAATACCGCAGGCTGTTATACCGCCGACGAAGCCATCCGAGCGGCAAGGCTGGGGCGCGAAGTTGGATTGTCACATTGGGTAAAGTTGGAAGTTATTGGTGACGAGCAGACGCTATTTCCCGACAACGAAGCGTTGTTGGAGGCGACGCGCGTGTTGGTCAAGGAAGGCTTCGTAGTGCTGCCCTACACCACCGACGATCTAATCAACGCCCGCAAGCTCATCGACGCGGGAGCGAGCGCGGTCATGCCCCTGGCGGCGCCCATCGGCTCCGGGCTGGGGATCCAGAATGCCACCAACCTGCGAATTCTGCGCGAGCGGATTACAGAAGTGCCCCTTGTTGTCGATGCCGGCGTCGGAACCGCTTCGGATGCCGCCTTTGCCATGGAGTTAGGCGCGGATGCCATTCTAATGAATACGGCCATTGCCAGCGCTTCCGAACCAGAGAAGATGGCGCGAGCGATGCGACTCGCGGTCGAGTCGGGCCGGCTCGCCTTCGAGGCGGGACGCATGGAGAAGCGGCTCTACGCCAATGCCAGCAGCCCCTTAACAGGAGTTGTGGGGCGATAAAAATACTGCGTAATCGTCGAATCTCCGGAATCGTCCGGGTCCATCGGCTCGTAGAGGTGGTAGTAGTACGTCACTAGCGCGGCTGCGGCAATAATGGAAATCAGCACGCCCCACCAGACCCTCCCCCCGCGCGCGGTTAGCATGACGATCACGGCCGCGGCACTCATCGAAATTCCGAACTTCAGATACCAGGGCATCAAGTCCAGGTGGGTTTGTCCCCCGACCTGACTCCAAAATGTAAATATCGCAATCAACGCCAGCAGAAATTCGGCTCCGTAAGCAAATCGAAGTATGCGGGAATCCATTGTTAACTTTAGTGAACTAGCGGCGGACCGTTCTTCATCTTACGTTATGCTGAAAATGAATGGCCGAAATTCCCAATGGATTTGCACGTTTCCGCTACGACCTCGTCAATGCGCTGAAGCTTGCGTGGGACTCCATTCGCGCGCATAAACTGCGCAGTTTTTTGACATTGCTCGGCATCATCATCGGCGTCGCGAGCGTCATTATCGTTGGCTCGGCCATCTCCGGCTTGAGCACGTATGCGGAACAGAGCACGGCCAAGGCTTTTGGAAGCGATTCGTATCTGGTCGCGCAAATTGCCGGAGCGCGCAGCCGCAAAGACTATCTCGACAAGATGAAGAAGAATAAGCAGATTAGCCTGGAAGACGACCGCTATCTGCAATCGGTAAATTCGGAGAATACGATTTACAGTCCCTACCGCCAGCAGACGGTCGACATCAAGCGCGAAGGCCTGATCTGCGACGAATCGTCCGTGCTTGGCGTCTCGGCTTCACTGGCCGATATTCGCGATATCGGCATCGTCGATGGCCGCTTCTTCACCGATCAGGAAGAACGCACGCGCACGGCTGTGGCCGTAATCGGCGATGAAACCAAGTCGATCTTGTTTCCCGGAATTTCATCCCCTTTGGGCAAATCGGTGAAGATCAATGGCGTCGATTTCGTGGTCGTCGGCGTTCAGGAAAAGCTCGGAAGCGCTTTCGGACGCAGCCAGGATAAGTCGGCCTATATTCCGATCACGGTTTTCGACCGGCTCTATGGAAAATCGCAGTCACTGGCAGTGTTCGGACGACCCAGGCCAGGCAGCGGCTTAACATTGGAGCAATCGCTCGATCTAACTCGCTCGGCCTTGCGCAGCCGGTTTCACGCCAAGCCCGGCAAGCCCGACAACTTCGACACGCTCACGCCCGATGCCATTCGCGGATTTATCGATACGCTGCTGAATCTGGTTGCCGCAGTGGTAATTCCTGTGACCTGTATTTCGCTGGTGGTGGGCGGCATCGTCATCATGAATATCATGCTGGTCAGTGTAACCGAGCGCACGCGAGAGATTGGAATTCGCAAGGCGTTAGGCGCGAAGCGGTCGGATGTAATGCTCCAGATCTTGAGCGAATCGGTTGTAATGTCTTTCATGGGCGGGGCGCTTGGTGTTACGCTAGGTGCGCTCTTCACAGAATTGATTTCTAAGTTGTTCGAGATTAGTTTGCGGATTACGTGGCCGTACATTTTACTTTCTCTGTTTGTATCGAGCAGCGTGGGAATTCTGTCTGGATGGTATCCCGCGTTGCGTGCCGCGAAGTTAGACCCGATCACAGCGTTGCGTTCGGAGTAAGTTATGACAGTAACTCCCGTCGAAAATATACGCATGGCCATGTCGGCAGTCTGGAAACACCGGTTCCGCTCGCTGCTTACTATTTTGGGCATCGTCATCGGAATCACGACGGTGGTCACGGTATCATCGCTTCTTACGGGTTTGCGTAAAGGCGTGGTGGTATTTTTCGATGAGCTCGGGCCTGACAACATCTTTATCTACAAAACCAGCGGTAATCCCGACAGCATGAATGCGCCCGAGAAGGAGCGCAAACGCCGGGCGATTCATCCGGAATACGGCGACGCCGTGCGGCGCTCGGCAGGCTCCGTGGGCGATGTCGGCTTGTCGTTGTATATCCCCCAGGTGACGGACGGAAAGGCGCTCACCGCTCGCGTGCCTGGTTTCGAGGCAGACGATATTTCGCTGCTGGGAGCGAGCGCCAACATGCCATACCTTTCGCCCCGCGATGTCCGCCAGGGGCGGTATTTTACTCCCGAAGAAGACAACCAGGGTGCCCACGTCGCTGTGATTGGCAATAATCTCGCAGAGGCGCTGTTCCCCGATGGCCGCGCACTTGAGCGCGAGTTCATGATTGATGGCGCGGCCTATACCGTGGTCGGGGTGTATGCCAAAGCCAAAGGCGGCTTCTTCGGCGAGAACGGCATGGATACTCAGGTAACCATTCCTATTCATACCGCCCAGCGGCGTTATCCTCAGGTCGACCGGTTCATGATTACCGCCAAAGCCAAACCCGGCTTGCGCAAACAAGCTTTCGACGAAGTGGAGCAAATTGTCCGCCGCGTTCGCAAAACACCCCGCAATGACCCCGACGACTTCAGCATCTCGACACCTGACCAGATCATTGCGCAGTTTGACAAAATCACTGGACTGATCGGGCTGGTGGCAATCGCCATCTCGGCGCTTGGGTTGCTCGTAGGCGGAATCGGCGTGATGAACATCATGCTAGTGAGCGTTACCGAACGCACGCGTGAGATTGGGGTGCGGAAGGCAATCGGCGCGCGCCGGCGCGACATAATTGGTCAGTTCCTTACCGAGGCCATGGCGCTTACCAGTGTGGGCGGGGCGCTGGGCATTGTCATTTCAGTTTTGGTGACGTTGCTGTTGGGAGCGCTAGTTCCGTCGTTGCCCGCGCAGGTGCCAGCATGGGCGATTATCTCTGGCTTGCTGGTTTCCATGTCGGTCGGTCTTTTCTTTGGGACATGGCCAGCGGTGAAGGCCAGCCGCCTCGATCCCGTGGAAGCCCTGCGCTACGAGTAATCTGTCGATTTCTGCCGCGTACAACACTCATAGCGGCTAAAATCATGTACAGGAGCATTTATGCTGGTTCGCAGTCTACTCGCGCTTAGCGCACTTTCTTGGCCCGGATTGTTACTGGCACAGGATGGCGCTCCATCGGTAACCTTGGAGTCCGGCACGCGCGTGCCCCTCAGCTTGATCAATAGTGTGAGCACCAAACATTCGGTGGAGGGCGACCGCGTATATCTGGAAACGGTTTTCCCCATTCTCTCGAGCGGCCACATTGTAATTCCTCCCGGCAGTTATGTTTCGGGCACCGTCACCGAAGTCAAGCGCCCGGGGCGGGTAAGAGGCCGCGGGGAATTATTTCTGCGCTTCGACACGTTGACGCTTCCAAACGGCGTGACGCGCGATTTCCGCGCCCGGTTGGGGGGCATTGACGGCCGCGGCGGCGAAGAGCTGGATCGCGCCGAAGGCAAGGTTAGGAGCGAGGGGAACAAGGGCGGCGACGCCCGTACCATCGGTGAGGCTGCTGGAGCTGGTGCTTCGATTGGCGCGATAGCGGGCGGCGCTGCGGGCCACCTCGGTATGGGCGCGGGCATTGGCAGCGCGGCTGGCGCGGCTGCGGGGTTGATGGGTGTCTTGCTCTCGCGTGGACCCGAGGCCATCCTGGCGAAGGGCAGCACCATCGAGATGATTCTCGACCGTCCATTGAACTTCGAGTTGAGCGAACTGAACTTCAACGGCGGCATGGCTCCCGGCCATTTCTCGGAAGGCGCGGGCGGGCCAGCGCCGAGCAGCAAGAATAGCGGTTCGATTCCGCGGCGGCGGTTGCCGTACTAAGACCCCGCGGAAGCTTATCCCCGATTGGCACCGAGCACCCCGACACCGTCCGCTTTATCGAAGAAGCTCAAGAAGTGACGCGAGCTCTTTGCGGATCTTCGGCAACGGGTCTTCCGCTTCGAACAGAGGTTGCTGCACTTCGGGCTTCGGCACCGGGGGCTTGTGCGCGCCGGATTGCAGAAACTGGCGCGCGCCTTCGATGGTGTAACGCTTCTCATACAGCAGATACTTGATCTGAAGAAGCAGCTCGACGTCTTTGCGGCGAAAGAGGCGCTGGCCAGTGCCGGATTTCTTGGGCGACAACCCTCGGAACTCGGTCTCCCAATAGCGCAGGACGTAAGGCTCCAGGCTTAGCAGCTTGCTGACTTCGCCGATCCGGAAGAACAGCTTGTCCGGAATTTCGGGCGCGGCCTCGGGAGGTACCACCTCAGTCATCAAATATTATTTATAACTCATTTGAAGATATGAAAGAGCTTACGGAAGAACGACTTCGTCGGGCTTTCCGGCGGTGCCTGATGAAGATGGCACGACTGCTGCGGTGCGGTTCCAGCGATGAAGACTTCGGTCTGGACCGTGGGGCATCGTGGCGTTGCTATCTCGCCGGATACGGGGTCGATGGAGACGTGAACCATTCCGGCGGGCTCGGCGAATTCGTGCACATCGCTGTATTCGGGGTAGCGGTGTGCGCGCTTCATGAATTCGGTCCAGATGGGCAAGGCGGATTTCGCGCCTTCTAGATTGAGTTCGCGGTTGTCGTCGAAGCCGACCCATACGACGCAGAGAAGTCTCGAGGTGAAACCCGCGAACCAGCCATCGCGTGAGGTGCCGGTTTTTCCGGCAGCGGGAAGAGTGAAGCCGCGGGATCGCACGGAGGCGGCGGTACCTCTCCGGAGCACTTCTTCCATGAGAGTGGTGACGAGATAGGCGACACGCGGGTCTAGAAGCTTTTGTCCGGCTGGGTGGTTGTCGAAGACGACGGCGCCGCCGCGGTCGCGAATGCGCGTGATCCAGTTGGGCGCCATCGCAACGCCCTGCCGCGCGAACAGCGTGTAAGCTCCGGCGATGGAGAGAGGCGAGGTTTCGTAGGCACCCAGAGCGATCGCGGGAGTGGCGGGGATGGTGACATTGAGACCGGCGCTGCGGGCTAGTTTCGCAACGGAATCGTAGCCGGCCATCTCGGCCACTTTAACGGCGGGGATGTTGAGCGACTCGGCAAGAGCTTCGCGGGCGGTGACGGTGCCGTGAAAACGATCGCGGAAGTTGCCCGGGTTATAAGGGTGACCCTGGTAGATGAAAGTGGTGGGTTCATCAACGATTAGGGTCGCGGGAGTGACGGCGGTCTTGCCCGTGACGGGAGTCATGGCGGCAGCGTAGTCGAATGGCTTGAAGACGGAACCGGGCTGACGTTTGGCAAGGACGTGGTTGAGCTGACTGGCATTATAGTCACGTCCGCCGATGAGAGCTTTGACTGCGCCGGTGTCGACATCGAGTGCGATGAGGGCGACCTGCGGAACGGCATTGTCGCCGTTCCGGCGCAATTGCGCGTCGACAAGCCGCATTCCGTAGGCGACGGCAGCTGCGGCTTCGCGCTGGAGGTTTAGGTCGAGCGAGGTATAGATGCGGTGCGCGGTGTGGATGTCGTGGTCTTGGACGTGAGCGGGAAGATCCAGGTTGACGAGATCGAGGAAATAGGGGGCGTCGCGCGATTCGCTCGTGGCGGGGGAGAGGCGCAGGGGTGCGGCATCGGCGCGCGCAAACTGGGCCGCATCAATGTGGCCGTTCTGCTGCATCAGCGTTAGGACGATTTGGCGTCGGGAGATGGCGCGATCGGGCCACCGGAACGGGTTGAAGTAACTGGGCCGTTGAATAGTTCCCGCGAGCAAAGCAGCCTCGGGCAGGGTGAGTTGATTGATCTCCTTGCCGAAGTAATCACGCGCGGCCTCACCAAAACCGTGGATGCTGAAAGTGCCTTTTTGACCCAGATAGACTTCGTTGGCGTAGAACTCGAACAGTTGCTGTTTCGAAAACCGGGATTCTAGCAGGAAGGTGAGAAAAACCTCACGCAGCTTGCGGCTCCAGCTTTTGTCGCTATCGAGAAAGACGTTGCGTGCGAGTTGCATGCTGAGAGTGGACGCACCCTGTTCTTTGCGTCCCTGGCGAATGTCCACATAGGCGGCTTTCACGATGCGCAATACGTCGAAACCGGTGTGCTGGAAGAAACGCTTGTCCTCGGTAGCGGTAACGGCTTGTTGGAGTACCGGGGGAATTTCGGCGAAACGCACCAAGCGGCGCTTGGAGCGCGATTTGTCGATGAGATTGCTGATGAGCTCCGGTTCGAGCAGGACTTGATCGTGCTGGCCGCGGTCGGTCAGAGAAACAATTCTGGATACATGACCGCGGGAAAAAGCGATGAGGACGGGTTCGGGAAGGAAGTAAGAGGAAGGGCCGGGCGCGATTTCGATGCCGTCAGGCCGGATCTCATATCGGCTTTTCGGAGGAGGAGCGTCCTCGGCGTAGTCGCTGCGTTGGAGCTGCAGAATCAGTTCGGCGGGAGAGACAGGGTCGCCCAACCGGATCAGGCGGGGAGCGGCGAAGACTTCAGAGACGGACTGAAAGGACCCCGACTGAAACTTTCGGTCGATGAGAGCCGAATATCTGAAATAGAAAATAAGAAAAACGAGAAGAAACAAAACGAAGAGGCCCGCAATCCACGCTGTGGGCCTCTTGAAGAAAACTAGCCAAGCTTCCTTGTCCCACTTGACGTGGGTAGAATTCGGACTTAGCACCACGCCGAATCAGCGGTTCGGTCGAAACCAGTTAGGTATATCTGAATCGCGCGGATCGTACTGATAACCACGAGACCTGTTGTAAGGGTCATAAGTGTTGTACTGGTCATAATTGTAGTTGCGATTGCGTCGGAACTTCTTTTCCAAGCCAGGGGGGAGGCGACCGTTGCGGCGAATCTGCCTCTCTAATCCCGGCGGCAGCCCTGAGTTTCCATATTGATAATCAGGACGGTAACTTCCATTTCCATAACGCGAATCGTCTCGGTAGTAGGGATAACGGTTCCGATTATAAGTGTAATCGCCATATTGACTGCGATTCCGATTGTAATAGGGATCGCGCGATCCGTATTGATAGCGACCGCCACTACGGTAGCCTCTCTCACCCTGATCGTCCTCATCGCCATCGTCGCCCCGATGCCCGCGATTCCAGGATGGGTTGTCTCGCTCGCCTCGCTCATGCTCGTCGGCGTGAATACCAGGAACGGTAGCCAGGATGAAGCTGAATACCATCAAGAGCTTACGCATTAAAATGACCTCTACCGATATAGAGCACTCTTTTTGCCATCCGGTTCCATGGAACGGCTCTCAGCGGGAAATAATAACTGTTTTTAACGCCAGAAGAGGGTTATTCAGTTTGGAGGGAAACGAGATGTTGCCCCCGTGGCAGGAGCAGCGCGAATTGACCCGGGACACCGGTCAGAACCTCGGGTTTTCCGGACACTCCGTCCGTTTCGATGCGAATGGGTTTGCGGTCAAGCAGCGCGATGGCGCGGCTGGCGCTTTCGTAAGCGAAATCAAGTTTGTTGGCCGCGATACTTTGCGCGGCGCGGAGTGTTCCATTCAGCGCGAGAAGGCGCACGGATGTCGATTGTTGAGCAGGCTCGATGCTGTGAGTGCCGGCCGGGAGCCAGATTGTGGTGTCGTCGTGAACGGGCCAGGCCTTTCCGTCTACGAGGGCTCCGCCGGACCACGTGAGGCCGACGCCGCGCGGAGCATCAATGATGGTTTTCGATCCGACATGCTCCACGCGTTCAACATTTGCAGAGGCCGCGGCCAGCAGCGGGAGATCGGGCGCGAGGATGGAATTTTCGAAATAGAGCGCCACGCGTGGGAACGCATGCGCCGCGAGATGCACCAGTTCGAATAGCTCCGTGCCGGTCTGTTGTTTGGTGGGGTAGACATCTTGATAGCGGTCGACCACGTTGATGTCGATCGCCATCTTTTCCGGCTTCGGCGTGAGAGCCTGATAACGGCGCGCGATTTCCGGGTAGCGCTGCGGGCCGAGATTCCACACGGTCGCGGGATCTTCAATCAAGAATGTGAAATCGTGCGTCTTCAGCATTGGGAGCACGCGGCTGGCGTCGGCGCCAATGGCATCTTTCATACCGGTATCAAAACGGTCGTCCACGTGGGTCAGCACGATGTCCAGGTGCGGGCGCACGCGGCGGCACTTTTCGATCTCCGCCATCCACTCTTCCTGCATCTTCTTGACGAGACCGGCGCGGAAATCGAGGAACTGGCGCAGCGACGCGGCATCTTTGTGGGTGGTGTAAATTTCGATGGGGTCGAAACCGGCGGCCTCTCGGAACTGCGCGCGCACGGTGTCATTGAAGGGGGTGAATCGGGCGGGGTTGGGTGCACCTTCGAGAGACTCGAAATAAAGCTCGGCGAGATTGACGCCATCCCAATCGAAGCGGCCGATCAGATTTTGGACGCCGAGGCTGACGGTGCGGAAGCAATCCCGATTGGTCAGATTCATGAGCTTGCGCCAGTCCAGATGCGCGTCTTGCAGGACGGCGGTTTTCTCGCGCCATTCGGGATGGTCGTTCCAGAATTTCTCGCTGACGTGCGGCAGTTCCACCCAGGCGTAGACCAGAATTCCTTCGCGATGGCAGGCTTCGATGAGGCGCTTGAGATAGGCATCGCGCTCAGGATCGGAATCGTAGAAATGCCAGGAGGCGACGTGGAGCGCGCCGATTCCGGCTTTGCGCCAGCGGGCGGCGAAATAATCGAGATCGACTCGGGTGCGGTAGGAATAATCGAAGAAGGCCCAGAGTCGCGTGTCGCGGAAAGGAAGTTGGACACCGAGATCGGTGAGGGCTTGGAGGATATAGGGGAAGCGTTCGTAACCAAGCTGGCCGGGGCTCATCGCGATCCAAAGGACGGCTCCCTTGCCTTGGCGGAAACCGGCGAGAGTGGGGGCGCTGGTCCAGCGTTCCTTGGTGAAGACGCGCGCCGACGCGGGGATGGCGAAGCGGGATATTTCGATGGGGCGCTGCAGAATGAGAGGCAGTTTGGGCTGGTGAACATCCTCCATGCTGGCTAGCTGAATGGTTTGTTTCGTGGAGCGAAATCCGAAGGTGGCGGCGAGTGGGGATTCGCCTTCGAGAATGAGCACGGCTCCCGATTCGAGTTTCGCGGCCCAGTGCGGGGATGCGGGAGCGCCGGGCCGCGCGACATAGATGCCAGCGCTGGTGGCGGCTTCGGCAGTGAAGCCGACGCTTGACAGAATCTGCGGCCAGGGGCCGGGATCGGCGGCAATGACTGAATAGCCGATGGTGGCGAAAGCCGGGCATGCGGCGGAGATAAGGAGGAGGGCGGAGAGTTTAGCGAGTGAGTGCATACCAGAGTCCGGCGCGAAAATCGAAGAAATTGGGGCGGCGGGGATTACCTGCGTTAATCAGGTAGACGCCGCGCAAGTAGCTAAACGAGAAGAGCAGAGATGGCGGCATCTGGGCCATGTGAAAGCGAATTCCGGGGCCCATCTCAACAAAGTTCGCCCAATATTGGTGCTTCACATCGGTTGTGATGTTGGCGTTCCAGAGGATCTGGATTGGGGCTAGCGTCCAACCGGCGCGATTTTGCGAATAGGCCAAAAAATCGTTGTCGAAGCGGCTGACGAAGACGCCGTCGGCGGTTGTTTCATAGAAAAATCCGGGAGTTTCCGAGCCGATGCCTTTGCCGCGCGACCGCGACCACGAGGCGCCGCCGCGATAATCGGGCAGCATACGGTGGTTCAGATAGCCGATGGCGCTGCCAGCTTCGCCCCACTCGGTGATGCCGTGCCACGGCTTCGCGGAAGCGATTCCGGCAGCCAAAATGAACGAGCTTTCCGAGAGATTCTGCGGGAGCGCACCGGCGTAAGGGCCGGGCGTGGTTCGCCGGAGGTCGCCGACGAAACGCGTGGATAAGTAGGGGCGGAACGGAAGGCCATCCAAGCGAAATTCGGTTTTGATCTGGCCGTAAGAGAAGACATCTTTCCAGCGCGAGGAGTAAAAGGGGAACATCCAGACTGTGGTGCGGATGCGAGCCTGCGCGGGGCGAAGCGTCTTCCAGGCTTTCTCGGCTTCTTCGGAAATTGCCGCATCGGGGCTCTTGCGAGCGAGAGCGAACCAGCGAAGGGCGACGCCGTCTTCGCGCAGCATGTTGTAAGCCCACGCCATTTTGAGCATCACGGAGAAATCGACGGGGTCGGCGTCATGCGCAAGTTTGAGGTATTTGAGAGCATCCTTCAGATAGCCGGCCTTGAGCGATTTTTCGGCCATGACGCGCGCTTCCGTGCCCGGTTCCGAATTGGAATGCAGCGCGCTGGCGTAGACTTTTGGCGGCATGTGGAGGGCGATGCGAACGTGGCTGGCGAGTTCTTCGTCGGTCCCGGCTAACACGCGTTGCAGTAGAGGCATGGCGCGCAGGGTGTCTTTGCGGGAGAGATAGAGGAAGCCAAGTTGCGCGGCAGACAGCAAGTCATCGGGATTAGTTTCGGTGATGGTGCGGAACTCATCTTCGGCTTCGATGGGGCGGGCCTCGCCTTTTTCAGCCATACGCATCAGCAGGTAAGCCAGCTCGCGATGCAGCTCCGTATTCTTTGGATCGAGCGCGAGGGCGCGGCGGAATTCGTAGACGAATGGATAGCGTTCGGGGAGCAGTTCGCGGGCACGCTCGGCGACACGCGGCTCGCCACCGCGAGAAGCTGCCAGCAGTGCGGCGTTGGCTTCGTCAAGCTGGTTGAGATTCTTGCGAACACGGCCGAGGTCGAGGAGCAGGGACTTGCGATCGGGCAGGAGATGCCAGGCTTTGAGGTAATGCTCGGCGGCGAGTTCCAGCTCATCGCGCTGCTCGGCTAACGAGGCGAGTTCCTCATGCGCGCTGAGACTGTCGTTGGTGGCGAGAGCCTGAGTCCAGCGCTCGATACCGGTGCGCAAGGGCTCGTCGATATTGTGGAAGGCTTGTTCAGCAGTGGCGCGCGCCACCGCGTCGCCGGACTCGCGAATGCGATTGAAAATGCGGCGCGCGGCGGCTTTATAGGCGATGGCGTCGTCCCTGCTTTCGAAACACAGGAACGCGTATTCCAGGGCGACATGGAAGTCGGCTGGATTGATCTTCATGGCCTCGCCGAACTGGTCGCGAGCGGCGTCGGCCTCGCCGATTTTCAGGTAAGTGTAGGCTAGGTCTTTGCGCGTGGCGGTGTGAGCCGGGGCGGCTTTGATGGCTTCGAGAAAGGCGGCGATGGCGCGGTCGTAGTCCTTGGTGCGGAGGGCGTCATAGGCGCGGGTGAGGGCGGCGTAATCGGGACTAGCGGCGGGGTCAGGCGGGGCGGCGGCGCAGACGAGCGCGACAAAGGCTAATAGTGCGAGGCGCTTGGACAGATCCCTCATGGTGACTAGAGGGGTAGTGGGGCTGGGCGGGATTCGTCGCAGGGGAAATTTGGTGGCACCGGAAATCTTCACTCCGGCCGCAAGATTCTGTGTGAAGGTTCTCCGGGACCCTACCACGAGAAGCTAGCAGACGAGTGTGAAAGTTGCCTGTATCTCAAAGCGCGCCTACTCTTCGCCCGAGATACAATCGTAAAGTTCCAACTAGCCAAGAGTTGAGAGAGGCGAATCTATGCGTCGTGTTTTGATGATACTGGCGTTCGGTGTAGCGGCGAGCGGTCTTAGTTTTGCTCAAGAGCCCGCTACTGCGGCGAAACAAGAACGACCAGGTAGCAAGTTGCTGTTCTTAATCGAGGTCAAGTATTCCGACTCATCGTGGGCAGCGATGGCCCAGAAGCCGCAGAACCGCCGTGAGTTGCTGCAAGCTGTGATGGGGAAACTTGGCGGGGCAGTGGAGCATCTATGGTTTTCATTTGGCGACTGCGACGCCTATGCCGTTGTCACTTTGCCCGATAATGTCAGCGCGGAAGCTCTGCAGATCGCGGGCTTGGCAGGAGCGGGTTTCAAGAGCCTCAAGACGACGCCTCTTCTAACCGTCGATCAGGTAATGGAAGCGGCGGGCAAGGCCGGAGCCCTTCGCAATAGCTCCGCTTACAAGACGGCTCATGGAGGTCTCGAGCATTAGCGCTTCGCTGCGCACGAGCGGGATTCACGAACTCGTGGGTCTGATCTCTTGCACCCTGGCTCACGTCCGCGACGACATGTCTTATGCGCGCAACAACCAGCCTGAAGACAACTATTGCCTGACGTGCGATTACGGCAACGCCGATTTCGATATCAGGCATACGCTAAGCGCTTACGCTTTGTACGATATTCCTAACTTCCTGCCTTCCCTGCCAAGGCTGGGCAAGGGCTGGCAACTAAATACAATCTTCATTGCCCATACGGGAACCCCGTTCAGCGTGGCCGCGGGGCAGAATATCAGCAACAGCTTCGGCGGGGGTGACCGCGCCGATAAGGTTGGCGATCCTTTTAGCGGTGTCGTACTGCCTTCGAATAAGTTTGGTAATTGGGCTAACGGGTTTCGCTGGTTTAACGCGGCTGCGTTCTCGCTGCCGAAGCCGGGCACCTACGGAAACACCGCGGGAACCAGTTTTATGGACCAGGGTTCAATGGAGAGGATCTCCGCGCAGTTTCGGGTAGAAATTTTCAACCTGTTCAACAGGCTGAATTTGAGCGGGCCGGACACGTGTGTCTGCTCGGGAACAGGCATGGGGTTGAGTTTCGCAACCGTGCAAGCTTACGGCTCGCCGGGCATTGGCGCGGGTGAGCCGCGAAACGTGCAACTCGCGCTAAAGGTTATCTGGTAAGCGCATCGAATCCGATCAGCCTACAACTCGGCCCTTGGAGCTCTCGAGCTTTAGCGCCCGTTCGCCGGCCTCCGTGCCCCGAACTCGCACAGCAGAGCCACACTCGCCAGCGCAGCCGCACTATAAAACGCGGCTTGGTAATTGTGATGTAGGTCATATAACACGCCGCCGATTCGCGGCCCGATGATCCCCGCCACACCCCATGCCGTAAATAGAATCCCGTAATTGATGCCCGCGTTCTTTGTGCCCCAGAAGTCGGACGCCGCAACACCGTTCACCGAAAGTTGCGTGCCGTAGCACCAGTAAACAATGAAAACCGCGGCGTACAGCAACACCACATTGCTGCCCGCCGAATACAACGCAGGCATCGCGACGACGCAGATCCCGATCATGGTTCGCAGCACGTTGATGCGCCCCAGCCGGTCCGACATCCACCCCGACAGAATCCGCCCCGATGCGTTTCCGAACGCGCCAACCACCAGCGTCATCGTCGAGAGCGCCGCCGCCGCAATCCCCACGCTCTTAGCGAACGGCACCAGTTGGCTAATCACCATAAGCCCTGCCGAGCAGCCCAGCGCATACCCCACCCACATCAGATAGAAAGTCGGCGTCCGCAGCATTTCGCCGGGCGTGAAGTCGCGCGCTCCAGAGATGTTTGCCGCCGCTGGAGACCACCCTTCCGGTTTGTATCCCGGTGGGGGATTGCGCAGCAGGAGCGCCCCCACCATCGTCATTACCAGGAAAATTCCGCCTAAAATCTGAAAGGTCGCCGGTAGACCGTATGCCGGAATCAGCTTCAGTTGCGCCAGCGGCCCAAATATCGCCGACCCAGCGCCGTACCCGCCCACCGCAATCCCAATCGCCAGCCCGCGTTTATCCGGAAACCATTTCGCCATCACAGGAATCGGCGTAGCATACCCGAACCCGTTCCCTAATCCCCCGATCACACCGAAGCACAAGTAAAGATAGGACAAGCTCGTGGTATAGGCGCAGAGAAAAAATCCGAGGCTCACCAGAATTCCGCCCGCGAGCGAACACCAAAGCGGCCCGAACTTATCCTGGATTCTCCCGGCCGCCACGAAACTGAGCGCGAACACGATTACCGCAATCGTAAATACCATCGACGTATCGGCCCGCTTCCACCCGAACCGCGCTTCGAGAGGCGCCACGAACACGCTCCACCCGTAGAGCGTCCCGAGCGCCAGATTCATCGACAGTCCGCCGACTACCCGCCACCAACGGTTGATCATCCCAGCTTGAGCGGCAGCGCCCGCACCCGTTTTCCCCTCCCATCGAAAATCGCGTTGGCGACAGCCGGTGCAACAGCCACAATCGGCCTTCCGGCTAGTGGGTAGACTTTCACGGCGCGCCTCTTACCCCTCACCTAGCCGCAAACAAAGCCTGATCCAGGTCCCAGAAAATATCTTCGATATCCTCCAGCCCCACCGACAGCCGCACCATATCTTCCGAAATCCCCGCCGCCTTCATCTCTTCCACGCCCAACTGCTGATGCGTGGTCGACGCCGGATGAATCACCAGACTCTTCGCGTCTCCTACATTCGCCAAATGCGACAGCAGCTTCAGCGAATCTATAAATTTCCGCCCCGCCGCCGCCCCACCCTTTATCCCAAACGTCAAAATAGCTCCCGCGCCCAGCGGCAAATACTTTTTCGTCAGCCCCGCATACTTGCTCGAAGCCAGTCCCGGATAGTTCACCCACGCAATGTCTTTATGCGTCTCCAGATGCTCCGCCACCGCCATCGCATTCCGGCAATGTCCGTCCATCCGCATCTTCAGTGTCTCAATCCCCTGCAAAAACAGAAACGAATTGAACGGGCTCATCGATGGCCCAAAGTCGCGAAGCCCCTCAACCCTCACCTTAATGATGTATGCTATCTGCCCGAACACCTCGTGAAACTTGATCCCGTGATACCCCGGGCTCGGCTCCAGCAGCATCGGAAACGCGCCCTGGCTCCAATCGAACTTGCCGCTATCCACAATCAGTCCGCCGATGGACGTGCCGTGCCCGCCGATGAATTTCGTCGCCGAGTGAACCACAATATCGGCGCCATGCTCAATCGGCCGGCACAGATATGGCGACGCAAAGGTGTTGTCGATCATCAGCGGGATCTTGGCCGCGTGCGCGATCGCGGCGATCGCGGGAATGTCGAGTACCTCGCCGCCCGGATTGCCGATCGTCTCGCCGATCACCAGGCGCGTGTTGGGCCGGATCGCCTTGGCGAAGCCGTCATGGTCGCGCGGATGCACGAACGTCGTCTCGATGCCGAAGCGCGGCATGGTCAGCGCCAGCATGTTGCGCGTGCCGCCATAGAGCGAGGTCGAGGCCACGATGTGGCTGCCCGCGTCCATCAACGTCGCGATCGCGATGTGCAGCGCCGCCTGGCCGCTCGCCACGCCCAGCGCCCCGGAGCCCTCTTCCAGCGCCGCCACCCGCTCCTCGAATACCGCGACGGTCGGGTTGGAGATGCGGCTGTAGATGTGACCGCCG